>JBAUYV010000419.1:0-6783 GCA_049584975.1 Xanthobacteraceae bacterium | reverse complement strand
GGCGTGGCGCGGGCGAGCCGCCCCACCGCGATGCTGCCGCCGGCGCCGCCGACGTTCTCGACGATGACCGATTGGCCGAGGGTTTCGCCCATATGCTGGGCCAGGATGCGTCCGGCGACATCGGTCGAACCGCCGGGCGGAAACGGCACGATCAGCGTGATGGTGCGCGACGGATAATTCTGCGCCGCGGCCGGCGCGACTCCGGCGATCAGCGCCAGCGCGAGCGTTACGATCCAGATTCGCATGACCGTACCTCGCGAGAAATCATCGCGCATGCGCAACACCGCCGATCGCAGGCGCCGCAATGGCGATCATGATGGATTTTTTCAGCATGGCGTTTCCCCTGTTTATTGAGTGCCGCGGATCATACGACCTGCCCGGCGCGTTTTATAGGCCGCGATGGGGCGACCATCTTTCCTGCCCCGCGATAGCGGGGAAGGGGGACCGCGCTGCGCAGCAGCACGGTGGAAGGGGCGTCGGCCTGGACAAAACTCTTTCAACGAAAGTGAAGTGGCGAGTCGGACGCCCCCTCCACCATCCTTCGCGCTCCGCGCTACGGATGGTCCCCCTCCCCCGCTTCGCGGGGGCGGATAAACGCGCCCGTTCTCGCGGCGCATGTGCGCCCGAGTTATGACCAAGCCAGTCCCAAAAACCTCGCTTCAGAACCCGACCTTCGTCAGATAAATCCGGCGGTGGTGTCAGGCTCCATCACGATCAGGTCTGAAGCATCGCGGATTTCGAGGCCCCTCCCGGATTTCACTTCGTTCCATCCGGGCTACAAAACAAATAAAGGAAGCGGAACGCCGAGAAACGGATGTGTCAGTTCTCCGCGCCAAGCGGGCGCGGCAGCGCGCTCAAAGACGGAGCGCGCTCGCCTCTCGGCGTTCCACCGCGGTTCTCGTCAGGCGGTTGTCACCTCCTGACTCAGCTCCAGGCCAGGCATCCTGGGACTCGGTCTAGATGGGCGTTACCCACCCTTTCCTGTCCCAGTCCAGGGAAAGCACCTCCCGCGCCGGCCATAGTACCGGCAGGCATGATGCCCGAAGCCGCCCGGGTGCAGAGGTGACGAGCCGCCGCCCGCAGGCACCGCACTCGCTCCACCAGCCGCTGTCACCTGGCTGGCGTCCTTTAGAAAGAGCGAGATTTACTGACCTCCTGGTACCCCATTAAGCGACTTATGTCAAGAGGAATGTCACCTATGGGGCGACGTATCTTCGATGGTCATACGCGGACCTGACCCGCGTATCCATGCTGACGTCACCGATATGAGGCGTGGGCGCTCTTTCAGGCGGAAAGCTCCCATGGATTGCCGGATCGGGTCCGGCAATGACCAAAGAGCCCCTACGCCGGCATCACCTTGCGAAAAACTTCGACGAAGCGATCGACGTCGGCTTCGTCGTTGTAGACATGCGGGCTGATGCGCAGGCGGCCGAGCCGCGGCGCGGCGTAGACATTCTCGGCCGCGAGCCGCTCGACCAGCGCCGGCGGCATGCCGCCGGGGAAGCCGAGACTCAAGATGTGCGGCGCGCGCACGCGCGCGTCGGGGATGTCGATGCCCGCGCCGCGCAGCCCGTCGGCGAGGCGGCCGGTCAGCATGGCGAGCCGCTCGACGATCGCCGCCCTGCCCCACTGCGCCATCATCTCCATGCCGATGGCCGCCATCTCCATGGAGATGAAATGATCGCGCTCGCCCATGTCGAAGCGCCGCGCATCGCCCACGTAGTTCGTGTCGGCGAAATAGACTTTTTGTTCGGCACCCACGGCGCGCCGCCCGGAGCTTGTCTGTTCGAGCGGAACACCGCCCTGGTGGCGCTTGGCGACGTACAGGAAGGCGCGCGCGTAGGGACCGATCAGCCACTTGTAGGTCGGAAACGCCACGAAGTCCGGATCGAGCGCGCGCACGTCGAGATCGAGCACGCCGGCGCTGTGGGTGGCGTCGACCAGCAGCGCGGCCCCGGCCTGGCGCAGTGCCGGCGCGACCTTGCCGAGATCGACCACGCCACCATCGGACCAATGCACCGACGAGATCGAGGCGATGGCGATGGGCGGCGCACCTTGGCGCGCGATGGCGGCGAGCGCCGCTTGCGTCCAATCGCCATCGTCCGGCTGGCGCACGGTTTCGACGGTGAAGCCGCCCTCCCCCGCGCGCGTCACCCATTCCAGCACCGCGGACGAATGGTCGTCCTGCAGCACCAAGACGCGCGCGCCGCGCGGCACCTTGAATATTTTCGCCGCGGTCGAGACGCCGTACCCGACCGACAGCGTCAGCGCCACGTCGGCCGGATCGGCCTCGATCAAAGCCGCCGCGGCCTTGCGCGTGCGCTCGTATTGCTGCGCGGCGAATTCATGATCGAGCAGCCACGGCTGCCCCTTGCGCTCCACCGCCGCGCGCGCCGCCTCCTGCGTCCGCAATGGCAGCGGGCTATACGACGCGGCGTTGAGATAACAGACCTCGCGCGGGATATCGAAGAGTGCGCGTTGGCAGGGGAGCATTGGCACCTTTCGTAGGGCGGGCGGAGCGCAGCGAAGCCCAAGCGGTTTACCGCCGCATTGTCTTTCACATCGCACCGCGTGGGCACGGCGCGTTCCGCGCCTTTACTGCCGGGCAACTCTCCAGATTTCGGGCTGTCCTTCGAAGAAACGCATTACTTTCTCGTTTTCTATGAAATCACTGAAAATAATCTCATTCAGCGGTCGTCGTGAGGCGCCGATGAGATTGGGCATTAGAGCACACATTAGGTTACTTATTGGCTGTGTTGTCTGAACACGCGCGTCTCGCTTATCGATTACGTCCACCCCACAGGGGTCAATTATAAAGGTTTGCATCCCATCACGCGCAGCTCGCTCGATAACACTATTGATGTGAGTGTCACCAAAACCATATCCGATCACCATGAGGTGAACGTCAGGCTGCAACAGCATATTTTGGAAATCCTGCTGGTAGCGGTTCAAGATCTCAAAAGCCCGGATAGTACCGGTCTTATTACCGCCTATAACGAGAAGTCGCTCGCTCTTTGAATCAGCGAACCAGTTATGAGAGCCGTGAAGTTTGTAGATTGGCTGATAATTCTCTTGAGGGACGAATTCAGTATCCTGTGTCAATGGTTCCAGCAGCATGAGCCTATAAGCTTGGGGCGGTTCTTCTATAAATCTCATGTAGGGCAAATAGGACCCATACCACCGATGCGACCATCGGACTGGTCCAGCATAATGGGTCTCGAGGAAAGTATCCTGGTTGAGCGTGAATATCCCGTCGAACTGTGCGAGAAACCTTTGTAAACGAAGCCCCTGGTCGTTGAATTGTTGTTTGGAGAATCCGACCTGCATCGCCTTGAACATCTCGATTATTACATCGGTGGTCCGCTCGAGACGACGCCTATTTTCCACAGAGCTGTCGGATGCGCAGGCGGCTTGAAGCACAGACATGGCCCCCTCGAAGCCGTCACCTCGAAGCTTCGCCGACCAGAGTATATTTCTTAGGTGCTTATCGAGCTGCGACGCACCCAGCAGGTACTCAAACGCTTCATCCGCGAGCCAACCGCCCCAATTGCGGCTAAAGCCGGCGCCCGTTAGCAGGTAGTAAGGCATTTGCAATTCGATGATGTCTCAAGATGCATTTGGCAGGCGTCACGGAGTTACACCCGACCACAGGTTTCTTTGTCGTTCCTGCGCCTCGCCATTTCGAGGGTCTTGCCGCGCAGAAGGGCGAGCGCGCGATGCATAGGGGATGATCACGTCGTCGATGCGGACGTGCTCGGCGGCACGCCGCCAGACCGGCTCGAATCCGGCATCTTACCTCCAACCGCCTGATAGAAATTGGTCAGCTGCCGCGCTAGCAGCGCACCCAGCAGTTCCTCCATTTTGGAAACATCCAGCTGCCCTTCTCTCCAGGCGACATCCGCCGCATCCAAAGCATCGAAATATGGATTTCGATTGTCAACAATCTGATCGGGAATCGCAGGAGTCCCCGGCAGTATGGCTCCCGCACGAATCGATAGGACAATGTAGGAAACAATGCGCGATGTTCTTCCATTTCCGTCCGCGAATGGATGTATCCAGTTGAGCCTCCACATGACATACGAGGCCAAGTGGATTGGCATACTTTGCTGCCAGTGTTCGTTGACATAATCGCAGAGCTCTTCAACTAATTCGGGGACGAGATGAGCACCGGGCGGCTGATGCCGGCTGCCCTTGATTTCCACTCCGGCGGGCCGAAAATTGCCGGCGAATATACTGATGCCGGTTAACGCCTTACGGTGGAGCGCCAGGATGAGCGATGGCCGGAGAGTTTGAATGAACGCCGTTCCAAGGCGCTCTGGATCGCCGCTATGCCGGCGTCATACTGCCCCGAAGGACATTTCTTGCCTCGGCCTCCGCTCTCGCGTGAGGGTCCGTGATGAGCTGCGGCTCTAAAGCGCGGCTATCCCGCTTCTCGATCGGTTCGCGCGCCATCGCCCTCTCGTGAGAGCTTTTCGGCCTCACGATCGATCATTTCCCTCGTAATCAATTCATTCTCGAATGCGGCGTTGCCGTAGGCGAAACTACGCCGCTGCTGCTCCCTTTGCTCCGGGGTTGGCTGCGCCTGTTTGGCAGCTTCGATAAGCTCTTTGAGGGCATCGGTCATGGCTACCTATATATAGCGAATCGCTTGTTGCCGCCACCTTACATTTGATCGCTTAAAAGTCTCTCATACCGGCAAATTATCGTGCTTCCTTCCCGGCATCTCCACCGTCTTGCTGCGCAGGAGCGCAAGCGCGCGGGCGATGCGCGGGCGGGTGGCGTGGGGCATGATCACGTCGTCGATATAGCCGCGCTCGGCGGCGATGAAGGGCGAGAGAAAACGCTCCTCGTATTCCTTGGTGCGTGCGGCGATCTTGCCCGGATCGCCGAGGTCGGCGCGGAAAATGATCTCGACCGCGCCCTTGGCGCCCATCACGGCGATCTGCGCCGTCGGCCAGGCGTAGTTCACGTCGCCGCCGATGTGCTTTGAGGCCATCACGTCGTAGGCGCCGCCGAACGCCTTGCGGGTGATCACGGTGACCAGCGGCACTGTGGCCTGGGAATAGGCGAACAAGAGCTTGGCGCCGTGCTTGATCAGGCCGCCGTATTCCTGCGCGGTGCCGGGCAGGAAACCGGGCACATCCACGAAGGTGACGATGGGAATGTTAAAGGCGTCGCAGAAGCGCACGAAGCGCGCCGCCTTGCGGCTGGCGTCGGAGTCGAGCACGCCGGCCAGCACCATCGGCTGGTTGGCGACGAAGCCCACGGTGCGGCCGGCGATGCGGCCGAAGCCGATCACCATGTTGCGGGCGAAGGTTTCCGAGAGTTCGAAGAAATCGCCCTCGTCCACGACTTTCAGGATCAGCTCCTTGATGTCGTAAGGCTTGTTGGGATTGTCGGGCACCAGCGTATCGAGCGACGGCTCCTCGCGCTCGACCTTGTCGAGCGACGGCCATTCGGGCACGCCGGCCGCATAGTTCGCCGGCAGGAAGTCGAGCAGGCGCCGCATCTGCAACAGGCACTCGACATCGTTGTCGTAGGCGCCATCGGCGATCGACGACCGGGTGGCGTGCACGGACGCGCCGCCGAGCTCTTCAGCAGTGACGATCTCGTTGGTCACCGTCTTCACCACTTCGGGGCCGGTGACGAACATGTAGCTGGTGTCGCGCACCATGAAGATGAAATCGGTCATGGCCGGCGAATAGACGTCGCCGCCGGCGCACGGGCCCATGATCACCGAGATCTGCGGGATGACGCCCGAGGAGATGACGTTGCGCTTGAACACTTCGCCGTAGCCGCCCAGCGAGGCCACGCCCTCCTGGATGCGGGCGCCGCCGGCGTCGAACAGGCCGATGATCGGCGCGCGCGAGCGCATGGCCATGTCCTGGATCTTGATGATCTTCTGCGCGTGAGTCTCCGACAGCGAGCCGCCGAACACGGTGAAGTCCTTGGCGAAGGCAAATACGGCACGGCCGTTGACGGTGCCGAAGCCGGTGACGACGCCGTCGCCGGCGATCTTGTGCTTCTCCATGCCGAAGTCGATGGAGCGGTGCTCGACGAACATGTCGAGCTCCTCGAACGAGTCGTGGTCCATCAGCAGCTCGAGCCGCTCGCGCGCGGTGAGCTTGCCGCGCTTGTGCTGCGCGTCGATGCGCCGCTCGCCGCCGCCGGCGCGCGCCGAAGCGCGGCGCTCTTCGAGCCTGTCGAGAATATCTGGCATGTTCTGCTCCGTGCGGCTCCGGCTGGATTTCTGCTGCGCGAGTTTAATAGCAAGAAAATACGATGCGTGAGCAAAATCGTCGCCGTTGCCGTAGGGGCGCCCCTCGTGGGCGCCCAACGACCACCATGGGACGGCCACAAGGGCCGCCCCTACGTGACTTCCTTGATTGCCGCAACGATCCCCGCGTAGCCAGTACAGCGGCAGAGGTGGCCGGACAGGACTTCGCGGATTTCAGCTTCGCTCGGGTGCGGATTGCGGGCGAGAAAGTCGGTGAACGACATCAGGATGCCGGGCGTGCAGAAGCCGCATTGCAGGGCGTGATTGTTGCGGAACGCCTGCTGCAGCGGGTTGAGCGCGCCGTCAGGGGCGGCGAGGGATTCCACCGTGCGCACCTCGCGGCCCTCGGCCTGCACGGCGAGCGTCAAGCACGAGCGCTGGGCGATGCCGTCGATCAGCACCGTGCACGAGCCGCAGATGCCGTGCTCGCAGCCGACATGGGTGCCTGTGGCGCCGAGGCCATGGCGCAGGAAGTCGCTGAGCAGCATGCGCGGCTCGGCCTCGGC
>JBAUYV010000418.1:0-5763 GCA_049584975.1 Xanthobacteraceae bacterium | reverse complement strand
CCGTCCGCCGGAGCCGAACGCATCGCCGCAGCCGACGAATTGCAGGTGCATGTCTAGTCCTCAGTCATGTCGCAAAGCCCCCTCGCCAGACCTTCTATCCAGGCCGGCATGCGGCAGAAAGCTCCAGGCGCGATTGTAAACGGCAGCATAGGGTCCCGCGGCCGGTCGGGGTTCGGCCGTTTATGCGCCCGGAAATACCGCTCAAATTCCTGTTGTGTCACCATTTTTTTACCTTTGCCGGTTCATTCCATCACTATAAATTAGGGTTAATGCCTTAAGCGCAGCGCCATGATCGCACCACAAAGCAGCGCATGCTTTGCGCAGGGTCTGTAAAGCCCAGTTGGGGCAAGAGGGGAAAGTCGGGTGCAGCTTCGAGGAAATCGTTGCGGTGCAGTGGCGGCGTTGATGTTGGCTGCTGCCCTTTCCGGATGCGCCAGCGCCGATCTCTTCGATCAGAACGAGCGTTGGTTCTCGCGGTCGATTGATCTGACCGGTAAGAGCGGCGGCTACACGTTCGCCGAGCTTCAGGAGTCGAGCAGGAACAGGCCGCTCACCGCTAACGACTATGTCGATGGCAGCGGCGCGTGTGCACCGTTGCCGGCGCAGGTAGCAGCCGCTGCTGCGCCCGAGCCATCTGCGGCGCAAGGACCGGCGCCGATTCCCACCGCTCCTGAGGCGGCGCCCACGCTGCTGGGTCAGGGAATCGCGCTCAATATGAGCGAATGCGATGTCGTCTATCGCGCCGGCGCGCCGTCGTCCACTCAACTGGGCAAGAATCAGAATGGCGACCGCACCCTGGTACTGACCTACAATGCCGGCCCCAGGCCCGGCATCTATCGCTTCGATGCCGGCCGCCTGGTTGACATGGACCGGGCGGAGGTTGCGGCGCCGCCGCCCGAGCCCAAAGTGGCGAAGAAGAAAAAGCCCACGAAGCCACCCCAGCAGGTTTCCGCACAATAACGGCGAAATGTCATTTGCGGCGGCGGCCCGTTTGCCGCCGATTGCTTGTTCCCAACAAGACATCGGGCGCAAAATCCGCAGCGGCATTCTAAACGAGGCAGCCCCGGGCCCCTGTGAGGGCCGGAGCCGCGGTCGCTCTTACGATGCGCGATGAAGCTCAATCAGTAGCAGCGATTGACCCAGCGCAGCACGGGTCCGTACGGGGTATAGACCCAGCGCCGCACCACGCATCCGTTATAGCCGACAGGACCCGCATAGACGCGAATACCGGGTCTGTAGACCGCGTGACCGCGCCAATGGGCGGCGACGGGGTGTCCGCCAAAGGCGGATGCGGTATTGGGAGCAAGCGCGGCGGCGCCGAGCGCGGCACTCGCAACGACTGCAAGCATGGTTTTTCGTAGCATCTTGGTTCTCCATTTTTTCCAGGCTTGAGCACAAGTTTCTTGTCGTTCTTGATCGACCTGCTTGGCCGATCAGACTTGGCCGACCTGGGTACACGTTTGCCATCCTAAGGATTGGGCCTGAACCGGCGCTGAGCATCGAATTCAGCGCGGATTTATCAAACTGAACGTGACTGCGAAGAGACGTTCACCGGACGTTCATGGAGGGGCGTTCCGCTTGTCGGCCGCAGACGCGAGGGTTATAAGCCGCCGCGGTTCGGCACTGCTTCGGTGCACATTCGGCACATACAACGAAGGATAATTTGATGGCTATCGAGCGCACCTTTTCGATCATCAAGCCTGACGCTACGGCGAGAAATCTTACGGGCGCGATCAACGCGATGATCGAAAAATCCGGTTTGCGCATCGTGGCGCAGAAGCGCGTTCGGATGACGCGCGAGCGGGCAGAAACGTTTTATGCGGTCCACCGGCAGCGGCCGTTCTTCGGCGAGTTGGTGGAGACCATGACCTCAGGGCCGGTTGTCGTGCAGGTGCTGGAAGGCGAGAACGCCATTGCCGCCTATCGCGATCTCATGGGCGCCACGGATCCCGCGAAGGCCGCAGCGGGGACCATCCGCAAGCTGCATGCGAAGTCGATCGGCGAGAATTCCGTGCACGGCTCCGACGCCGCCGGCACGGCGGCGACGGAAATCGCGCAGTTCTTCTCCGGCAACGAAATCGTCGGTTGACGATTCACCGTCGCCTTGGCCGGTGCGAGTGTGCGCCGAAGCGCTGAGGCAACATGCTGCATTCAGGCATTGGCGAATTGGCACAAGCGCCGTTTTGGGCGGCGGTCCTGGAGATCGCCCTCGTCAACATTCTTTTGTCCGGCGATAATGCAGTCATCATCGCGATGGCCTGCCGGGAATTGCCGCGTCGGCAGCGGACATGGGGCATAGCGCTCGGCGCCGGCGTCGGAGTCGTCCTTCGGCTGATATTTGCCGGAGCAATCACTTGGCTCTTTGCACTGCCCTATCTCAAAATCATCGGCGGGGTCGCGCTTCTTTACATCGGCGCCAGGGTGCTGGTGCCGCGCGACCCCGAGAGCGGCCAAGTCGAAACATCGGTACGGATGTGGCGCGCTGTGTGGATCGTCGTCGTCGCCGACATCGTGATGAGTTTTGACAACATTCTTGCGTTGGTCGAAATCGCAAATGGCGACGTCGCCTTGCTCGCGATCGGCCTTGCCATTTCGATCCCGCTCGTCGTCGGCGGGGCAGCGCTCATCACGACGTTGATCGACCGCTTGCCGATTCTCATTTGGGCCGGCGCGGCGTTGCTCGGTTGGGTCGCCGGCAACACGGTTATTGGCGATACCGCCATCGCAGGTGCCATAACCCACGCGGTTGGCGAACGATTCGCCTCCGATGTCGAACTAGCCGCAGCCGCTGGCGGCGCGCTGCTCGTTATTGTGGGCGGGGGGCTCTGGCGACGCCGGCAACTCAGCAAAAGGAGCGCGCAAGCGCCTCGCGCTAACGCACCGAGTTCATGAACTTGGCTGTTATTTGGTCGTTGTGTGCGCGCGCGACTCACATGATGCAAAATTTGTTGACGTTGGCGCCGATTTTCCGCCGATCGTGCACAGACGATCCTTGCCACGCCGCTTGCGTCTGAGTTTTCCAAAGCAAATATCGAGTCTCGTTGCAGCCATGCTTGCGCCGTATTCGTGGGGCTTGCTTCCGGCGCAATCGGATTTTGGCCATCCGGTCGGTGCTGTCTTTTTGACATGATCGTTTCGGACTCCCCCCAAATCTTGGTTGTGGCACGGTTCGCAGCGAATACAGTCGCTGCGGCTCGCGTCTTCGCTGACATGTGGAATGACTCAGGAGACAGACGATGCAGAAAGGCACCGTCAAGTGGTTCAATCCAACCAAGGGCTACGGGTTCATCAAGCCGTCGACCGGCGACAAGGATGTGTTTGTTCACATTTCAGCCGTCGAGCGTGCCGGCTTGCGCTTGCTCAACGAGGGCCAAACGGTTGAGTACGAGTTGGTCACAAACCGGGGCAGGACTTCGGCGGAAAATCTAAAAGTTGCATGAACTGATACCGGGTTCAGCCCAATTCTTGCAGCCCCCGGATCGCATCTGGGGGTTTTGTTTTTCTGATCAGCACGGAGCTTGCTGACCGTCGGAAGCTGGGAATGTTGCCCGGCCCTCCGCCACGAGACGCAAGGCTTGCGGATAAATCCGGTGCTCGACCTCCAGCACTCGCCGTGCCAGCGTGTCTTCCGTGTCGTCTTCCAGCACTGGCACTGATTCCTGCGCCACGATGGGGCCGGAGTCCATTTCCGGCACCACGAAATGGACGGTCGCGCCATGCTGTTTTACGCCGGCCTCGATCGCGCGTCGATGGGTATGCAGGCCCTTGAACTGCGGCAGCAGCGCCGGATGAATGTTGAGCATGCGCCCGCTCCATCGCCGAACGAAAGTCGGCGTCAACAATCGCATGAAGCCGGCCAGGCACACGAGATCGATTCGGTGTTCTTGAAGCTGAGCGTCCAGCGCCCGCTCGAAGGACTCGCGATCCTCCCTGAACTTCAGGTGATCGACGATCGCGGTTTCGATTCCTGCCTCGCGCGCGCGCGCAAGGCCGGCAGCATCGGGCCGGTTCGATACCACAAGCACGATTGCGGCCGGATAATCCTCCGCCCGCGCCGCCTCGATCAGCGCCACCATATTTGAGCCGCGGCCGGATATCAGTATGGCGACGCGTTTCTTGCCGGCAGGCTTCTCGGCCATCCTTTCACCAGGCAAGATCGAGGTGCCCGCGAAATTCGATGCGGGCATCGCCGCTTTGTTTGACCACCTCGCCGAGGCGCGCGACGGTTTCGCCATTCTCTGCGAAGATTACGCTTGCCGCATCCGCCGCTTTTGCGTCCAGCACCGCGATCATGCCGATGCCGCAGTTGAAGGTGCGCAGCATTTCATGCTCGTTGATGTTGCCGGCGGTCGCGAGCCACCTGAATACGGGCGGTACCGGCACCTGATTCAGATCCAAGGCGACGGAAAATCCGTTCGGCAGCACGCGGGGTATGTTATCGATGAAACCGCCGCCAGTGATGTGGGCGAGCGCTTTGACGGCCTTTGCCTTACGCAAGGCGGCACGGCAGGATCGCACGTAGAGCCTTGTCGGCATCAGTAGGGCTTCGCCCAGTTTGCGCGAAGGTTCGAACGGTGCGGGCGCTTCCCAAGCAAGCCCGGAGGCGGCAACGACGCGGCGCACCAGCGAAAAACCATTTGAATGTACGCCCGATGAGGCAAGGCCGATGACAATGTCACCCGCCGCGATATCGTTGCGCGGCAGCAGCTCGGCGCGTTCAACTGCGCCTACCGCGAAGCCAGCAAGGTCATAGTCGTCCGGCTGGTATACGCCCGGCATTTCGGCTGTCTCGCCGCCAATCAGGGCGCAGCGCACCTCGCGGCAAGCCGTTGCGACCCCTGCGATTACCGCGGCGGCCACCACCGGATCGAGCTTGCCGCAGGCAAAGTAGTCGAGGAAGAACAACGGCTCGGCGCCCTGCACGACGAGGTCGTTCACCGACATGGCAACGAGATCGATGCCGATGGTGTCGTGACGGCCGGTCTCGATGGCGATCTTGACCTTGGTCCCCACACCATCGGTTGCGGCGACGAGCAGTGCATCGGAGTAACCGGCTGCCTTGAGATCGAACAGGCCGCCGAAGCCGCCGATTTCGGCGTCAGCGCCGGGCCGCGCCGTCCGGCGCACGAGCGGCTTGATCAATTCCACCATGCGATTGCCGGCGTCGATATCGACGCCAGCGGCCGCGTAGCGAGCCTCGTCCACGGAACCACCAAATTGGATAGATCATTTTCTGCCCCCCCGAGTAAGGGAGGAATGGCTCGCGCGTCCTACGGCGGAATCGCAGGGTGCGCAAGCGCGGTCGCCGCGATATAATCACGCCGAGGCGCGTACGGCCCCAAAGGGGATTTACCGGCTTGGCACTCTGCCGATTTGGCAAATCGAAACGAGCGCAATTGGGGGGAGGGCGTACGCGGAGTCGGGGCCCAG
This sequence comes from Xanthobacteraceae bacterium, assembly GCA_049584975.1. Classification (GTDB taxonomy): domain Bacteria; phylum Pseudomonadota; class Alphaproteobacteria; order Rhizobiales; family Xanthobacteraceae; genus BOG-931. The sequence goes on along the minus strand of JBAUYV010000418.1, from coordinate 333 downwards.
TTTGAGTATTCCAAACCTCATCACCTTGGGGCGTATCATCCTGGTGCCCATTGTCGTCTGGGCCATCATATCGGGAGAGATGCTTCTTGCGTTTTCATTATTCCTCATCGCGGGAATAAGCGACGCGGTGGACGGCTTCCTCGCCAAGCGCTTTCACATGGAAAGCGAGCTTGGCGCCTACCTCGACCCGCTCGCCGACAAAGCGCTAATTGTGTCGATCTATGTGTCGCTCGGCATCGCCAGGGCGCTGCCGATTTCGCTCGTCATTCTTGTCGTCTCGCGCGACATCATGATCATCAGCGGCTTCATGCTCTCGTGGCTGGTGGACAAGCC
>JBAUYV010000417.1:0-15002 GCA_049584975.1 Xanthobacteraceae bacterium | reverse complement strand
GGCGCGACCGGTGAGACCGGCGCCACAGGTGCGACCGGTGAAACGGGTGCGACGGGCGCGACGGGCGCGACGGGTGAGACCGGCGCAACAGGCCCAACGGGTCCGACCGGCTCGACGGGCGAGACCGGAGCAACAGGAACAACAGGCGCGACCGGTGAGACCGGAGCGACGGGAGCAACAGGTGCGACGGGAGCGACCGGTGAGACCGGCGCCACAGGTGCGACCGGCGAAACGGGATCAACAGGCGCCACAGGTGCCACCGGTGCAACAGGTGCGACCGGCGAAACCGGAGCAACTGGCGCCACAGGTGCGACAGGAACAACTGGCGCGACCGGCGCAACAGGTGCGACTGGGGCAACCGGTGCGACTGGCGAAACAGGTGCGACTGGGGCAACCGGTGCGACCGGTGCGACTGGCGCAACAGGCGCGACCGGAACAACAGGTGCAACCGGTGCGACTGGGGCAACCGGTGCGACTGGCGCAACAGGCGCGACCGGAACAACAGGTGCCACCGGAGCGACAGGGGCGACCGGAGCAACAGGTGCGACCGGAACAACAGGTGCAACAGGTGCGACCGGTGCGACTGGGGCAACCGGTGCAACAGGTGCTACCGGAGCAACTGGCGCAACAGGTGCGACCGGAACAACAGGCGCAACCGGTGAGACAGGAGCAACAGGCGCAACCGGTGAGACAGGAGCAACAGGTACCACTGGAGCAACTGGCGCGACCGGAGCAACAGGGGCGACCGGTGCGACTGGGGCAACCGGTGCAACAGGTGCCACCGGAACAACAGGCGCGACAGGTGCGACCGGAACAACAGGCGCGACCGGTGAGACAGGAGCAACAGGCGCGACCGGTGAGACAGGAGCAACAGGTGCCACTGGAGCAACTGGCGCAACAGGCGCGACCGGATCAGCTGGCTTAACTGGCAGCACCGGGGCACCGGGCCCGAGCGGAGCCACCGGTCCGAGCGACACGGGCTCGCCCTCCGATCCGACTGCCGGCTATAGCATTGGGGCCAGTAGCGGCTTGCCGTCTGGGCCGGGGCTGGGCTTTGATAATATTCTTGGCACCCTAGATAGCCCGTTCCTACAGGGATCTGGCGGCGGCGCGGCCGATCCGGAGTCGAATCCGGTACGGTCACCGGGTGCTAACAGCGGCTTGATATCCGATCTCACCGGATTTGGCGGCCAGTCCAGTGTCTCTTCGACAAACATCCCCGGCGTCGGGGAAATGCTCAATATGCCCGGCAGCGGAGGGGTCAGCTCTCCCCAGGATGATGGCACGCCACAGACCCAAAACTTGGCGCGGCCCGACCCCTAGGAAACTGTTGCATCATTTTCGTCTCCAACGGTCACTACGCCAACGAAGACGCTGGCGAACGACGAATGGCATCTCATCGCAGACTTGGAAACCGCTAGGAAGACACCAGCGACATCACGCTCACCGAATACCTGCCACACGAGATACAGCGGTACAGCAGCGCCGCGCGTTTTAGTCCGCGGTCGAGTAAGCTAAAGAGTGCGCGATGAAAACACTCGAAAAGCTCGCCATTGCCGAGCCAATTCGCGCGATGGTGTCGAAGTGGCGCTGAAGACGCTTGGTAGCGGCAGTCGCCGATGCCACCAGCCTGGTCAACTCAACGTCAGATCCGCTCGCCGTTGGAAATCCTCTGACGGTCTCGCGAGATCATCATGTCGCAAATTTGTTCCAATGTCGTAGATGGTCGCCAGCCCAGTCGCGAAGACGCTTTTCCGGCGTCCCCACAAAGGAAGTTGACCTCGGCAGGGCGGCGCAAAGCGGGTCTGACGCGCACGAACGCACGACCGCTCCGCTTGCACGACGCAACCTCCTCCTCGCCGGTACCTCGCCATTCAAGCTCAATCCCCACGGCCTTGAAAGCCATGGATGCAAAATCCCGCACGGTCGTGGACCGCCCCGAAGCAAATACGTAGTCATCGGGCGCGTCTGCCTGAAGCGCGCGCCAAAAGCCATCGACATACTCCTTCGCATACCCCCAGTCCCGGCGTGGGTCCAAATTTCCCAACTCGAGAGTCGATATTAGACCAAGCTCAATGCGCGCTACAGCGTCGGTGATCTTGCGCGTCACAAAACTCAACCCGCGCAGCGGTGACTCATGATTGAATAAAATACCGGTACTGGCGTATATGCCATACGCCTCGCGATAATTTAGAGTCACGTAATGCGCGAAAGCCTTGGCGGCTCCATAAGGACTTTTCGGAGCAAACGGTGTCATTTCCGATTGTTTGTCTGATTGCGAGCCTCCGAACATTTCGGCCGAAGAGGCCTGAAAGAGCCGAGACTTGGCACCAGTATGTCTTATAGCTTCCAACATACACAGACAGCCAATTCCGGTGCTCTGGGAGGTGACCAAGGGCAGATTGAAGGAGTCGCCGACGTGAGTCTGCGCGGCAAGATTGTAAATCTCGCCCGGCTGTACCAGCTCCATTAGCCGAATGGCTGAGCTGAGGTCCGTAACATCGTGCGTAATCAGAGAGAGCCGTGGATGATCGTCCAGCGACAACTCTCTCAGTCGCCAAAAATTGGTATCGCTGGTGCGTCGATGGGTGCCGACAACCTTGTACCCTCTCTCTAGCAACACCTGCGCGAGATAAGCGCCGTCTTGACCGGATATTCCGGTGATTAGAGCAGTCTTCAACCTGCCTCCTCAAGCTCAGGGCCCGGACTCCTAAGGCCGCCCTTCAACATCGCTCGTCGGTGCACATCAAACTTGCTCTCGACAAACTCCCCGAACTCCTGCTTGAACCGACTTTCACTAAATCGCAGGGCATGCCGTCGAATCGAGCTTCGGCTGAAGGGCTCCGGTTTACGTTCGAAACGCTCAACGACACTGCAGATGGCATCCGGGCTCTGCTCGCCGAAATGGTATCCCGTTACGCCATCAACCACGGTTTCGCTTGCCCCGCCCTTACGGTAGGCTAGTACCGGCGTACCGCAAGCTTGAGCCTCGATCGGAGCTATTCCAAAATCTTCTTCGGCTGCAAAAATGAAAGCCTTGGCGCGCTGCAAGTAGCTACAAAGAACTTCATGGGATTGAAATCCGAGTAATTTCACATTGGGGCCGGCTAGTCCCTTCAGCAGGTTATACTGGGGACCGTCTCCGATAACGATCAGAGTACGATCTGGCATCTTCTGGAATGCTTTTACGATGACGCTAATCTTCTTGTACGGAACAAGCCGCGAGCACGTAACATAATAATCGCTCTTCTCATCGCATGGCGTAAACTTGTCAACCGCTACGCCTGGATAAATGACGGTCGAGTTTCTTCGATACACCTTTCGGATACGACGAGCGATGTAGTCTGAAACCGCCACGAAATGGTCAACACCGTTGGCAGTTCTTGAATCCCAGACGCGGCACTTGTACAGCATCCAACGTGCCAGGAGTGAACCGCTTGTACCGAGATCCGATTCACTTAGATATTGATGGTGAAGGTCCCACGCATAACGCATCGGAGTGTAACAATAGCAGATGTGTAGCTGATCGGGTCCCGTTATTACCCCTTTGGCTACGGCATGAGAGTTGGATATTACCAAGTCGTAGTCTGAAACGTCGAGCTGCTCCACTGCAAAAGGCATGAGCGGCAGCATTTTTCGGTAGTAATGCCGAATACCCGGAAACGCTTGCAGAAAACTGGTCTGCACGCGGCGGCCACGGAGCCATTCCCTGAAGGGCTCGGGCATAACGTCCAGCAGGCAAAAAAGATCTGCCTGCGGGAACAATGACAGCATCATCTCCAGAACCCGCTCGGATCCCGCGTAGGTGACCAGCCATTCGTGCACAATAGCGATCCGCATTCGAAAACGAAACCACGGCTCAGTTGAAGTATTGGAGGGACAGGGCGAAGGTAGCGATCGAGGTACCCTAAGGGTTCCATATGGCATCGGTAGCACTGCTATGCCACGATTTCCGCACTAGACTTGAGCGCCGGGGAAGGCAACATCATGGCAAGCAGCCCCAGAGGCTAGCCAACTTGGCTTCGTGTCGAAGCTGACCAAGCACTGTGCATTTGCCTCCTCTGACAGCGGCGCTGTTAACCCGGCTGGGAGAACTTCACGCCCGCGGCTCCTCAGTTCGCCGACGCACCTCCGTTTATCAGATCATCGACATAACAGAACGACCGCAACGCTCGCCCTCGTCATAACAGCAACGTGACCCGATAGGGTTGAGTTTTCTCAGTAGTCCTCGGCCTGCGCGTGAACTGTCGGATCGCCATAGACTTCCGACGTCGAAGCTTGGAGAATCTTCGCCCGGAGGCGTTTGGCGAGACCACCCATTGTCACGCGAGGGATTCTGAAAGCCGTGCCCAGCGGGGTGATAGTGATGGAACACATGAGGGATACGGGTCTTGTCCGGGTGCCCAATAGTCACAATCCTCGTGCAGGCTTCAGCGTGCCGCCAAGCGACGAAGATCGCATCCTTCCGACCTGAGCTGGTCACCGTGGAATTCAGAGGTGCAAGGCGTTGTCAACACCTTCATCCACAAGACACGCAATCCGATTGATGAAGTTTTAATTCGCGTTTAATCTGCTACGCTGGATCACGACATTTTAGAAGTGTTTTGGGGCAGAAAAGGAAATTTTCTGTGCGTTTAGGCTGCGCCTCAGTGCTGCCCTCACGTATCGACACCAAGATGTGCTGCGCGCGCATTTGCACACTTTTCATTGCATGCAGTCTGGCTCTAGGCATGGCTTTCTCAGCCAGCCTCAGCGCACGCGCCGATATCAACGCCAAGCACCGGCCCGAGCACAGAGCACTCCGCGAGGGCCATAAGCAGGGTTCGACGTCGGTAACGAAGCGGAGTGAGACCGAGATTCCTCTGCCGGTTGCAAGGCCGCCGCTGGCCAATCTGCCGTCCGATAGTGAGGCCGAGATCCCTCTGCCGATTGCCAGGCCGACATTGGCCAATCTGCCGTCTGACAGTGGGGCCGAGATCACTCTGCCGATTGCTAGGCCGACGTCGACCAATCTGCCGCCTGACCTTACAACTGTAAAGCAGGCGCTTGACCTAATAGGTCGAGACAAGCTCGTCGAGGCAACAGCGATCGAGAAGTCAACATCCGATCCCGTGGCCAAGAAGCTCGTCGAATGGGCGCTCCTGCGCCGAGCGGACAGCGGGGTCAGCTTTCAACGATACAACGCCTTCATAACGGCCAATCCTAACTGGCCGAGCATTAAGCTACTCCGCAAGCGAGCTGAGGCAATATTGTGGATGGAGCGGGCAGACGGGGCAGCGCGCAGCTTTTTCGCTGATCAACCGACCAGCGCAGTTGGCAGGCTTGTCCTTGCGCGCCTACTGACGAGGGAAGGCGACCGAGCAGGCGCCGCTCGCGAAGTTCGGGCGGTGTGGCGAGCGGCGCAGTTGTCTGCCGAAGTCGAAACCGCAGTTCTCGCCGAATTTCCAGACGCATTAAATCGTTTGGACCACCTGGGACGCATGGATCAGCGGATCGGCGCCAAGGACTTAGCCGCCGCCTTGCGTGCTGCCAAACGCGTCGGTGAAGACCAAGTCGCAATTGTCAAAGCCTGCAGCGCCGCCGCGGAGAAGTCCGCCAAGACCGGAAGGTTACTTGATGCGGTACCTTCACGGGCTCGCGACGACTTGGGTTATGCATTGTGCCGCATACATTGGTTGCTGCGGAACGATTCACCTGGATTCAATATTCGCGGCAGACTCGCAACCCCCAAGGAGGACGTTGCTCTTGCAGTCAAGCTTGCGCTCGGCGCTTCGCAAGAGGAGCTGGAGCAACAGGATACCGACGCGTGGTGGCGCGAGCGCCGCGCGCTCGCGCGAAAGCTTCTCGATCTCAACGACGCTGCAAGTGCCTATCAGGTAGTGACCAAATCGGCTTTGCCGGCCAATCCCTACTACCGCGCCGAATTCCACTTCATGGCCGGCTGGATCGCTCTGCAGTTTCTCCATGATCCCGGCTTGGCATCCAAGCATTTCGCTCTTATTGCGGAGAGCGCGACGGATCCGCGCATCCAGGCCCGCGCTGCCTACTGGCAGGGGCGCGCCGCCGAAGCCGCTGGCGAGCTAACGGAGATGCGCACACGATATGAGGCGGCAAGCCATTATCCGATCGCCTATTACGGCCAGTTGGCGCGCGATCGACTTGGGCTTGGCAGTATCGCGTTGCCTCCGCTCTCAGAGGCGCCGGATCTGACCGGAAGTGAACTGCTTAGCGCTGCAGGCATTCTCTATGCGATCGACGAACGCGATCTCGCTCAGAACTTTGTTTCCGACATTGCTAAGGAGAGTAGCGACGTTTCCCTTATTGCAGCTCTCGCCAAGCTTAGCGCGCAATTTAACGATGCCCAGGCCACGCTCGTGATCGGCGAAAAGGCCCTCGAGCGCGGCATGGGGATGGAGCAATACGCTTTTCCCGATTTCGGAGTGCCGTCCTTCAAGACGATGGGCGCTACGCTCGACCGTTGTGTTGTATATTCGGTCGTGCGAACAGAAAGTGGGTTTAACCAGGGTGATCGATCATCCGCTAGCGCAGTCGGACTGATGCAAGTGACCCCTCAGGCTGGACGCGACACCGCCAAGCGACTGAGGATCTCATATGATTGGCGTCGGCTCGTGTCGGACACTGTCTACAATACAGAGTTGGGGGCAGGCGAAGTTGGCGACTTGCTTGGGGAATATCGAGGCTCCTACATCTTGACGTTTGCCGCTTACAATGCCGGTCGCGGCCGAGTCGCTCAGTGGATGGCGATTCACGGGGATCCACGTGATCCCAAAGTCGACCCTGTTGATTGGGTCGAGCGCATCCCATTTGCTGAAACTCGCAACTACGTGCAGCGTGTTATGGAGAATCTTCAGGTCTATCGTGCGCGTTTCGGCCCTGATTGCGACAAAGGAGCAGTCCGGCCGAACCTGGCAAGCGGTGCGGTTGCACACGAACATTGAAAGTTGATCGCCGACCTTGAGAACCGAATTGGTACCGGGGGCAGGTTCTATTGGCCGCACGTCCATTGGCCTTCTACGCCACAACAAGATCAGTAAGCTCCCCTACGAGCGATTTGCGCAAAAGGCCTCTACTAGGAGACCGTCAGCGTTTCCCGCACTTTTTCCGATTTCAGCAGCTCTTCAAAATATCCGATCGTTTTTACGAGACCTTCCTTCAGCGGCGTACGCGGTTTCCATTTCAGCACTTCCTCCGCTCTTGAAATATCCGGCCGGCGTTGCCGCGGATCGTCACTCGGGAGAGGCCGATGGACAAGTTTCGACCGCGCGCCAGTGAGATCGATGACGGCCGCGGCAAGATCGAGCATGGTAAACTCTTGCGGGTTACCAAGATTGATCGGACCGATAACCACGTCATCGCTCCGCATCAGGCGGCAGAGGCCGTCTATCAGATCATCGACATAACAGAACGACCTGGTCTGCTGGCCATCGCCGTAGATCGTAATATCGCGGCCGAGCAGCGCCTGGACGATGAAGTTTGAAACCACCCGGCCGTCGTTCGGATGCATCCGCGGGCCGTAGGTGTTGAAGATGCGCGCCACCTTGATGCGCAATTTGTGTTGCCGCCAATAGTCGAAGAACAGCGTTTCGGCGCAACGCTTGCCCTCGTCATAACAGGAACGTGACCCAATGGGATTGACGTTTCCCCAGTAGTCCTCGGTCTGCGGGTGAACCGTCGGGTCGCCGTAGACTTCCGATGTCGAGGCCTGGAGAATCTTCGCCCGGAGGCGTTTGGCGAGACCAAGCATGTTGATCGCACCATGGACGCTGGTCTTGGTTGTCTGCACCGGATCGTGCTGATAATGCACCGGCGACGCCGGGCACGCCAAATTGTAAATCTCATCGACCTCGATATACAGCGGGAACGTCACATCATGGCGCTCCAGCTCAAAATGCTTGTGGCCAAGCAAGTGCTCTATGTTCCTTCGTGTTCCAGTAAAGTAATTATCGACACAGACAACAATGGCCCCGTCATTCAACAATCGTTCGCAAAGGTGCGATCCAAGAAAGCCCGCACCGCCCGTGACCAAAATGCGCTTTTCAAGGTGCAAGTGATCCTCCTCGCCTCATCCGGCGTGTCATACACGTGAACCGTATCATCTACTTTATACGAAAATATGGCCGAGCGCGGCGCTCCTGGCTTTCGACAGATTTGGCAGCACTTTCGTGGGGGACCAAGTTTGCCGTAATACCGCATTAACATCTTTGAGCGAGAGCCTCCTTCCGCACGCACTCTACAATCATTGAGGCTGCGCTGTCTGGGCCGCAGCTATCCGTGTCGATCTGCAAGCTACCGAAACCCGGAAGCGTCTCGAATGAGCTGTGTTTCGAAATCTGCGGCAATTTTTGCGGGGTTGTTGATTTTGTCGACTGATCCCAATTTGCGATGGAAACCCGCTTCAGCAAAGTCTCCTCAGAACACCTCAGCTGAACGAGATGCACAGAAGCGCCTACCGACGTCGCTGCTGCGGCCAAGAATTTTAAAAAGCTGATATCCTCACTGTCGAAGCCGAAATAGACGAATGTGAAGACCACGCTGCGGCCTTCTGCGAGCATCGCTCGGATCAGGTCAAGACGTAGGGAGTCAATGAGTTCCAAGAAGCGTGACGTGCCGGGCGGCAAGAACTGCGCTACGAAGTCGATGGCGGCGGCATTGTCGAACAAAATCCAACCCGTCTGGGCGCTGATTGCTTCGGCTATCGGCAACTTCCCGGACGCGGGCGGCCCGTAGAGAACCACTAAGCGTTTCTCGGCGGTCATGGGATACACCGAACTCTTGACCCGCCTGAATTTTGGCAGGTTTTGGCCTCGGTCGTCCATAAACAAAAGCAACACGTGGCTTTGAATGGCGCGGCCAAGTTCCAAGGCGCTTACGACACGCCGATAAAAGGCGACCGTCTAAATTGAGATCTGAGCGACTGAGACGGGCACCTGCACGGCGACGCGCTAAGGCGGCGGAGCGGACTTCATGACCATCACTAAGCACTTGAAGTCCCTATTTCGGCCGACAATAAACGGGTTCGCAATGCGGCACGCCTCGGCAAGCGTGACGATCGCGCAAACCCACGGAATACAAAATTCAGGCGCTTATAAAGAGATTCGAGCAAGGTTGACGTGTTGTGACACGCAACCAGACCTCAAATCAAACTCCCACACGTTAATCCAACCCGCGCCAATCCATGCATACGCGCATTCAGGAGCCCATGTGCCAAAAGCTGTGCCGCCGCCGCGCTTCAGCGCAACGGCGCCGTGAAATAGCTTCTCTGGTGCCATACCCGAGCAAAAAAGCCGGCCACCAAAATGAAGACCAGAATTGAAGATAAAGTCTCTGTAGGCATCAGCCTCACACCCCCCTTCAACCCATGACACTTACAAATGCAAAGGTGCGGCCACTGCCGCCCATGCAAGCTTGTCACTCCCAGTGATGGAGCTGCGGCCTGCGGCCCGCACCCCCTGCCGAGTTCTGGCCGCTGGTTGCCATGCTCGCCAAAAATAACGGCATTGATATGTCTTGGGCCTATCCGATATGCAATTTTCCCCGGTGTTCCGATGAGTGTTATGGTGGCATCTGGGGTGTCGGCCAATGAGGCCGGCGCGGCGAGACGCCGAGCGCAGTTTTGCGAGGAGGAATGCAAATGACCGATCGCATGCCCGCGCTTTTTCTCTCACACGGTTCGCCCATGCTTGCATTGGAGGATGAGCCGACCACGCGATTTCTGCGCAGCTTACCCGCGACGTTACCCAAGCCTTCCGCCATTGTGGTGGCCTCGGCCCATTGGGAAACGGATGAGCCCACAGTCACGAATTCGACACAGCCCGAGACGATCCACGATTTCTACGGCTTCCCAAAAGCACTGTACGAGTTGCGTTACCGCGCGCCCGGCAATCCGCAACTCGCCGCACGGCTGCAAAGCCTACTCACAGGCGCTGGCATTGCCGCAGGCAGCGATGCCAAGCGTGGCCTGGACCACGGGGTGTGGGATCCACTCCTCTTGATGTATCCACACGCTGACATCCCGGTCGTCGAACTCTCGGTGCAGCCTGGGCGCGACGCCGACTGGCATTACAAAGTTGGTCAGGCGTTGGCCGCTGTTCGGGACGAAGGTGTGCTGATCATCGGGTCGGGCAACCTCACACACAATTTGCGGGAAGCATTTGGTAAACGCCACCCGCAAACTCCGTCTTGGGTGACAGCTTTTGCGGAATGGGTCTCGGACAGGGTCGGAAATAACGACACTGCGAGCCTTTTGCAGTGGCAACGCTTGGCGCCCTACGCCCAGCAGAACCATCCGACCGCGGAGCACTTCTTGCCGTTCTTTGTCGCGCTTGGAGCCGGCAAGGATTCACCGGGCTCGCACCGCTTGAACAAGGAAACAGCGATGGGTGTCCTTGCAATGGACGCTTATGTCTGGAATGGCGCAAAGGAACAGGCAGCCTAGATTTCTGCAATTCAGCTAATTCTGTGCCCGTATCAGGCCCTCACACGCATGCAGGCTGCACGGCGCGCGTTGGCATTCGTTTCCATCTTCGCCCTGTGCCCTGCCGCCACGCCCAAGCGTGCGCCACTTGCGTCTGGAGGTCTGCGTAGCGCGGGCGCCACCCGAGCCGCTCGCGCGCGCGAGCAGCGTTGGCAACGAGGATAGGTGGATCGCCTGGGCGGCGCGGACCGACATTCACCGCAGGCTCGCGATTGGTGACCTTGCGTACACTGTCCACCAATTCGCGGACCGACCAGCCGCGACTGGTGCCAAGATTGAATGCCGTGCTTTCGCCCCCATCCAACAACAAGCGCAAAGCCGCGACATGAGCGTCGGCTAGGTCGGACACGTGGATATAGTCGCGCACACAAGTGCCGTCCGCGGTCGGATAGTCATCGCCGAAGATCGTAAAGCAACCCTCTCCCGCGGCCGCGTCCAGCAGGAGCGGGATCGCATGGGTCTCTGGCATGTGGCATTCGCCAATCTCGCCGTCCGGGTCGGCCCCCGCGGCGTTGAAGTAGCGCAGTGCGACGGATTTCAGCGGGAATGCCGCCGCGCATTCCCGCAGCATGCGTTCGCAGACCATCTTGGTGGCGCCATAGGGATTGATCGGCGCCAAAGAGTTCTGCTCCGGGATTGGAACAACCTCGGGAGTTCCGTAAACCGCACAGCTCGAGGAAAACACCATTTTGCCGACACCGCATTCCTGCATGGCGTCCAACAGCGCAGCGGTTCCACCAACGTTGTTGCGATAGTAGGCCGACGGACTTTGGTTCGATTCACCCACGTAGGCGAGCGCAGCAAAATGAATAACCGCAGCGGGTCGATAATGCGCCAGCGTCTCCATGAGGTGGCTGCCGTCGACGAGTTCACCGATCTCCAATGGGCCCCACTTCACCGCCTCGGCGTTGCCGCGCGTAAGGTTATCGTAGCAGATCGGATCAAATCCAGCCCGCCGCAAGGCTTTACAGGTGTGGCTACCGATAAAGCCCGCACCGCCCGTTACTAGGATTTCCGCCATTCGTTACGACCTCCGCCGCGTCTATCAACCAAGAATTCACGCCCCAAGCCGAGCGATATTTAGGTTAAGCCGGGATCTCGATTGGCGTTTGCTGCATTGCTGATAATGAGCATTACGGTTCTGCCGCGAGCTAACAACATAAAGCATCAAAGATGCGGGCCACCATCGTAGCTGTCGTATTGGGAATTCTGCTCCTCGTTCCATCGGAGACAGTGGCAAATGCCCGCGGAGCCGCTTACGGCGCCCGGCCATGGCGTGTAACGCCCAGTTTCCGCTTGCCGCCCAATTACCGGGTCTTTCGCAGAGCGCCACTGTATGGTGGCTTCTTTGCTTTTCCACCTTATGACGACGACCTCGACTATCCACCTTATGCCCCATACACACCGGAAAATTCCGTCGACAGCCCAGGCAGCGCTCCCGGACAGTACTGCCGACAACCCACTCAGAAGACCGTAACTGTGCCAGCAGAAGCCGGCGGGACTCGACAGATCACAGTCACGTATTGCCACCATTGAGCGCTAACGCACGGGCGCGTTGCGCCGGCGGACCGATGGAACCAACCGCATAGAAGAAGACGACGTTACATTGCGTGGAGCCAACGACATCTAAGCCGAAAGAGAAATCTGTCCGTCGCCGGTCACACCGCCCCCCGCCACGCGGAGCATTGCTCCCGTGGCGCGGTTGCAGTTTGGCGGGTTGGCGAATAAGCGCTCTCTCGGCGGGCAATGGCTCGATTGACACCCCCCTGACGAAACAAAAAACTTGGACCGATCAAAGCAAGCTCTGCACGAGCTTGACGAGCGCATATCCGAGCAGACCAATCCACGCCATAGATAATGTGAGTGCTACGGTTAGCATGACGCGAGTGGCCATCGGCCTATGAGAGAACAGGACTTGGAAAAAAGTGAGGCGGTGAACCATTTAATTCGTGAGGACGAGTTGATTTTTCCACCAAATGTTTTCGGTCGCTACACTAATGGAGTGTTTGCCCAAATTTGATCTGCATCTGTTCGTGTGAGAGCGTATCGCCGGCGCCCCCTCGCAAGCGGCGCTCGCTCATGTCCGAACCAAGTGAGCAACTCTGCTTTCAATCCGCGTCCGCACGGAACGCGGCGCACCGATGTAAGCACACCAACTCTTGATTGCCTGATGCCGCGCAGTTCTAAACAATAAAGGCACGATCGCTGCGACAGAGGAACCCGAGTTCGCTCGATGAATGTTTAGCAGGTTTTGGCCGGATAGCTGATACGGATATCTCCGTACCCTGATTACTCAAAAAGGGCGCCAACGGTCGAGAGAGGCTTCGCACGGCCCCCTGGCATTCGGTCATCAATTGCCCATGATCAACGGCTAACTGTGTGCAGACTGCGATGGCCGCCTGACCTTGCCTTGGAGACGGGCAATGGCGATGACAATCGATTACGACCACTCTAGAGGCCGCCACACAAGGGAAGGCGCCTTTGCCGCATTGTCGGCAGTATTCCGCACGATGCCACCAGCAAGTCTGCTTGACGTGGGATGTGGTACCGGTACCTGGCTTCGAGCGGCTACGGAGTTAGGCGTCCGTTTCGTCGTTGGGGTCGATGGGATCGCTGTTCCTGAAGATACTCTTCACTTGGCCGAGCAGCATATAAAGATACTCGATTTGTCCAGACCATTCGATCTCGGTCGGCAGTTTGAGATGGCTTTGTGCCTTGAGGTAGCGGAGCATTTGCCGGAAGCATCCGCCCACGGGCTTATTTCATCTATTACTCGGCACGCGGATGTCGTGCTCTTTAGCGCCGCCTGTCCTGGTCAACCCGGTCAGCACCACGTGAATTGTCGTTGGCCTGAGTATTGGCAGGCGCATTTTAACTCATTGGGCTACGCTTGCCACGACACTGTGAGATGGAAGATATGGCACGACGAAAACATCGAGCCATGGTATCGTCAAAACATGTTCCTAGCGGAGAAGAGTCCTTCGACCGCAGGACGAGAGTCCCGGATAAACGCTGTTGTCCATCCGGATATGGTTGGTTATATATCCGACGCCGCCTTTGCCCAGCATAGAAATTGGATCGAAGCCGGACTTTGCCCGACATTCTGGTATGTGCGCACCCCATTTAGTGCCGCATGTCACAAGGCAGCGCGATTCCTGGGCAGGCTTCGCCCTTCGGACTAAATAACCGCGCGCCTTATATCGACGTAAGAACTCTCGAGAGAAATTTCCTAGACACCACCTGCAGCAGATTTGAAGTTCCAACCAGCACCGATCAGCCTTTATTTTGCCTGTTCGAATACGTAATGCTCATTTCCTTGCCGACGTGGACTCGCAGCAATGGTTCAACTTTCGGTCGTTATCTGCAGCCACAACCCACGATCTCAATACCTTGACCGCGTTTTGTCCGCGTTGCGCCTCCAATCGCTACCGTACGAGCAATGGGAACTCTTGCTCGTCGACAACGCCTCGCAGCTAGCGCTATCAGCCCGTTTCGACTTGTCTTGGCATCCGAATGGCCGTCATGTCCTGGAAAACGAGCTTGGCCTTGCGGCAGCACGCCGCCGCGGAATGACGGACGCGCTGTCCGAGGTTTTGATTTTCGTCGACGACGACAATCTCCTCGCGGAAAACTATCTTTCCGAGGCTTTGAGGATTGGCCAAGAGTGGCCGGCCCTTGGCACCTGGGGCGCGGGGACAATTATTCCAGAGTTTGAGCGCCAACCCGCCGGCTACTTGAAGCCCTATTTGGCGTCTCTGGCCCTGCGCGAAAACACCAAGGCTTATTGGGGCAACGTGCTCTTCTGCAGCGACTCCACACCCTGCGGCGCAGGAATGTGTGTGCGCGCAGCCGTAGCGAAAGAGTATTGCCGCCTTCAAAGCAGCGCTTCGATCCAAATCACGGATCGCAAAGGTGGAATGCTCGTAGGTCACGGCGATTACGAAATCGCTTATGTCGGCTGCAGCCTTGGATTCGGAATGGGGGTCTTCCCAGATCTCAGAATCACACATCTAATTCCGCAGGAGCGGGTTTCCGACAGATATATTCTCGGGCTGGCAGTAGGAAACGAAATCTCTGGAGGCTTGCTGGAATACAAGTGGATAGGCGTTGCGCCACCAAATCCCCTTTCATCAAAAAGCATCCTTTCGATGATCAAGAATGTCGCCCTGACTGGAAACCTCTTCCAACGACGGCATCATTTGGCGCAAATACGGGGCAGGATCGCAGCGCGGCGCGCAGTCGCCAACGTCGGGAACAAACGGTCGTCTTAGCTCGAGATAAGCCTTATCAAGTTGCCCTCGAAAGGCTGACCCATAGGCCTAAGTTTGCGGCTAACTGACGGCCGCAATGCGCCATCGTCGCCGAAGGCGTTCGTTAGTCCGTAAGCGCTGTTTTGACCCCACCTTTTATGGCTCCGAGTGATGGACGACTGTGTTGATCTCTGAATCGGAGATCGGCTTGTGTCTAAGCTTGACCATATGCTTGAGCCGGAAGTGACGGCCGTCCA
>JBAUYV010000416.1:0-15410 GCA_049584975.1 Xanthobacteraceae bacterium | reverse complement strand
TTTTGAGATGACTTGATTTGCTCGAAGTCACTTCGGCGTCGCCGCACGCGTGACCCCGCAAAGCGAAAAAGCTTCTAGACCAAGGGAGAAAGCTCGCATAAGGAGACAATGCTTGACAAATTGTCCCCGATTTAGTACAAAGGCAAGCTCGCTCGTCCGAAGGGCACATTCCGGATGCGATCCTGAAGGTGGAGCGAGTGCGGTGCCTGCGCGCGGTTTCGCATACCGCGTTCGGGCGGTTCGGAAACCCGCCCGGCCGGTCACGACGCCGGTCTGCGAGGAGCTCGCTGCCCGGGGAGCGGACCGGCTGTCCCCTCCCATGAAGCGCGGGACCGGACTGAGCCAAAGCCGCGAGGCTTTTGGCGAGAGCCGCGGTGGAGCGCCGGAAGGCGGGCGGTCCGAAAAGGGCCGCAGCCGCAAGGCTGCTGTGGCGGCAACGCTCTGGCGGCGAAGCGGATACTCCATTCGGTGCGCCATTCGGCGCTCCGCCTCCCTTATTTGCTCGGGAGGCCCTTATCCTTGCCGTGCAACAAAGCTCGGGCGCAAACCGCGCCGCGAGGACGGAATTTCTTTGCTTCACGCTTTGGGAGAGGGGTGCGCCGGCCAATAGCCCCAGGGTAAGGGATGGTCCGCAGCCCCGGTTTCGCTGGCAGCCGATCCGAGTTATATTATAGGGAAGAACGATTTGCCTCCTCGGGCCTCCGGAGGAACTGCCGTGAACATCGAAGTCCGCCAGGTTGAGCGCAGCGCGAAAACCAAGCTGCAGATCGTCGACTGCGACATTCATCCGAAAAGTTCGCTGGAGGACCTGCGGCCCTACCTGAGCAACCGCTGGTGGGACTATGCGCAAACCTACGGTGCGCGATCGCACCACGGCTACGTCAAGGGCTTTCCCTATCCGAAGGGCCAGCCGCTGGCTTCGCGCCGCGACTCGTGGCCGCCGGATGGCGGCTTGCCGGCGAGCAATTACGAGTTCATGCGCGCGCAGCACCTCGATCTCTACGGCATCGAATATGGCGTGATGAATCCGCTGTCGCCGTCAGGGCAGGGCGAGCAGAACGACGAATACAGCGCCGCGTTGGCGTTCGCCGCCAATGAGTTCCAGCTCAACCATTGGAACGCGATCGACCCGCGGCTGAAAGCGTCGCTTATCGTGCCGTACGAGGATCCGGACGCTTCGCGGACCGAGATTCGCCGCCGCGCCGGCGATCGGCGCTTCGCCCACGTGCTCATGCTCACCCGCACCGCGGAATTGATGGGCCGCCGCCGCTATTGGCCGATCTACGAAGCGGCTTGCGAGGCGGGCTTGCCGGTCGGCGTGCATGTCTTCGGCTATAGCGGCCGCGCCGTGAGCAATACCGGCTGGCCGTCGTTCTACATCGAAGAGATGGCCGAGCACGCCAGCGCCTGTCAGGCGCAGGTGACCAGCCTGATCATGGAGGGTGTGTTCGAGAATTTTCCGCAGCTGAAATTCATCTTCATCGAAGGCGGTTTCGGTTGGATTCCCTCGCTCGGCCATCGCCTGGACCGCAATTGGCAGCGCATGCGTTCAGGCCTGCCGCACATCAAGCGGCCGCCGTCCGAATATTTGCGCGAGCATTTCTGGGTGACGACCCAACCGATGGAGGAGCCGGACAATCCAGCTCATCTCATCGACATCATGGAGTCGATCGGCCTCGACCGCATCCTGTTCTCGTCCGATTACCCGCACTGGGATTTCGACGATCCATTCGTCGCGGTGCCGCAAAACCTCAGCGAGGAGCGCCGCAAGCAGATTTACTCGGGCAATGCCCGCGCCCTTTACGGGTTTGCCTGAAGGGGAGATATTTTGGGGGTGGCATTTCCGCTCCCCGAACCCCAAATGTAGCGGCGTCTTCTGCGGAAACTGCGGAAATATCCCAAGCCCTTGCGCTCATCGGCTGGTATGATGCCGGTGGTGGGTGTATCACCGGCGCGCAGCGGCGGTCCGGTGCGGAGCGAGGCATGTCGGTTCCCCATAGTGCCAAGGAAACGGCTAAGGAAACGGCTAAGGAAACGGACGAGGGTCTGTTCACCGTGCCGCTTGCCGACGGCGACCCCGAAATCGCCGCGGCCATCGCCGGCGAGCTTGGCCGCCAGCGCGACGACATCGAACTGATCGCCTCGGAGAACTACGTCAGCCGCGCCGTGCTTGAGGCGCAAGGCTCGGTGCTCACCAACAAATATGCCGAGGGCTTGCCGGGACGGCGCTACTACGGCGGCTGCCAATTCGTCGATATTGCCGAGCGGCTGGCGATCGAGCGTGTCACCAGGCTTTTTGGCTGTGCCTTCGCCAACGTCCAGCCGCACTCCGGCGCTTCAGCCAATGCCGAAGTCTTCATGGCGCTGATGCAGCCGGGCGACACCTTCATGGGGCTCAATCTTGCGGCTGGCGGCCATCTCACCCACGGCTCTCCGGTCAATCTGTCCGGCCGCTGGTTCAAGGTCGTGCCCTATGGGGTGCGCCGCGACGACCACTTGATCGACATGGAGGAGGTCGAGCGGCTGGCGAAAGAGCACCGGCCCAAGGTGATTATCGCCGGCGGCTCGGCCTATCCCCGCATCATCGATTTCCGCCGTTTTCGCGAGATCGCCGACGAGATCGGCGCATACCTTATGGTGGACATGGCGCATTTCGCGGGCCTCGTGGCGGGGGGTGTGCACCCAAGCCCCTTTCCCCATGCCCATGTGGTGACCACGACCACCCACAAGACGCTGCGGGGGCCCCGTGGCGGCGCCATCCTCGCCAACGACGAGGAATTGGCGAGAAAGCTCAACTCGGCGGTCTTTCCGGGCATGCAGGGCGGCCCCCTGATGCACGTCATCGCCGCCAAGGCCGTGGCGTTTGGCGAGGCGCTACGACCGTCCTTCAGACTTTACGCGAAGAATGTCGTCGAAAACGCTAAAGCGCTTGCCGAAAGACTGAAAGCCGGCGGGCTCGATATCGTCTCTGGCGGCACCGACACGCACCTCATGCTGGTCGACCTGCGCAAGAAGCGCCTGACCGGGAAGGTGGCGGAATCCGCGCTTGGGCGCGCCAGGATAACTTGCAACAAGAACGGCATCCCGTTTGACCCGGAGAAACCGACAGTCACTTCCGGTGTGCGCCTCGGCACACCGGCTGGCACGACGCGGGGGTTTGGCATTGCTGAGTTCAGGCAAGTTGGCGATTTTATCGTGGAAGTACTTGATACACTGGCGCAAAATGGTGTTGATGAGGACTCCCTTGTCGAAGCCGGCGTACGTGAGAAGGTCGGCCGGCTGGTAAGCCGCTTTCCGATCTACGAGGGTTAGGGGCAAGGGGGCAAAAAGAGTATGCGCTGTCCGAGTTGCAATAGTCTCGATACCCAGGTGAAGGATTCGCGGCCTACTGAGGATTCGTCGGTCATCCGCCGCCGCCGGGTTTGTCTTTCCTGCAATTTCCGCTTCACGACGTTCGAGCGGGTGCAGTTGCGCGAGCTGATCGTGATCAAGCGCAACGGCCGGCGCGTGCCGTTCGACCGTGACAAGCTCTTGCGCTCCGTCCAGATCGCCTTGCGCAAGCGGCCGGTCGAGCCCGAACGCGTCGACCAATTGGTCTCCAAGATCGTGCGCGAGCTGGAGGCGCAGGGTGAGAGCGAGGTCGCGTCCGAGGTCATCGGCGAGACAGTGATGACGCATCTGCGCGATCTCGACGACGTGGCGTACGTGCGCTTCGCCTCGGTCTATCGCAATTTTCGCGAAGCCAAGGATTTCGAGGCGGCGTTGGCCGAGCTTTCCGCGGACGAGGCCGGCGAGATCGCGCGCAAGTGATGGCCGCACCGCCGTGTCGGTCAAGGCGGCCCGAGAAAATCCTCGATATTGAGATCGAGACCGGGCGGATCAAGGCGCAACGGACCGCTGCTCAACAAGTTGGGCGAGGCGCCGCGTGTGTAATGCGTGAGCGTCCGCGCATCCGGATCGATGATGAGATAATGCGCGACACTGGGCAATTTGAAATAGCCGATCAGTTTGGCGCTAGTATCGTGATGGCTCGTTGTCGGAGAAAGCACCTCGACCAGGACCACGGGATTCGGGATCAACATCGAAGCCGGTGGTGGGGCGCCGCCGCAATAGACCAAAGCATCCGGCTCATAGACGGTATGGTCGTCGATCCTCACTCCCGGCCCATCCGCCAGCGCTTCGCAGGGCAAGCCGGCCGCCGCGATGGCCCCACGCAGCGCCAAAAAGGCGTTCAGTTTGACGCGCGTGTGAAGCAATCGCTCCGCCGGCATCGTGACGATCTGCCCGTTGATCAGTTCCGCGCGCCGCCGCTCGCTCTGGCTGTCGCTCCACGCGAGGTACTCGTCGACGGTCATAGCGCTACGAAGAGCGATATTCATGGAGTGAAGATTATCATGGAATGCAGCTTTGGCGCAAAGTGACGATGCCCGCCTCATGTCCCTCGCACTGGCGCTTGGCCGACGAGGACTGGGGCGCACGTGGCCCAATCCGGCCGTCGGCGCGGTCATCGTGAAAGACGGCGTGATCGTCGGGCGCGGCTGGACGCAGCCGGGCGGCCGACCCCACGCTGAGGTCGAGGCGCTGCGGCGAGCCGGCGACGCGGCGCGCGGCGCAACGCTTTACGTCACGCTCGAGCCCTGCTCGCATTATGGAAAATCGCCGCCCTGCGCCGACGCCGTTATCGCCGCGGGCATTTCCCGCGTGGTCTCGGCCAGGGACGATCCCAATCCCGAAGTTGCGGGCGCCGGCCACGCCCGGCTGCGTGCGGCGGGCATTACGGTCGATGTCGGCCTCGGCGCTGAGGAAGCGCGCCGCGATCACGCCGGTCACATCCGGCGCATGCGCGATGGCCGCCCGCATGTCACCTTGAAGCTCGCCGTGTCAACCGATGGCAAAGCTGGTGCGGCAGGGCGCCGGCCGGTCGCAATCACCGGCGACGCGGTTCGGGACCGCGTCCATCTCATGCGCGCCGAAAGCGATGCGATCATGGTTGGGATCGGCACCGCGCTGGCAGACGACCCGATGCTCACCTGCCGGCTGCCCGGAATGGAGAAAAACTCACCGGTGCGCATCGTCCTCGATAGTTCGCTGTGCCTGCCGCTCGGCTCGCGTTTGGTGCGCACCGCGGGGGAGGTGCCGGTCTGGGTCGTGGCCGGAAATGAGGGACCGCCTCATGCCGAGGAGGCCTTGCAGGCTCACGGTGTTGAAGTGCTGCGAGCGCTGGGGAACAGCGGCCGTTTTGACCTCGCGACCGTGCTCAAGGACCTCGCTGTCCGCGGCCTGACACGGCTGATGGTCGAAGGCGGCCCCACGCTCGCTTCGGCTTTGGTCGCGGCCGATCTCGTGGACGAAGCCGTCCTATTTGTCTCTGCTCGTACAATCGGGTCCAGCGGGATCGATGCATTTGACGGGCTGGCGGAAGCCGTGCTGAAGCGGCGCCTGAGGCGGCTGGGAACTGAGCCTGTCGGCGTTGACCGGCAGGAAGTCTACGGACGTGGGTGAACAATGTTTACAGGCATTGTCAGTGACTTAGGAGATGTTGTTGATGTAAAGAAGAAGGCCGAGGGCCTGCGCCGCGTGACCGTTGCGTGCGGTTACGACCCAGACAGCATCGATATCGGGGCCTCGATTGCCTGTTCGGGCATTTGCCTCACGGTCGTGGCGCGCGGGCGGACGGGAGATCGCTCCAGTTTCTCCGCGGACACCGCTGCCGAGACCCTGCGGATGACAACGGCCGCGAACTGGCGGCGCGGCACTCGGCTCAATCTTGAGCGCGCCCTCCGCCTAGGTGACGAACTTGGCGGCCACTTGGTCAGTGGTCACGCCGACGGTGTTGCCGAACTCATCGCCCGCGATGATTTCGTGGACATGGCGGGCCTGTGGTTTCGCGCTCCTGCCGAGCTTGCCCGGTTCATCGCCGCAAAGAGCTCGGTCGCCCTCGATGGCGTGTCGCTCACCGTCAATGAGGTCAAAGGTAACACTTTCTCGGTGATGATCATCCCGCACACCTTGAAGGTCACCACGTTCGGTGCGCTCGAAGTCGGGGCGCGGCTGAATATCGAAGTGGATCAAATGGCACGTTATGCGGCGCGGCTTCTGGAAGCATCGCAGCCGCGCTGAAGGCGTGCTTGTTCGTACTTTCTTCGCTTGCTACCACGGCGTCGAAATGGAGCGCAGCAATGGCCGGGCCGCGGCGAGGTAAGCGTGAGCAAAGTGGCGGCAAAGGTGTGCGCATTCTCGTCGTCGAGGCGCGCTTCTACGAAGCTATCGCTGACGCGCTCCTGGCCGGAGCCACGAAGGCGCTGAAGGAAGCGCAGGCCGAGGTCGATTGCATCAGCGTCCCGGGTTCACTGGAAATTCCGACCGCCATTGCAATTGCGGCTGACGCGGCGCGGCGACGGCTTCGCCCGTATGATGGCGCCGTTGCTCTCGGCTGCGTGATCCGCGGTGAAACAATTCACTTCGAGATCGTCTCCCATCAATCGGCTCGCGGATTGATGGAGCTTTCGGTTGCGCGCGGGCTGCCCATCGGTAACGGCATCATCACGGTCGGGAACGAGGCGCAGGCGTTCGCACGTGCGCGCATGGACGAGCAGGACAAAGGCGGCGACGCAGCGCGTGCGGCGCTGGCTCTCGTTGCGCTCAAGCGGCGGCTTGGGAAGCGGTGAGCGTCGATGGACAGCGCTGAAGCAAAAGAACCCCGCAAGGCTAACAAGCGCGGTGCGGCCCGCCTCGCGGCCGTGCAAGCCCTTTACCAGATGGACCTCGCGGGTACCGGCCTTAATGAAATACTCGCAGAGTTCGAGCGCCATTGGCTCGGCGGCGAAGTTGAGGGCGCGCAGTACCGTCCGGCGGAGGCGGCCTTCTTTCGCGATATTGTTGGCGGCGTGGTGCGCGAACAGACGCGGCTTGACCCGCAGATTGACGCCGCGCTCGCGCGCGGTTGGCCGCTCAGACGCATCGAGACGATTTTGCGCGCCGTACTTCGTGCCGGTGCCTACGAGCTTGCTTGCCGATTCGATGTGCCGGCGCGCGTTGTGACCTCGGAATATGTTGATGTTGCCGCCGCCTTCGTCGACGAGGAGGAGACTGGCATGGTCAATGCCGTGCTTGATCAGTTAGCGCATCAGTTGCGCGCCGCCGAATTTTCCGGCGGATAGGCCGGAGGCGCACCATGGCCGCCCGCGAAGAGATGTCGGCAGAGGAGCGGTTGATCGCCCGATATTTCCGGCCACTGGCGACGCACCCGGGCGCTCTTGGTCTTGGCGACGACGCTGCAATTTTGACCCCGCCGCCAGGCTGCGATCTTGTGCTGACGACCGACGGCGTTATCGCAGGCGTGCATTTCTTTCCCGACGATCCGCCCGGCACTATTGGCCGCAAGGTGCTGCGGATGAATCTCTCCGATCTCGCCGCCAAAGGCGCGAACCCGGTCGGCTTTCTCATGTCCGTCGCTCTGCCGGCGGGTGTCGAGGAGCAATGGTTGGCCGCATTTGCTGCTGGGGTGGGCGAAGACGCCGAGCGCTATGGCTGTCCGCTTCTTGGCGGCGATACCGACCGCACACCTGGCCCGATTTCAGTGTCGATCGCAGCCTTCGGCAGTGTGCCGTGGGGAAAAATGGTGCGGCGCTCGACAGCCAAACCCGGCGATTACGTCGTGGTGACCGGCACGATTGGTGATGCGGCGCTGGGCCTGCTGCTGCGCCGGGATCCTGGTCTCGCCGATCGCCTAGCTTTGTCCGAGGCCAACCGCGCTCACCTGCAGCAGCGCTATCTGTTGCCGGAGCCGCGCAACACACTCGCGGGTGCCGTGTTGCAACACGCCTCCGCGGCCATGGATCTGTCGGATGGGCTGGCCGGCGACCTCGCCAAACTGTGCCGCGCTTCGTCCGTTGCCGCCGAAGTTGATGTTGCGCGTGTTCCGCTCTCCGATGCCGCGCTCGCGGTGCTTGCAGCCGATCCGGCGTTCCTTGAGACGGTGCTCAGCGGCGGGGACGATTATGAGATTGTCTTGACGCTTTCGCCGCAAAAACTCAGCGCATTTCATGAGGCCGCGCGCGCCGCCGGCGTACCGACGGCAGAGATTGGTCGGGTGACGGCAGGCGAGGGGACGCGCTTCATGCGTGATGGCAGTCCGCTCAGTTTGGCGCATTCCTCATACAGTCATTTCTGAAGATGCGATTTTTGGTCGCCGTTCTCACGGTGCTGCTGGCCCTTGGCAACAGCGCCGTCGTGGGCGCCGCGCCAAAGACGCAGCGCGTCGTCTTGGCGTCGCCGCTCGTCGAAGAAGGCTCCGGCCCCGACGGCTGCACCCCGGCGGTGAGCGGCTTCGGCGGTCCTGCGGTCTGGGAGGTGCGCGTCGAGAGATTCCTGCTGGACGGCAAAGCCCTGGTCGAGACGAGCCGCGAGGCAACACTGGATCGCTTTCCACTCTGTATTGCGAGCCTGCCTGTCGCTAAGAACGCCGAGGTAGAACTGTCCTTCGTGACTCACGATGGCGGCATGGCGCGCGCCGCCGGCATCGTGCTCCGGTTCGTCGATCCGCAGGACTTCTACGTGGTTGAGGCCGATGCGGTCGCTGGGCATGTGCGCCTGGTGCGCGTACTCAACGGTGAACGGCGCGAGATCGCCAACCGGCCGGCCGTGCTTGTCACCGGCAAAGCACAGTCACTCCGGATCAAGGCCACCGACGATGATCTCGCCGTTGCGCTCAACGGCAAGGATTTGTTCGATGTGCGTGACGGCGGTCTCGCGCTTCCGGGCCGTTTTGGTATTTGGAGCCGAGCGGACAGTCTCACCAGTTTTGGCGACCTCTTCATCACCATTTTGGATTGAGCGCTCTTGCGCTCTAAGGCGCTATAATGGCCGCCAGGAGAAACGCCCATGCACGATACGACGGCCATCGCCGCGCCGCAGAACAAGCCTCGCGCTGGCAAGAACGCCAGTCCGCGCTACGCCGAACTTTATCGGCGGTACCCGACCATCGACTATCTGCGGCGCCGCGCGCGTGAGCGCCTGCCGCACTTCGCCTTCGAATATTCGGACGGCGGTTCCGGCAAGGATGACGCCGGCATCAGGCGCAATTGGGCCGCGCTCGATGCGGTGGAGCTGGTGCCGCGCTATGGCGTGATGCCGTCGCTTCCGCCCTGCGATGTCGAACTGTTCGGCCGCCGTTATGCCGCGCCGATCGGTATCGCGCCCATGGGCGGCCCGGCGATTGTCTGGCCGGGCGCCGACATCTACCTCGCCCGCGCCGCCCAGCGCGCGCGCGTTCCTTACACGCTCGGTACGGTCGGCTGCGCCACGATCGAAAAGATCGCGGAGGTCGCCCCTGACGTGTTCTGGTTCCAGCTCTATCGCGCGTCCCGCAACGACCACGCCATCGGCTTCGATCTGGTGCGGCGAGCGCAAGCCGCTGGCTGTCATGCGCTGGTGCTGACCATCGACGTTCCGGTGCGGACGACCCGCGCGCGTGAGGTCGTAGTCGGCCTCGGCGGGGCTTTCCATCCGGACCTCAAGATGATCATGCAGATGGCGACGTCGCCTGCATGGTCCATGGCGCTGCGCAAAAATGGCATTCCGCGCTTTTCCAATTTGCGCGCCTATGCGGGCGAGAACGCGTCGATCAACGACATGGTGGACTTTGCGCGCCGCGAAATGGGCGGCGCTTTCACCTGGGAGGAGGTCGCCAGATATCGCGACCTCTGGAAGGGAGCGCTGATCGTTAAGGGCATCTTGCATCCGCGAGATGCGGAAAAGGCCGTGGCGGTCGGCGCCGACGGCCTGTTTGTTTCCAATCACGGCGGCCGACAGATCGAAGCGTTGCCGGCGCCGATTGATGCGTTGCCGGCCATTGCCAGGCAGGTGGGCAAGCGCGCCACCGTGCTGATGGATTCAGGGATTCGAAGCGGCACCGACGTGGTGCGGGCCTATGCGCTTGGCGCCGCCGCCGCGTTTGCCGGCAAGGCGTTTTTGTGGGGACTTGGCGCGCTGGGCGAGGAGGGCCCCGGCCATGTCATCGATCTTCTGATCGACGAGACCCAGGCGGCTCTCGGGCAGCTTGGCGCGCACACGCCCGACGAGGCCCGCTCTGTCGTCATCCGCCACAAGGGCGCCCTGCAGTTCTGACCTGCACCGCTAGGAGTGGTGCCGTCTCCCTCCGCCCGTTAAAAGCCCGCGTTCAACGAGAATTCGCTTAGCGGCAGGAAACGCATGGCCGTCATTGCCGAACCAGCGGTCGACGTAACCGACGATCGGCTCGCCGGGCGCAACGCGCTGGTGCTCGCCGTGGCGCAGGCGCTGGCCGGTGGCAACAACACCGTCATCACGGCCACGACCGGCATTATCGGCTCGATGCTGGCGCCCGATCCGGCGCTGGTCACGCTGCCTATCAGCGTCATGGTGCTGGGCATGTGGACCGGCACGATCCCGGTCGGGATGCTGGCGAAGGCGTTCGGCCGGCGTTTTGCCTTACAGACCGGTTCGGCCTTCGGCGTGCTCTCCGGCCTTGTTTCCTACATGGCGGTTATGCGCGGCTCGTTTTTGATTTTGCTGCTCGGCACATTTTGCGGCGGCCTCTACGCAGCCGCGCATCAATCCTATCGCTTCGCCGCCGCAGACACGGCGAGCGAGCACTTTCGCCCCAAGGCGGTGTCTTGGGTCTTTGCCGGCGGCATCTTCGCCGCAATCATCGGCTCTCAGCTCGTGATCTTCACCAAGGACATTCTTCCGACTCATCTGTTCGCTGGTACTTTCCTCGGGCAATCGGCATGCGCGCTATTGGCCGCGGGCGTGCTCATGTTTCTGAGGATCCCGCGCCCGCGTGTCTCTCACTCTTTCATGGACGGGCGTCCGCTCATCGAAATCGTCCGCCAGCCGCGATTCCTTGTTGCGGTCACCTGTGGGGTGGCGAGCTACGCGATGATGAATATGGTCATGACCTCGGCGCCGCTGGCCATGGTCATGTGCAATCATTCGGTCAACGAGGCGGCTCTCGGCATTCAATGGCACGTGCTCGGGATGTACGCGCCAAGCTTTATAACCGGATCGCTGATCGTTTGGTTTGGCGTCCGGCCGATGATGGCGATCGGGCTGACCATGATCGCGATCGCTGCCACCATCGACCTGCTCGGCATCACGCTTTGGAATTTTTGGATCGGGCTTGCGGTGCTAGGCATCGGCTGGAATTTTGCCTTCATCAGCGCCACCACTTTGGTCACCGAGTGCCATGACCCGCATGAGCGCAACAAGGTGCAGGCGTTCAATGATTTTCTGATCTTTGGCTCCATGGCCATCGGCTCGTTCTCGTCCGGCGTGCTGCTGTCGAGTTACGGCTGGGCCGGCCTCAACGAGGTTGTTTTTCCTGTTATTCTGGTGGCGGCTGTGCTGCTGACGTGGGGCTCGCTGATGCGCCGCCCCCGCACAGTGTGACGCAGAAAAGAAAGGGACAGGAGATGGCCAAAGCAAAAGCCAAGCCAAGGGGAATGCGGAAAGTCGAGAAGCGCGCGCCCGCCACCCGGCGGACGAGCAAGGCTAGCCGATCGACGCGCAAAATCTCGGCCCGCGACCGCGCGGCGGCAGTGGCGAAGGGCCGAGCCAAGGCGAAGGTAGGACCGCGCCGGCAGACTTTCGTCGCCAATCACCTTAATCCGAGCGCCTTCGAGGGCGGGCTGCGCTCCTACGCCAAATATCGCGATCTCGATATTGTATCGGCGACCGGCGGCTTGGCCCGCGCCCACGTCATCAAGATGATTCCGCCCTGCGATCCGACTGTGGTGTCGAAGCGCCACTATCACGACGTCGAATTTCAGATGATCTACGTGCTCAAAGGCTGGATCAAGGGCGAATACGAGGGCGCGGGCGTGGTGACCATGCGCGAAGGATCGTGCTGGCTGCAGCCGCCGCGCATCAAGCACTCCGTACTGGATTATTCTGACGATTGCGAGCTGCTCGAGATCATCATGCCGGCCGATTTCGAGACGGTCGAGTTGGAGTGATCCAATGAGCCGGCGACAGCACACGGGACAAGCGATGAATCGCAAGGGCTTCGCCATCGCACTGTTGCTGATCGCGTTTGCGTGCGATGGCGTGCGCGCGGACCCTGTGGCTGATTTCTATCGTGGCAAGACTGTCACGATGATCATCGGCTACGGCGCGGGCGGTGGCTATGACCTCTATGGACGGCTGGCGGCGGAGTTTTTGGGCCGGCACATCCCGGGCGGTCCGACCATTGTGCCGCAGAACATGCCGGGAGCCGGGAGTTTTAAGGCTGCGCAATATCTCTATTCGGCGGCGCCGAAGGACGGCACCTATCTGGGCAGCGTCGCACAGACCATCGCGCTCGATACGGCAATGGCCGGCGATCCCGCGCTCGATGCCACCAAGCTCCCGTACATCGGCCGGCTGACCAGCAATGTTGACACCGGCGTGGCGTCGCTGCAAAGCGGCATCCATTCGTTCGACGACGTACGCAAGAAATCCTACGCCGTCGGGACGTCCGGCGGCGCCTCGACGGCGGTGCTCTATCCAGCGGCGCTCAACGGCTTTGCCGGCGCCAAGTTCAAGCTGGTGAAGGGTTATCAGGGCGTCGCCGACGTCGTGCTCGCCTTGGAGCGCGGCGAGGTGGAAGTTGGCGGCGCCGTCGGCTTACCGCTTCTGCTCGCAAGACACCCCGACTGGCTCAAGGGTGGAGCGACGATCATCTACCAAGCGGCGCTCACGCGTGATCGTCTCATCCCCGACGTGCCGACGTTGCCGGAACTTGGACTGACCGATGAAGGCAAAACCGTTCTGCGTGCCATATCGGGTGCCGCTGAGATCGGCCGCTCCATTCTGACGACGCCCGGTGTTCCGCCGGAGCGGCTCGCCGCATTACGCAAGGCATTCCAGGAAATGGTCACGGACCCGGAATTTCTGGCCGCTTGCGATAAACGCAACGTCATGCTCGCTCCCGCCACAGGGGAAGAAATGGATGCCGTCGTTGCCCAGACGATGCGGATTCCCAAGGAGGTGGTGCTGAAGATCCCTCCGCTCCTCAAACAATAATCGAACCTATTGCCCCGCCAACGAGCAGGGCCGCAGGCAAGAATTGCCGATCGGCGGGTTCGCCGTTGCCCGGATTTCCTGAAGTGATGCAAAGGGCGCCAGTGCGTTAGCCGCCAAATGCGCCCCGCCGTTGCAGCGGCAGGCATTTTATGCAATGTCCGCGGCGACTTGCGCGGGGGCCAGTCGAAATCGTCCGTCGCGCCTTCCTTTGCGGTCGGCCCAAAATCCGATCGCTCAAAGACAACCGGGGTTGTTGCCATGCACATCTTGTGGCTCATCGTTCTCTGCGGTGCTCTCGCCATCGTTTACGCCATCTGGGCGACCTATTCGGTCATGGAGGCGGATGCGGGCAGCGAACGGATGCAGGAAATCTCCGCGGCCGTGCGAGTGGGTGCGCAGGCCTACCTGCGCCGGCAATACACCACCATCGCTGTGGTCGGCATCGTCATCTTCTTTATTGTCGGCTATTTCCTCGGCTGGCTCGTCGCCATTGGCTTTGCGGTCGGCGCCATCCTGTCCGGTTCCGCGGGCTTCATCGGCATGAACGTCTCAGTGCGGGCCAATGTGCGCACCGCGCAGGCGGCGATTGGGTCACTCGCCGCTGGCCTCGAACTCGCCTTCCGCGCCGGCGCCATCACGGGCCTGCTCGTGGCTGGTCTCGCGCTGCTCGGGGTGACGCTCTATTTCGCGTTCCTGACCCACTGGCTCGGGCTGGCGCCCGACGACCGCACCGTGATCGACTCGATGGTGGCGCTTGGCTTCGGCGCCTCGCTTATCTCGATCTTCGCGCGCCTCGGCGGCGGTATATTCACCAAGGGTGCGGACGTTGGCGGCGATCTCGTCGGCAAAGTTGAGGCCGGCATCCCAGAGGATGATCCACGCAATCCCGCCACCATCGCTGACAACGTGGGCGACAATGTCGGCGACTGCGCGGGAATGGCGGCAGACCTGTTTGAGACCTATGTGGTGACTACGGTTGCCACCATGGTTCTCGCCGCAATCTTTTTCCGCGCGGCCGGTGTCGATGCGTTGACGCGGATGATGACGCTGCCGCTTGCCATCGGCGGCGTATGCATTATCGCTTCGATCATCGGCACGTTCTTCGTCAAGCTCGGCGCCAATCAATCGATCATGGGTGCGCTGTACAAAGGTTTGATCGCGACGGCGGTCATCTCCCTGGTCGGCATCGCCGGTGTGATCTCTCAGCTTATTGGTTTCGGCGCGCTCCCCGGCGTGAGCTACACGGGCATGACGCTCTTTATCTGCGGCATCGTTGGACTTGCGGTCACCGGACTGATCATCTGGATCACCGAGTATTATACGGGCACTGATTTTCGCCCGGTGCGCTCAATCGCCCTCGCTTCGGTCACTGGCCACGGCACCAACGTCATCCAGGGCCTCGCGGTGTCGCTCGAAGCGACCGCGCTCCCGGCTCTGGTGATAATCGCCGGCATATTGATCAGCTTCAACCTTGCCGGCCTTTTCGGCATCGCCATCGCGGTGACAACGATGTTGGCGCTTGCCGGCATCGTGGTTGCGCTGGACGCGTTTGGCCCAGTCACCGACAATGCCGGTGGCATTGCCGAGATGGCCGGTTTGCCGAAGGAAGTGCGCAAATCGACGGATGCGCTGGACGCAGTCGGCAACACCACCAAGGCGGTGACCAAGGGCTATGCGATCGGCTCGGCCGGTCTCGGCGCCCTGGTGCTGTTTGCGGCCTATAACGAAGACCTTAAGTTCTTCATCGCGGGCGCTGCAGAGCATCCGTATTTCCAGGGTGTTGCGCCCGATTTTTCGCTCAGCAATCCCTATGTCGTGGCCGGCCTGCTGTTTGGCGGCCTTCTGCCGTATCTGTTCGGAGCGATGGGCATGACGGCGGTCGGCCGCGCCGCCTCGGCGATCGTCGAGGAGGTGCGGCGGCAGTTCCGCGAACATCCGGGCATCATGAAGGGCACCGAAAAGCCCGATTACGGCCGTGCCGTTGACTTGCTCACGCGGGCGGCGATCAAGGAGATGATCATACCGTCGCTGTTGCCGGTGCTGTCGCCGATCGTCGGCTATTTTGTGATCTACTTCATCGCCGGCGGCGGCGCGCCCGGTAAGTCTGCGGCCTTCTCCGCGCTGGGCGGGATGCTGCTCGGTGTTATCGTCACCGGACTGTTTGTCGCCATCTCCATGACCTCAGGTGGGGGCGCCTGGGACAACGCGAAAAAGTACATCGAAGACGGCCATTACGGCGGTAAAGGTTCCGACGCCCACAAGGCGGCCGTGACGGGCGACACTGTCGGCGATCCCTACAAAGACACCGCGGGACCGGCCGTGAATCCGATGATCAAGATCACCAACATCGTTGCGCTCCTGCTGCT
>JBAUYV010000415.1:0-4278 GCA_049584975.1 Xanthobacteraceae bacterium | reverse complement strand
GCCTCGCCCTGGCCAGCGCCGCGATCCTGTTCGCGATGATCCTTGGCCTGCTGCTGGGGCCGCTGCTGTGGCCGATGCCGATCAACGCGATCGATTTCGCCGCGCAACTGCACGGCCCGAGCCTGGCGCATCCGCTCGGCACCGACGATCTTGGCCAGGACCTTCTCGCCCGAATGATTTACGGTGGCCGCATCTCGATGGCGGTCGGCATCACCGCCATGCTGGTTGCCGTCTTCGTCGGCGTCTCGATCGGCGCCCTCGCCGGCATCGCCCGCGGCAGCGTCGACATGGCATTGATGTGGCTGTGCGATTTGTTCCTGTCGCTGCCGCAACTGCCGCTCCTATTGCTGATCATCTATCTGTTCCAGGAATCGCTGCGCAAGCTGGTTGGCCAACAGCTCGGCACCTTCGTGCTGATCGTCGCGGTGATCGGCGGCTTCCGCTGGATGTCGATCGCCCGGCTGGTGCGCGCCCAATTCTTTTCGCTCCGCGAGAAGGAGTTTGTCGAGGCCGCCCGCGCGCTCGGCGCCTCGACCTGGCGCCAGGTCGTGCACCATATCCTGCCGAATGCGATCGGTCCGGTGATCGTCGCCGGCACGATCGAGGTGGCGAACGCGATCATCGCCGAGTCGACATTGTCGTTTCTCGGCCTCGGCTTCCCGCCCGACATCCCGAGCTGGGGCCGCATTCTCTATGACGCGAAGGATTATCTCGACGTCGCGCCGCATTGGGCGTTGTTCGCTGGTGGTGCGATCTTTCTCGCGGTGATGACGATCAACTACATCGGCGACGGGCTGCGCGACGCGCTCGACCCTCGCCGGGTCCTCTGACGACGGGGACGCGGCATGGCCGGAGCGGTCCTCGAAATTCGCGGGCTCAAGACGCATTTCAAGACCGATGAGGGCGTGGTGCGGGCGGTCGACGGGGTCGATTTGACGATTGCCCGCGGCGAGACCCTGAGCGTCGTCGGCGAGTCGGGCTGCGGCAAGACGGTCACCGCGATGACCGTGCTGAAATTGATCGCGATGCCGCCCGGCAAGATCGTCGCCGGCCGTATCCTGTGGAAGGGCCGCGACCTCGTCCCGCTCGACGCGAATTCGATGCGCCGGATCCGCAGCCGCGAGATCGCGATCGTCTTCCAGGAGCCGATGACCTCGCTGAACCCGGTCTACACGGTGGGCCAGCAGATCGCCGAGGTGGTGCGCCTGCATCAGGACTTTAACCGGCGCGAGGCGATGGGCCGGGCGATCGAGATGCTCCATCTCGTCCACGTGCCGGCTCCGGAGCGGCGGATCCACGACTATCCGCACCAGCTCTCGGGCGGGATGCGGCAGCGGGTGATGATCGCGATGGCGCTGGTCTGCAACCCCGAGCTGCTGATTGCGGACGAGCCGACGACGGCACTCGACGTGACCATCCAGGCGCAAATCCTCGACCTTTTGGGCGAGATGAAGTCCCGATTCGGCATGGCAATCATGCTGATCACCCACGCGATGGGCGTTGTCGCCGAGATGGCCGAGCGGGTGGCGGTGATGTATGCCGGCCGGATTGTCGAGGAAGCATCGGTCGACGACCTCTTCGCGCGGCCGCTGCACCCGTATACACAGGGCCTGATCCGCTCGATTCCGCGGCTCGACAAGGCCAGCGGGAAGCGGCACCGGCTCGAGACGATCAGCGGCACCGTCCCGAGCCTGCTCGACCCGCCGCCCGGCTGCCGCTTCGCGCCGCGCTGCGGGTTTGCCACCGCCGCCTGCACCAGGGCGATGCCGGAGCTGCGCATCATTGACGGCGACCACAAGGTCGCCTGCATCCTTTATTGACGGGCGAGACGCCGCTCCATGGATCAACCGCTGCTGCGCGTCGCCAACCTGGTGAAGAATTTTCCGGCCCGCGGAAGCGCGCTCGCCCGCGCCAGCGAACAGGTCCACGCCGTCGCCGATGTCAGCTTTGAAATCAGCGCCGGCGAGACATTGGGGCTGGTCGGCGAATCCGGCTGCGGCAAGTCGACCACAGGGCGCTGCATCCTGCAGTTGATCGAGCCGACCTCGGGCGGGGTGTGGCTCGAAGGCCGCAGCGTCATCGATCTCGGTGGCAAGGCGCTGGGCGCCCTGCGCCGCGACATGCAGATCATCTTTCAGGATCCATACGCCTCGCTGAACCCGCGTATGACGGTTGGCGCGATCATCGGCGAGGCGCTGACCATTCACAAACTCGCCAAGACGCGCGCCGAGTTCGCGGAACGGGTCGTCGAACTGTTGCGGCTGGTCGGCCTCAACGCCGACCATATGCGGCGCTATCCGCATGAATTCTCAGGCGGCCAGCGCCAGCGCATCGGCATCGCCCGCGCTCTGGCGGTGTCACCGAAACTGATCGTCTGCGACGAGCCGGTGTCGGCGCTCGACGTCTCGATCCAGGCGCAGATCGTCAACCTCCTGGCCGACCTCCAGGAAGAGTTCCGGCTGGCCTACCTGTTCATCGCCCACGATCTGGCGGTGGTGCAGCATATCAGCACCCGCGTCGCGGTGATGTATCTGGGCCGCATCGTCGAACTCGCCCCAGCCGAGGAGCTGTTCAGCAACCCTCGGCATCCCTATACCGAAGCCCTGCTCTCCGCGGTGCCGACGCCAGATCCGACCGCGCGCCGCCAGCGCATCCGCCTCGAGGGCGACATTCCGAACCCGATCCATCCGCCGCCGGGGTGTCACTTCCACACCCGCTGTCCGATCCGCCAGTTGCCGTTGTGCAGCTCCGAAAGGCCGCCCCTGAAGCAGGCGGCGGACGGGCATTGGCTCGCCTGCCATCTGCGCTCCTAGTGCCACCGACTGCCGCCGCCCTCTCTCCTGTACTAGGCACACTAATCTACGGTTGAACAGTTTGACGCTGGCCAGGAACAGCCATGATAAGGCAATCTCCAGGCCCGCTTCAAAATCTTGGGCGGGGTGGCGGTTGTGATTGAGCCAAGCAAAGGTGGGCTTGACAATCCAGCGCCGTGGTAGGACCACGAAGCCTACGGCAACATCGGAGCGCTTGATGATCTCTACTGTCCACCGACCCATCTTGTTGGAGGGCAGTCGTCAGTTTGACCCCGCTGTAGCCGCCATCGGCAACCAAGGATAGAGGAAGCGGGCGGCGCCTTACACTGGGCCGATACGATCGCGGCGTTGGCCGAGATGGGGGGCTGTCGCCGGAAGACCTGGCTGGGGCCATCGCCGAGTACAACGACGCGGTTCGCTTCAACCGGCTCTCGACATTGCTGCCTGAGCGCTCGATCCGCAGCGGCGCCTCGCGCCGGATCGAGACGCCACCATTCTTCGCGATCCCGATCTGCGCCGGCATCACCAACACGATAGGCCGCATCGCCATCGACGGCCACGACCGGGTCAAGCGGCCGGACGGCTTCGGCGATCGCCGGGCTCTACGCCGCCGGCGGCGCCACCGGCGGGCTCGAAAGCGGCAGGCCCTCGGCTATGTCGACGGCCTGATCAAGGCCTGCGTGTTCGGCCTGCGCACGGCCGAACACATTGCACGCCGGTAGTATCTCAGTTTGAATTGTAACAGACCTTGACGCGGGTGTCGCGCTGGCCGCTCCATTCCCATCCGCTGTTCTTATATTATTGTGATCATGGGAATTGCCTTGCATGGCGCAGCGGACGTCTTGAGTTACCAGGAGCGGAAGGGAGTGCGTACATGACGCGACAGGTTCGTGCCGTCGTCGTCGACCCGGGGGTGCCCGGGAGGTTGGCGATCAAGCCGGTTGAATTGCGCGATCCGGACCGCGACGAGGTGGCGGTCCGGGTGACCGCGATCTCGCTGAACCGCGGTGAGACGAGACGCGCCGTGCAGCAGGCCGAGACCGGATGGCGTCCCGGCTGGGATTTCGTGGGCGTGGTCGAGACCACGGCGGCTGACGGCAGCGGGCCGAGGCCTGGAACGCGGGTGGTTGGCATTCTGCCCTCAGGGGCGTGGGCGGAAGGGGTCAACTGCCGCAGCCACGCCGTCGCCGCCTTGCCCGATGCTGTTGGTGATGCGCAGGCGGCGACGTTGCCTGTCGCAGGCCTGACTGCGCTCCATGCGTTGCGACAAGGCGGGCTGTTGCTGGGGCGCAAAGTGCTGGTCGACGGCGCCTCCGGCGGGGTCGGGCATCTCGCTTGTCAGCTTGCCACGGCGGCTGGTGCTCAAGTCTGGGGCCATGCACGCCGCGAGGAATATCGCGCCGCGGTTGCCGTGTGGTGCGGGTAACGGGTCGTGCTTGGCCGCGACATCGCCGCGGCCAAGCCA
>JBAUYV010000414.1:0-15593 GCA_049584975.1 Xanthobacteraceae bacterium | reverse complement strand
TTGCGATCTTTCTCGTTTCGTCGAGCGTCGTCGTGGTGCTGTGGATCGGGGCGCAGCAGGTCATCGCTGCGCAGATAACCCCTGGCCGGCTCGGACAATTCATTCTTTACGCCGTGCTCGCCTCCAGCGCGCTCGGCTCCCTGTCGGAAATCGGCGGCGAAATCGCGCAGGCTTCGGGCGCGGCGGAGCGGCTGTTCGAGATCCTCGGCATCAAGCCCGTGATCGTGCGTCCGGCGCGGCCGCTGGCATTGCCATCGCCGCTGCGCGGCGAGGTCGCTTTTGAGGACGTTCGCTTCTCCTACCCGACACGGCAGAACGCGCCGGCGCTCAACGCGGTCTCGTTTGGCGTACGCCAGGGCGAGAAAGTCGCCATCGTCGGCCCGTCCGGCGCCGGCAAGAGCACGATCTTTCATCTGTTATTGCGCTTCTACGATCCCTCCGCCGGACGCATTACCTTCGACGGTGTGCGGCTCGCCGATCTCGATCCTGCGGACTTGCGCACGCGCATTGCGTTAGTGCCGCAGGACAGCGTGATGTTCGCCACTTCGGTGCGCGACAATATCCGCTTCGGCCGTCCCGAAGCGTCCGACGCGGAGGTCGAACGCGCGGCTGAACATGCTCATGCGGCGGCCTTCATCGCCGCCATGCCGCAAGGGTTTGACACGCCCGTTGGCGAACGCGGCGTCACGCTGTCGGGCGGCCAGCGCCAGCGCATCGCCATTGCGCGCGCGATTCTGCGCGACGCGCCGCTGCTCCTGCTGGATGAGGCGACCTCATCGCTGGATGCCGAAAGCGAAACGCAGGTCGCCGCGGCGCTCGCCGACCTGATGCAGGGACGCACCACCATCGTCATCGCCCATCGGTTGGCGACGGTGCTGTCGTGCGACCGCATCCTGGTGTTGGAGGAGGGCCGCATCGTCGAAGAGGGAACGCATCAGACGCTAGCCGCGGGCGGCGGTCTTTATTCGCGGCTGGCCAAGCTCCAGTTTCACGGAGCGTAAGCTCAGGGTTGCTCGACTTGGCCACCGGCATCGCGGCTGAACCGGCAGACACGATTGCGGCCGGTGTGCTTGGCCTCGTAGAGGGCGAGGTCGGCCTGTTTTAGCAGTTCCTCGATGCCGCTCGTTTGTTCGTCGCAGCCGGCGACGCCGAGGCTGATCGTGACCGGAACGCGCTGATCGCCGGCAGATATCACGCGATTTGCAACGAGCTGCCTGAACCGTTCGGCGGCGAGGACTGCATTGTCGAGCGTCGCCTCAGGCAGCACCATGGCGAACTCCTCACCGCCCAACCGCCCAACGATGTCGGTGGTACGTTTGCCGGCTTGCAGAACCCCGGCCACGGCCTTGATGACTTCGTCGCCGACGTCGTGCCCGTAGGTGTCATTGACCGACTTGAACTTGTCGATGTCGCTCATCAACAACGTCAGTGGCCGTTTGTAGCGTTGAAAGCGCGCCCATTCATTGCTGGCAAGCACGAGAAAATGGCGGCGATTGTTCAGGCCGGTCAATCCGTCGGAGCATGCGAGCCGTTCGAGTGCCTCGGCCTCTTCCGTGAGCTCGCTGACGTTCCCGTAAGTCAGGAGCCGGCCGCCATCGGGCAGCGCTTTACATCTGAACTGAATGGCTGCGCCACTGCTGAGCCGGATGGTGAGCGGGCGTTCCTCGCCGGTTCTGATCAAGTCCAGTTGTTTGGCGACATATTCGCCCAGTTTGTCGGCGGATACGGCGTAGGCGGTCGTGCCGCGGCCGTGATACATCAGCTTGAGAAATGTCTGCTGGTCGTGGGTCTGCTGGTCCGGCACGCGCCAAAAGCGGCGGAATGCCCGGTTCATGAACTGCACGCGCCGTTCGTGGTCGAGCACGACGATGCCGTAATTCAAATCATCAACGATCGCGCGCAAGGCAGCAAGTTGCGTGGCTGCTGTATCCGGCGATTTGGTGCGTGACTCTTGCCCGCCGCTTGCGAAATTCATGCGCGCTTGCGATTGGCTCGAAGTTTTTTTGCCCCAAAAGCGCGCGCGCTGGATCGTCATGTGGCGATCTTCCTGTTGCGCCCCATCCCAGCCTGTATTCGATGATTCGCACTAAACGATTTCACTGATCGGAAGATTTATATCGGCTGAGTGCGTACGTATTTGGCCGCATCTCGCCGGCGATCGCCAAAATCAACTGGGTTTCTGATTGCGTCTAGATTCTTCGCTGGAGCATGATCTTTTCGGAAAACCGGTATCCACTTTTCCCGGATCATGCTCTAAGGCCGCCAGCTCATGCGGTGAACCGGCCTGCCGGAGATCGGATTGGCGCCGGCACCGCTGATCGAGAAACGTTGCTTTTCGTAGAAGCGGATGGCGCGCGCGTTGTCCGTGTTGACGTCGAGGTCGAGTCCTGCCGGCGAAAGCCGCTTGGCTTCCGCGATGAGGCCTGCCCCGACGTCCGATCCCCACAGTTCCGGCGCTACCACGATCTGGTCGAGGTAGAGCGTGCGCGGATCGACCGTGACGAAACCGACGATTTTGTTTTCGCAATCAGCGATCACGATGTCTACGCTCGGCGCCAATTCCCGGCGCCAGCGCTCGCGCCACCAATCGAGCCGCTTGCTAAAGTCGATCTGCGGGTAGGTGGCCTGCCACGTTCGCAGCCACAGCGCGACGGCGGCATCTTCGTCGCGCGGGTGGTAAGCACGATAGGAGACAACGAGCGGGTTCTTTTGCCGGCCGATAATATCACCGCTCGGTCAATTTCAGCTCGATGCGTCGATTGTGCGCTAGCGCATCGTCGCTGGTGCCGGGGTCGATTGGCTGGTACTCGCCGAATCCTGCTGCGGCGAGACGCTGCGGCGGGACACCCTTGCTGACCAGATATTGCACGACCGAGATGGCCCTGGCAGCGGACAAGTCCCAGTTCGATTTGATTTGCGAAGTTGGATTGACCGGCTTGATGTCCGTGTGGCCGTCGACGCGCAGCACCCAGTTGATGCCCGGCGGAATTTTCTTTTCCAGATCGATGACGGCGCTGGCCAGCTTATCGAGCTCAACCCGCCCCTCCGGCCGCACAACGGCGGAGCCAGTGTCGAAGAAAACCTCTGACTGGAACACGAAGCGGTCGCCGACAACGCGGATGTCGGGACGGTCGCCGAGGATGTCACGCAGCTTGCCGAAGAAGTCCGATTGATAGCGCGACAGCTCCTGCACGCGCTGCGCCAGCGCCACATTGAGCCGTTGCCCAAGATCGGTAATGCGCAACTGAGCATCGGTATCCTTTTTCTCCGACACATCGAGCGCTTCCTCGAGCGCGGCGATCTGACGGCGCAGCGCGCCGATCTGCTCGTTGAGATTGGCGATCTGCGCCACGGCGCGCGCGGTTGCCTCCTTCTCGAGGTTGAGCTGGGTTCCCTGGTCGGAAGCGGAGTTCGCGCCCGCTGCGGCGGCACCGCGCAGCCGGTCGCGTTCGCCTTCGGCCGCCGACAGCGATGCGCGAAGCTTTGCAACTTCGTCCTCGAGGCTGGCTTTGCCGGTCTGCTCAAGGGAGAGCAACTGGCTCAGGCGCGCGATCTGGGCGTTGAGACGTCCGAGCGCGGTGTCCTTGCCTTCGACCTCCTGCGAAAGGAAGAACTCCGCGACCATGAAGACCGTGAGCAGAAAGATCACACACAGCACCAACGTCGACAATGCGTCGACGAAGCCGGGCCAGTAATTCATGCCGCTGTCGCGGCGCGCACGGGAAAGCGCCATCAGGGCATCCGTCTACAAGTGCAGTGGCACATCGTCTGTTCCGAAATCGGCCGACCGCTTTTGCAGATCAGCGGCGCCCCTTATCTGTTGGAGCTCTCGCGCGCGAGAAGTTCCATGAACTTGCGCAGGTCGCGGTTCAGCTTTGATTGCTCGTCGGCCCAGTCGCGGATCATCTGCTGTTCGGTGCGCATGTGGTGCACCAGACCCTGGATCGCTTCGGCAAGGTTGGCCATGGCGGCCGTGGTCGCCTTGTTGGTGCCGGATTCGCCGACGGTCTGACGCAGCCGGTCGATGGCGTTGAGTGCGGATGCGGGCAACGTCGCGCCCGCGGTGCTTACGCCCAGGTCCTGCACAGTTGTCGCCAGCCAGTCTTCGAGACCGGTGTAGAAGCGGTTCTGCGCCTGGCTCGTCTGCAGGTCGAGAAAACCCAGGACCAGCGAGCCGGCCAGGCCGAACAGCGAGGATGAAAACGAGATGCCCATGCCGCCGAGCGGGGCAGCCAATCCCTCTTTCAGCGCGTCGAATACGGTGCCGGGGTCGCCGTTGACTTGCAGGTTGTTGATGATGCTGCCGACCGAGCCCACCGTCTCGATGAGGCCCCAGAATGTCCCGAGCAGTCCGAGGAAGACAAGGAGCCCTGTCAGGTAACGGGAAATGTCGCGCCCTTCGTCGAGGCGCGTGGCGAGCGAGTCGAGGAACGCGCGCATGGTTTGTGCCGAGATGGCGACTCGGTCGGCGCGCTCGCTGCCTAGGATGGCCGCCATGGGGGCTAGCAGCGTAGGCGCCCGCTTCGCGGCAAGCTTAGGATCAGCCTGGCGGAAACCGTTCACCCAGGCGACTTCGGCAAAAAGCCGGATCACCTGATGGAACGTCATAATGATGCCGATGCCGAGCACGCCGATGATCAAGCCGTTAAGCCACGGATTGGCAAAGAATGCTTTCAGGATCTGCGCCTGAAGGACGTAGGCGATCAGTCCGCAGAGCACGACGAACACCAGCATCCGGAAGAGAAAGATGCGGGGCGACGGGAGTTTTGCTAGATCGATGTCGGTCGTCGCCATCGGTTCGCGTCAAGGCCGCAGGTTAAAACTAATATGGCACAGGATGGGTGGCACAAAAAAGCATATAGACTCGGGCGACATTGCGAATTCGTGAACGATTTCGTGAATGAGGCTTGTCCGCGCCTTTTTCAAGGACCGCCTGAAATCGATCTGCTCGCCAGTTTGCGGCGGGTTCATGGCGAGCCGCCTCACAAAGCCCAATCGATGCACGTTATTTGGCTCATGCCGTGACGGCGGGCGCCGTGGCTTCCCGCCCGGCCTCGCGTAAGAGCCGCATCAGCTCGCGGTGCATGGTTTCGTTACCGGCAACCACCTGGGCCTTGGCAAAAATTGCGTCGCCGCCGTCCATGTCGCTGACGAATCCGCCTGCCTCGCGCACCAGCACTAAGCCGGCCGCCATGTCCCAAGGCGACAGGTCGCGTTCCCAATAGGCATCGAGCCGGCCGGCGGCTACCCAAGCGAGGTCGAGCGCGGCGGAACCGTAGCGGCGCAAACCGGCGAAGTTCTGCTGTGCCGCCGCGATTTCGTTGCGCGACGCTTTCAGGTTGCCGCGGCCGTAATGCGGCAAGCCGCAACCGACAATGGCGTCCCCAAGCCTCCGCCTGGCGGCAACGCGGATGCGCTGGTCGTTGAGGAACGCCCCCTTGCCGCGTTCGGCGACGAACAGCTCGTCGTTGGCCGGATTGTAGGTCACCCCGGCCACGATTGCGCCGTTGCGTTCGAGCGCGATGGACACGGCAAAATGCGGAATGCCGTGGAGGAAATTGGTGGTGCCGTCGAGCGGATCGACGATCCAGCGGTGAGTCTTGTCGGTGCCTTCGCGGATGCCGCCTTCCTCGCCGAGAAAGCCATAAGCCGGCCGTGCCTTGGCAAGTTCCTCGTACACGATCTCTTCGGCGCGGCGATCGGCGGCGGTGACAAAATTGCCTGGCCCTTTCACCGACACCTGGAGCTGTTCGACCTCGCCGAGGTCGCGCTTGAGGCTGCGCCCGGCACGGTGCGCGGCCTTGATCATGACGTTGATGACGGCGGAATGCAGCATAGCGCTTGCGGTAGGTGGTTAGGCGA
The DNA here is from genome assembly GCA_049584975.1 of Xanthobacteraceae bacterium. Lineage (GTDB taxonomy): Bacteria > Pseudomonadota > Alphaproteobacteria > Rhizobiales > Xanthobacteraceae > BOG-931. The sequence continues at coordinate 9,731 of JBAUYV010000414.1, read as the reverse complement.
GGGCCAGTCAAGCCCTATGCGCCGGTTTCACTTCGTCGGCGGTGTCGCCGCAGCCGCGCGCTCATTGGCCGCGAGAGCGCGTTTGATCATATCGACCCAGGGTCTTGCCGCTTTCTCAGCTTCGGCGCGCGCCTTGGGATCAAGGTTGTTAACGAATTCGTCGAGTGCGAGATCGGTCTCGCCGGCGGCCTTGGAAATCAAATGCCACTTCGCGGCCTCGACCGGGTCGGCTTTCACGCCAAGGCCGTTGGCGAGAATGGTCGCAAGCCGGTCCTGCGCGATCGGGTTGCCCGCCAGCGCCGCCTTGCGAAAATACGCTGCGGCAAGCGGCTGGTTACGGTCAACGCCGTCGCCATTGAATAGCGCAATCCCATACTCGACCTCTGCGTCCGCCTGGTCGGCGAGCGCCGCCAGCGAGAAAAGCCGCACCGCCTCGTGTATGTCTTTGGGTATGCCGCGCCCCTCCTTATAGAGGGTGCCCAGCGCATATTGCGCTTGCGGGTTGCCGGCGTTGGCGGCGATGCGTAGCAGCTCCGCCGCGCGAGCGAAATCCTGCGGGAAGAGCTGACCTTCGATGTAGAGTAGGGCGAGATCGTAAGCGGCGATCGGGTGGCCGAGCTTGGCGGCGTCCGCGAGCAACTTCGCGCTCTTTTGCCGGTCGCGCGGTCCGGCGCGGCCCTGCAAGTTGAACATCGCCAGCGCGAACATCGCGTTGGAGTCGCCGCGGGCAGCGGCCAGTTGGTACCACTCGGCCGCTTTCTTGTCGTCCTGGGGGACGCCGAGCCCGTTTGCATAGAGTTCACCGAGCAGCGTCATCGACTTCGGATCTTTCCGGTCGAGCGCGCGCTGCGTCGCCAGCCCGAAGGCGGTGATGTACTCGCCGCGCTGGAAGGCGCCGAACGCCAGATCGGGTGCGTTGCCATTGGCCGTGGCCGGATTCGCCGGCGTTGCAGGCGACGCCGGGCCGCCTTTATGGGGAACCAGCTTACTCTGTGGATGCTGTGGTTTGGGGGCCGGCTGGCCTTGTGCCGAGGCGGTGCCGGTCAGCGGAGCAGCGAGCAGTGCGGTGAGCGCCAGCGCCGCGGTGGCGCGGGCCAGCTCGTTCAAGGGGTTGCGCCCGCGAGGTTGCCGGCCGCCGCCGCTACTGCAGTCTCTGCTCCGCCTGGTTCTTCCCATATCCACTCACCGAGCGCGACAAAGTCGGCTCCGGCCTCCGCCAGCGGGCGAATCTCGTCCGCCGCTGCGGCGTAGCCGATGCAGGGCAATTGGAAAAGTTCCGACCACCACTCCACGCGTTCCACTATGTCGGGGAACGGCGGGCGTTTACCCGGATCGCCCCGGCGATCGGGTTCCCCGAACATCACGTAGTCGGCATTAGCCTCGCCTGCGAGCATGGCATCATGACGGCTGCGCAAGCCCCCCACGCCGGCGATACGCTCGGGCTTCAGCGTGGCGAGCGCACCCTGTAGGGCTTCTATTCCAGTGAGGTGGGCGCCGTCGGCCCCGGCGCGCCCCACGATGTCGGGGCGTCCGTCAAGCAGCAACGCAATGTCGTGGCGCTGGACCACGGCCCCAATCGATTTCACCCGATTGATCAGTGTGCGCTCGTCCGCGTCGCCGAGCCCAAGCAGCACTGCCGCGACATCGCCCGCGATCAAGACGGCGTCGAGTGCGCCGGCGAAGGTCGTTGTGTCGTCGAGCTGCGGAGTGAAAAGATAGAGCCGAGGCCGTGGGCGCTGCGCGTTCATTTCCTCGCTACGCCGCTTTCCGCTCCAGATCGGCTTTCCACTGCCCAGTCGCCGCAAGCCCGTTCATCATGGCGCGGTGATTGAAGGCGCGCTGCGCCGCGGCAACGTTCTCCGACCTGCCCGACCATGCCTTTTGCGGCGCGTGCTGCAGCGCGCGGCCATAGGAGAATGTGAGCCGCCAGGGCAGGGGGCCCATGCGGTTCATGGCGTCGAGATGGGCCGTGGCTTCTTCGTCGGACTGGCCGCCGGAGAGAAAGGCGATGCCGGGTACGGCCGCGGGCACGCAGGCCTTGAGCACGCGGAGCGTCTTTTCCACGACTTCTTCGACGGACGCACGCTTGCCTGACTTTTTGCCGGGCACAACCATGTTGGGCTTCAGCACCATGCCTTCGAGGGCGACGCGCTGGAAATAAAGCTCTTCGAACTGGATCTTCAGCACCATTTCGGTGACCTGATAGCAGCGCTCGATGTCGTGATCGCCGTCCATCAGCACTTCGGGCTCGACGATCGGCACGATACCTTCGTCCTGGCAGAGCGCGGCATAGCGCGCGAGCGCGTGTGTATTGGTGCGGATGCAGGTGTAGCTCGGGACCGGGCCGGCGGCGATATCGATCACGGCGCGCCATTTGGCGAATCTCGCACCGAGCCCGCGATATTCGACGAGCCGCTCGCGCAGGCCGTCGAGCCCCTCGGTGACCACTTCACCAGGACAGAACGGCAGCGGCTTGGTGCCCTTGTCGACTTTGATTCCTGGAATGGAATCGGCCTTCTCGATGAGCTTGACGAGCGGCGTGCCGTCTTTGGCGGTCTGCCGGATTGTTTCATCGTACAGGATGACGCCGGAAATATATTTCGACATCGCCTCCCCGGTGCGGAACAGCATTTCGCGATAGTCGCGGCGATTGTCGGGCGTCGATTCCACGCCGAGCGCGTCGAAGCGTTTCTTGATCGTACCGCTTGATTCGTCGGCGGCCAGAATGCCCCGGCCGCGGGCCACCATCGCTTCCGCGACCTTGTTCAATTCAGCAAGATTCATCGCTGATCTCCTCGAAAGGTGCGCGCCGGCGCGCGGGCGGCGCGGCTGACTCGGGTTACTGTATCATTTCTTAACGTTGCGTGCCTCGGCGGTCGCAAAGGCACCTAACACTTCCACGCCCGGCAGCGTCTTGCCTTCGAGCCATTCCAGAAAGGCGCCGCCGGCGGTGGAAACATAGGTGAAGCGCCCCGTCACGCCGGCGGCGTTGAGTGCCGCCATGGTGTCGCCGCCCCCTGCAATACTCACAAGTCGGCGGTCCGTCGTCAGTTCCGCCGCCGCCTCGGCGACTTCGATCGTACCGTTATCGAACGGCTCGATCTCGAAGGCGCCGAACGGGCCGTTCCACACCAGCGTCTTCGATCGGGCCAACACCGAAACGGCCTGCTCGATGCTGCGCGGTCCGATGTCGAGGATCATGTCGGCCGCGCCAACGTCATCGACCGAGACCACGCGCGAGGGAACATGGGCGGCAAATTTTTGCGCCACGACCGCGTCCACCGGCAGCACGATTTCGCGGCGGAGCGATTTTGCCTTGGCGAGGATGTCGCGCGCCGTCGGGATCAGATCGCTTTCGCAGAGCGACTTGCCGACCGGCTTGCCCTGCGCGGCGAGGAAGGTGTTGGCCATGCCGCCGCCGATGATCAGCGTCTCGACCTTCGTGATCAGATTGCCGAGGAGATCGAGCTTCGTTGAAATCTTCGCGCCGCCGACGATCGCCGCGACGGGCCGCTCCGGGGAGTGGAGCGCTTTTTCCAGCGCCTCCAGCTCCTCCTGCATGGCGCGTCCCGCATAGGCGGGCAACATGTGCGCGATGGCCTCGACCGAGGCATGAGCCCGGTGGGCGACGGAGAAGGCATCGTCCACATAGATGTCGCCGAGCTGTGCAAGCTGCGTGGTAAAAGCCTGATCGTTCTTTTCTTCGCCTCTGTGAAAGCGCGTGTTCTCTAGGCAAAGGATCTCGCCCGGCTTCAAGGCGGCCACGGCCTTCTCGGCGATCGGGCCGACACAGTCTTCGGCAAAAGCGATCGGCCGCTTGATGATGCGCGCGACCGCGGCGACCACGGGCTTTAGCGATTCCTTGGGATCCGGTCCCTTCGGGCGGCCGTAGTGCGACAGCAGAATGACCCGGCCGCCGCGATCGGCGATTTCCGTGATGGTCGGCGTGTTGCGCTCGATGCGTGAGACGTCCGCCACCTCGCCGTCCTGCATCGGCACGTTGAGGTCGACGCGTAGGAGCACGCGTTTACCCTTCACGTCGGCGTCATCAAGGCTGCGGAAGCTCATGGCGCTTAGTTCAGGAGAGCTTCCCCATCGCGACGGCGGTGTCGACCATGCGGTTGGAGAACCCCCACTCGTTGTCGTACCACGACATCACGCGAACCAGCGTGCCGTCCATCACCTTGGTCTGATCCATGTGAAAGATCGAGGAGTGCGGATCGTGATTGAAGTCGCTGGAGACGTTGGGGGCCTCGGTATAGCCGAGGATGCCTTTGAGTTGCTGCTCGGCGGCGCGTTTGACCGCGGCGTTGATCTCGTCCTTGGAGGTCGAGCGCTTGGCGACGAACTTGAAATCGATCACCGAGACGTTCGGCGTTGGCACGCGGATGGAGACGCCGTCGAGACGGCCGGCAAGCTCCGGCAGCACAAGGCCGACCGCCTTCGCCGCGCCGGTCGAGGTCGGGATTATGTTCAGCGCCGCTGCGCGGGCGCGGTAAAGGTCTTTGTGCACCTGATCGAGCGAGGGCTGATCGTTGGTGTAGGAGTGCACCGTCGTCATAAAGCCCTTGTCGATGCCGACAGCGTCGTTGAGTACTTTGGCGACCGGCGCCAGGCAATTGGTCGTGCAGGAGGCGTTGGAGACGACGGTGTGGGTCTTGGTCAGCTTGTCGTGATTGACGCCGTAAACCACGGTGAGGTCGACGCCGTCAGCCGGTGCAGAGACCAACACACGCTTGGCGCCGGCTTTAAGGTGCGCCGACGCCTTCTCCTTCGAGGTGAAAATGCCGGTGCATTCGAGCGCGACGTCGATGTCGAGCTCCTTCCACGGCAGCGTTGTCGGGTCCTTGATCGCCGTGACCTTGATGGCGCCGTTGCCGACGCTGATAGTGTCGCCTTTGACCGTCACTTCGCCGGGGAAACGGCCGTGGACCGAGTCGTAGCGCAGCAGATGCGCATTGGTCTCCACCGGCGCCAGATCGTTAACGGCGATGACCTCAATATCCGTGCGGTCGGCCTCGACGATGGCGCGCAATATGTTGCGGCCGATCCGGCCAAATCCGTTGATGGCAACGCGAACAGACATGTGTCGCTCCCGGTCTAAGCCTCATGCCCCGGTTTGCGCCGGGTATCCACCTTTTTCCGTAAATCTATTTAACGGGAACACTCTCCGGCACAAGTATGGCGGCTAGCGTAATTTGCTCAATGCGGCCTCTGCCACCGCTTCGGCGGTAATGCAAAAGTGAAGGTAAAGATCCTTATAAGGCGCGCTGGCGCCGAAGCTGGTCATGCCCACAAAGGCACCAGCGGAGCCGATGATCGCGTCCCAGCCCTGGCGAATACCAGCTTCGACGGCGACGTTGACTCTGGCATTGCCGACCAGGGCTGCGCGCTCGTCTTCCGGAGCCGCGAGCAGCAGCTCGAAACATGGCACCGAGACGACGCGCGCCGAAATGCGCCGCTCCGCGAGCAGCTTCTTCGCCGCAACCGCGATGGCGACTTCCGAGCCGGTAGCGAAGAGTGACACGGCGGCGCCGTCATCCTCGGCGGCGACAAGTTCGTAGGCGCCGAGCGCGCAGCGGTTGTGCTCATCAAAGCCCTGGCGTAGCTGCGGCACGTTCTGCCGCGTCAGAGCGAGCACGCTGGGCGCGTCGTTGCTCTCCAGCGCCAACTGCCAGCACTCGATAGTCTCAACCGCATCGCAGGGCCGGAAGACTCTGAGGCCGGGAATGGCGCGCAGCGCCGCGAGGTGCTCGACCGGTTGATGGGTCGGGCCATCTTCGCCGAGGCCGATCGAGTCGTGGGTCATGACATGGATGACGCGCTGGCTCATGAGCGCGGCAAGACGAATGGCGGGCCGGCAATAGTCGGAAAAAACCAGGAACGTGCCCGAGTAGGGAATGATGCCGCCGTGCAGCGCCATGCCGTTCATGGCCGCCGCCATGCCATGCTCGCGCACGCCGTAATGGATGAAGCGGCCGGCGTAATCGGCGGCGTTCAGCACTTTCATGCCCTTGGCGAGCGTATTGTTGGAGCCGGTGAGATCGGCCGAGCCCCCGATCATTTCCGGCAGCGCAGCTGTGAGCGCTCCAAGCGCCATTTCGGAGGCGGCGCGGGTGGCGATGTCCTTCGGTGTCTGCGCCAGCATTTCCTTGACGTCGCGCACCGCTGCCGCGAGCTTCTTTCCCGGAAGCTCGCCGCGAGTGCGGCGCTCGAACTCGGCGCCCTTTTCGGCGGGCAGCGCCGCGATCCGCTGTTGCCACGCGAGTCGCGCCGGCCGTCCTCGCGCTCCGGCGGCGCGCCATTGATCGAGGATGGGGCGCGGAATCTCGAAAGCCGGCGCGGTCCAGCCGAGCTTCTGCCGCGCCGCCGCGATCTCGCCGGCGCCCAGCGCCGATCCATGCGCCTTCTCGGTGCCACCCTTGGTCGGCGCACCGAAGCCGATGATGGTGCGGCAGGCGATCAGCGACGGCTTTTCGGATTTTTTCGCCGCTTCTATCGCGGCTGCGATGGCTGCCGGATCGTGACCGTCAATCCGCGTTGCCGCCCAGCCTGCCGACTCGAAGCGTTTCACCTGATCGACGGAATCGGTCAGCGCGAGCGGTCCATCGATCGAGATGCCGTTGTCGTCGCAGAGCACGATGAGCTTTTTCAGCTTCAGGTGCCCGGCGAGCGCGATCGCTTCCTGGCTGATCCCTTCCATCAAGTCGCCGTCGGACGCGAGCACGTAAGTCGTGTGATCGACCACATCGCCGCCGAACACGGCGGCGAGATGCCGTTCGGCAATCGCCATGCCGACAGAATCGGCCAATCCCTGGCCGAGGGGGCCGGTCGTGGTTTCAACGCCGGGCGTGTGGCCGTGTTCGGGATGGCCGGGCGTGAGCGAGCCAATCTGCCGGAAGCGCTTGATCTCCTCGATCGTCATCTTCTCGTAGCCGAGATGATAGAGGAGCGCGTAGAGCAGCATTGAGCCGTGGCCGGCCGAGAGCACGAAGCGGTCGCGGTCCGGCCACGCCGGATCGGCCGGATCGAACTTCAGGAAACGCGTGAACAGCACGGTCGCGATGTCCGCCGCGCCCATGGGCAAGCCCGGATGTCCGCACGTCGCTCGCTCGACTGCATCCATCGCCAGCGCGCGGATGGCATTGGCCATCTGGTCGTGCTCGGTGCGTGCGGCCGGATTGCTGCCTGCGCCGGCGGTCGTCGCGGAGGTAACGCGGGAAGCGTGGGCGAGGGCGGCGCTCGCCGCGACAACACGATCCGGCATCGTCATGGGACTGGCCAAGAGCGGCGCGAGCTTAAGCGGTTGCCGCGATCAGGGGAAAAGGGCCGGGCACAGATAGCATGGTGACCCTTTGAGTCAAACGCGCGGCGGCGGGCCGGGAACGTCATGCACAGGCCATGACGTGAAAACCCGGTGGACGTTGACGCTCCAGCTCGATGCGACGTAAGCTTCCTGCAGTAAATCTCTGCGTTGACACGACTTTCACCTTCCGTGCGACACGCGGAAAGGCGCATGAGCGAGATCGATTCGATCGAGGCTGCGAGCCGGCGCTTGGCGCTTGCGCTCGATGCGCTGGAAGCGGCGGTCGAGCGGCGACGAGAGGCCGCCCGCGCCGAGGACTCTCTGGCAACACAAATACACACGCTCGGCGACGACCGCGCGCGGCTCGCCGGTGACCTCGATCAGGCGGTCGGCCGGGCGCGCGCCCTGGAGAGCGCCAACCGCGACGTCGCGAAGCGGATCGAGCAGGCGATCGAGACCATTCGCGGCGTGCTGGCGAGCGAGGAATAAAGGCGAACGGCATAACGGCATGATGAGCGCATTCGTAAAACGCACCGCTCTTGCCCTCCTGCTTCTTGTCGTCCTGTGTGGCATCGCGTGGCTCTTCGGTCCGCACAGGCATTTCTTGGGCGTGTTGACGATCTGCTACGGCTTTTTGATCGGGTGGATCGCCGCGTGGTACTCCATGTATCGCTATTCGCGTCGGCAACCGGGTTGAAGCGATCGAGGATCAACCGATGTCCCAGGTCAGCGTCACCATCAACGGCCGTCAATTCCGCATGGCCTGTGAGGACGGGCAGGAAGGCCACCTGATGAATCTGGCCCGCGATCTCGATTCACGGATCGAGGGGCTGCGCGAAAAGTTTGGCGAGATCGGTGATACGCGGCTCACCGTGATGGCGGCGCTCACCGTCGCCGATTCCCTCGCCGAGACCAGCTCGCGCATCAAGCGGCTTGAGGATGAGCTGGCGGCGCTGCAAAGCACGCGCGGGGAATCCCTCGATCGCTCCAAGGCTACGCGGGACGCGGTCGCCGCGGCGCTCAATGCGGCCGCCGAGCGCATCGAGGGCATCACCAAAAAGCTCAATCAGGCGGGCAGCAGCGGCAACGTCGCGCTGGGTTGACTTCGGTGACGGCCAGCGGTCTGGCGGCCTATTGGGCCGGCGGCGTCAATTTTTCGAACGCGGCTTCGAGGTCGACGCTCACGGGAACTGCATCTTCCGTCGCGCCGGGTTTCTTCCAAGTGCTGGCCACCAAGGTGTGCGGCCCGGAGAACTGGAATTGTCCCGACACCGTCGGATTGCCGCCGATCATGTCGCTGAAGTTGGCGATCAGATTCTTTTTGACCGCATACACCTTGATGGGAAACGACCATGGCGAGTGGCCGCCCGACGATGACATGCTGAAAACGAAATATTGCGAGTCCGGCGACCACTGCCCATGGAAGACGTAATAGCCGTTGGCGCCACGCGGCGATGAATAATCCTGCGACGTCAAAGTCGTCCCGTCGCTCGAACGGAAAACGACGCGGCTCTCCATGTCGGGCGTCGCGTAGAGACTGATGTCCGTCGGGTACACCACAGCGTGCGTCGCCTTGTCGGGCGATACGAGGAGTTCGGCGGCGAGAGTTTGGCAGCTCAACTCCGGTCGCGGCGTCGGCAGGAGCTGATGCCCGCTGCACGCCCCCTCGGCGAGAACGGTTCCGGCAGTCGGCATGGCGGCTGCGGTGATGGCGATCGATGCTGCAATCAGACTCAGCAGTCGGCTGCCGAAATTCATAAACAACCTCGCAAATCTCGGCGGCGTTCGAAATTTTGCGTCCGCGCGGGCGGAGCCGTCATCAGCCAAGCGCGCGCGATCGCGCGGTACCTCACTAAACCGTAAAGCCCTATTGGGACGAGGGGGCGAAAGCGTGGCAATGGCGCCGGGCGTCGCCGTGCACTACATTGCAGGGGCGGGGCTGCGGGGTGCGTAGGAGACAACTTCCGGGGCCTTACGATCCTGACGGGAGCTGTCCCTGGCCTTGCCCCTGGGCTTGGTCATATGGCGCCCACCTACTTATGTAGGTTCCCGGGATCAGCGCTCCTACGGCCAGCGCGGCTCCGCACTTTCGATTTCGCTGTGACCGGCATGAAGCCCGGCAAGACGGCAAATGCCCGAAATCGCTGAAGTCCAAACCGCAAAAGATCGCCTTCGTCATGAGGCGCAGGCGCTCCGCGATGCGCTGCCGGCCGACGCGCGCAAGGGTGCGGCCGAGGCGATTGCGGCGCGGGTGTTTCCGTTGCCGATTACACCCGGCATCGTTGTCTCCGGCTTCATGCCGCTCAAGAGTGAGATCAACCCGCTGCCGCTGATGCAGAAGCTCGCCGAACAAGGCGCGCGGCTCGCTCTGCCGCGCATTGTCGGCCGTGGCTCGCCGCTCAGCATGCGGGTGTGGGAGTTCGGC
>JBAUYV010000413.1:0-1820 GCA_049584975.1 Xanthobacteraceae bacterium | reverse complement strand
CCTTTACGCCTTGCAGCCGACCATCCCGCATTTGACCCGCTCGTCGCTTCATCGCTGTCTGCAACGGCACGGGATTTCGCGGCTGCCGCAGGTCGAAGGCGAAGCCTCCGCCAAGCGGAAATTCAAGGCTTACCCGATCGGCTATTTTCATATCGACATCGCTGAAGTCCGAACAGCGCAGGGCAAACTCTACCTCATCGTCGCAATCGACCGAACGTCGAAGTTCGCCTTCGTTGAACTGCATGAGAAGGTGGCGCGCCGCACGGCGGGCGACTTCCTGCGCCGCCTGATCGCCGCCGTCCCCTACAAGGTCCACACCCTCACCGACAACGGGACCCACTTCACCACGCCAGGCAATACCAGCTCAGCAGCACCGGACATCAAGGCAGCTCTTGACGCCGGAGAGCCCGTTTGGGCCCACGCCCTCGAATACGCCTGCGCCCAAAACGAGATCGACCATCGGCTGACAAAGCCCAAGCACCTTGGACCAATGGTCAGGTCGAGAGAATGAACCGCACCATCAAGGACGCAACCGTCAAACGTTACTTCTATGAGACCCACGACCAACTGCGAACCCACCTGCGCGATTTCGTCGACGGCTACAACTTCGGCCGGCGGCTGAAAACGCTCAACGGACTCACACCCTTTGAGTTCGTCTGCAAACGATGGACAATCGAGCCTGAACGATTCAGACTAAATCCGCTCCAGCAAATGCCGGGACTAAACATCTAGGAAGGGTGCGAGGCCCGAGCCCGCTGCGTAGAGGCGGCCGAGGCTCGAAAACGAGCCAATCGCACAAGCTCACGGCGGCGCAACCGGCCTATGAGGAGAGTTTGGCCCAACGGTTTTTCCGCGAGTGCATCGATCACCGTCGCACCTCAATACTCGAACCCTTCAAAGACGATCAACTCTGCTTTGGAACTCCCAACCGACCAACACGCATACGATGCCAAGGGAACGGTCTCAACGCTTTTCTGAAAACTCTACGCCTTAGCCGACAAACGGTCCAAATTGCAAACACGGTATAACTTTTGGTGGCAAGCCTCGCGACAAGTAGTCTACGATCATTTGTCGGCAACGACTTTAAAAACCCACTTACGTCCTCTTGAAGATAAGCTGAGTAGCATTGTAAGATTTTCTGTTTTCCTCCCGAAAAGTTGAGGGAATATGCCATCTCATTGAAATGCAAGAGCTCGTATATTGAATCAAGTATGAGCTTTTTCTGAAGCTCACGGGGGGCACCATTTTCTTTTGCGAGCTTCCAAAGCCTTAGGGTGTTGTATGGAGTGTCAAAGCTCTTCAAAGTTAGCTTCTGCGTGATAGCTTCGCTATTGTCAAATCTATAGTAAAACGTACCAGGCGAAAACGCAACCTTATTACAGTGCTGATACCACACCCTATATGTGTATTCGTCCGCCCGCATTCCGAAATCATAATAACCAATTTCGTCAACAAGGTGGCGGCCCCAAAGTGCAAAGTTATGTATGGTTTCATCCAAGGAGTATATTAACGCTTCCTGCCCCGATATTACTCTGTGTTTTAATTCTTCTGGGATCGGCCAAAAAAAGTTTTTCTCAGGTGAGTCTTTATAAAAGAATACCATTTCACCGACCACCGCGTCAGCCCCCGTCTCTACCGCGCGGCTATAACAGCAACTCAACCAATCTGCTGAAAATAAATCGTCTTGAGACGCGTAAGCGTAGTAACTACCCCGGATAAACCTTGTACCAAATCTGGTTGTCTTCGACGCGTAACCAAGGTTATTGGGAGTTGTGAATACCCTAACCCTGCTATCGCGGACAGCATATTCATCTAAGAGG
>JBAUYV010000412.1:0-14813 GCA_049584975.1 Xanthobacteraceae bacterium | reverse complement strand
GCAGATCACTCAGTATTTCACCCAACTCAAGACCTATTTCGTGGTGCTCGAAATTCTGCCCGATCTGCAGAAGGACCTTTCCACCCTGGACCGCCTCTACGTGAAATCGCCGTTGACGGGAGGAGCGGTGCCGCTTTCGGCCCTTGTCGATGTGGACAGCAATGGGGTCGGCCCATTGTTGATCTCGCACCAAGGGCAGTTCCCAGCGGTCACCATCACCTTCAATCTGCAGCCCGGCGTCGCGCTGGGCCAGGCCGTGGACGCCGTCAACCGGGCGTCGCGTGAAATTGACATGCCATCGGCGATCATCCCGACTTTCCAGGGCAACGCACAGGCCTTCCAGACCTCACTGAAGAGCGAACCGGCCCTGATCGCGGCCGCGCTCATCGTCGTCTACATCATCCTTGGCGTTCTCTATGAAAGCTTCATTCATCCGCTGACCATTCTCTCAACCTTGCCATCTGCCGGCGTCGGAGCGCTCCTGGCGCTCGACCTCGGCCACATGGACCTCTCGGTGATGGGCATCATCGGCATTATTCTGCTGATCGGTATCGTCAAGAAAAACGGCATCATGCTGGTGGATTTTGCCATCGCGGCCGAGCGCGACGATCACATGTCGCCGCCCGAAGCGATCCGCCAGGCCTGCCTGCTGCGGTTTCGCCCAATCATGATGACGACGGCCGCAGCGATGCTTGCCGGCATTCCGCTGGCGATCGGCACCGGCGCCGGCTCGGAGATGCGCCAGCCGCTTGGCTACGCCATGGTCGGCGGGCTGGCGGTCAGCCAAGCGCTGACGCTCTACACGACGCCGGTCGTCTATCTCTATCTCGACCGCCTGCAGACTTGGCTGTTCGGCGAAAAACGCGGGCCCATTACGGAACAGCCCGAAGACGTTCATGCTGTCGCCGCCGAGTGAGCGGGCGACACGCTACGCGAAGGTCGTGAAAGCAAGTCCGGCTTAATTCGCAGCAGCAGCCGATCGAGCGCCGCCTCAACGTCTTCTCCCCTGGCACGACCCGCAAGCCGGTTCTCGGCCGCATCAGAGAGCGCCGCAGACTCGCAGGTGATCCCAGCAAAACCGTAAATGCCGCCCGCGCCGGCAAGCGCATGGGCGATTTCGCGGATGCGTATCAGCACCGGCTTCGGTGCGTAGTCCGACAGCCACTGACGGCACAGGGAGAGCGCGAAGGCGTCGGCGTCGAGCCGCAGCAGGAAGTTCTCCCGCGCCGCTGCGAGCGTGCCCTCCGCCGGAACAAAGCGCCGCAGTTCGGCGGCGAGATCACTCGGATTGAATGGTTTCGGTATCACTCCCGCTGCGCCCAGTGCCTTGAGGTTCGCGCATTCTTGCTTCCTTGTCCCCGCGGTCACGAACACGACCGGAATGGCCGCGGTGCGACTGTCGGCGCGCAAACGCGCGAGCACGGTCGGGCCGTCCATGCCCGGCATCCTGACATCGAGCAGCGTGAGATCGGGCCGCCATTCCATCGCCGTCGCGAGTGCTTCGCCGCCCGAAGCACAACCGCGAACTACGAAGAACGGATCACGCTCCAGCGATAACGTGACGACTTCGCGGACATCCGCATCGTCATCGGCGAACAGCACGTGCAGGTTGATCATGCCAAGCAGTGAACAACAACGCGGTCAATTCGATGTTAAAAAGCATCACAAATATCCGTACGTAATAATACCGCTATCCCACTCCCCTTCCCCGCGGAAAGAAATTGCGCGGTATCGGGCTACGCCGGCGCACCAACCCGCGCTATCTCCATAACTCGGCGCTGGCGAGCCGCGCTCCCTGCGCCATCGCCCCGAGCTTTGCCCACATGATGCTCGGATGCACGCGGCGATGGAACGGCCCTTGGGCAAAGCCGCAATCGGTTCCGGCGATCACGTTCTCACGCCCGACCAATCGGGCGAGCTGCACGATGCGCTCGGCGACGAGTTCCGGGTGCTCGACCACATTTGTCGCGTGGCTGATCACGCCCGGAATTAGCACCTTGCCTTCGGGAAGCTTGATGCTTTCCCAGACCCGCCATTCATGTTCGTGACGTGGATTGGCGCCCTCGATGACGAAAGCGCCGACCTTCATGCCGAGGATGAGATCGACAATGTCCTTCAGCGCGACATCGGTGGTATGCGGGCCGGGCCAGCTTCCCCAGCAGACATGGTAGCGGATCCGATCCATCGGCAGGCCGGCGATCGCGTCATTGAGCACCTCGACCTGCAGCGCAAGCCATTTGCGATAGTCGGCAAAGCTCGCCGGCGGCACCATGCGATCGTAGGTAACGGCTGCGCGCGCATCGTCGAGCTGCAGCAAAAAGCCGGCGTCGATGATCATGCGGTACTCGGTGCGCATGGCCGCGCCGATCGCACGGATCAGTTCCTCCTCGCTCTTGTAATATTCGTTCTTGCGATCCGGAATGACGCTGGCCGGCGCCGCAACTGGAAGGAACGCTTCCTCGACCTTGACGTCCCGCAGCGCGGATTTGAAGTTGTCGATGTCGCGCTTGAGTTCGGCCTGCCCCGTATAGGCGACGGGCCCCACGCACACCGCCTCGATCGCAGTCGCGACGCCCTCGCGGGCGTCAAGCTCGGCATAGAACTCTGCGAAGCGTTCTCGATCGACGCCGCGGGTGAACGGGTTCGCGCCGGGCTTGATCGGCCGCCGTTCGAAACCGCTCAACCGTTCGAGCACGTATTGCGACCACGAGATCGACTTGCCAAACTCGCCATCGCTGACAACGTCAACGCCGACTTCCGCCTGCTCGCGCACGACTTCGCCGACTGAATCTTTCAGGCACTTTGCATAGGCAGGCTCGTCATACGGTTTGCCAGCCTGCTTGGCGCGCAGAAATTCCTGCAGCGCCGGCGGCCGAATGAGACTGCCGACGTGCGTGGTCAGGATGCGATCGCTGCTGCGTTTCATCGAACTCCCCGTCTGACGCCCTCGCTACACGGAGAGCTGGGCGAACCTAATACAGCACCGATCTGACTCCGCAATGGTGCAAACACGGCGGGTGAGTTGGACGGGCGGGCAGCATCCCACCTCGCTTTGCAGGGCCCGGCGCGATAGCCTCGCCCTTGCCCAACCTAAGAGCGCACAACATTGAGGAGGATTTCATGTCGTCGTTGAATCGGCGCCAATTAGGACTGTTGTCATTCGCCGCATTGGCCTTATCGCGCGGGTCCGCCTGCGCCGTCGAACTTAATCCGGCAGCGGTAGCCTACGAATTGCCCGATCAGATCAAATGGTCACCGCCAAGCCCGGCCGGCGCACAGAATGCCGTGCTGGTCGGCGATCCGTCCAAGGAGGGCCTCTACGTGCAAATGGTGAAATGGCTCGCGGGCAATCATTTCAGTCACCCGCATTTTCATCTGCACGATCGGTTCATCACCGTGCTCAAGGGAACGTGGTGGGTAGGCACCGGCGCCAAGTACGATCCCAGCGCTACCGTGCCAATGCCGGCCGGCACGTTTGTGACCCATTTTGGCCAGCAGGTGCATTTCGACGGCGCCAAAGAAGAAGACGCCGTTCTGCTGATCGTCGGCGAAGGACCGGGAACGTCAACGCCCGCCGAAGTCAAATGACCCCAGGGACCGCGGCTCAAGCCGCGGACTTGGCAGTCTCCTCAGCCTCAGCGTCGACTTCGGGTTCGGCTTCGGCAGCCGCCGAGCGTTCGGCCGGCCGCTTGATGCGCTCAAGCACAAGATCGATCGAGGCGATCTCGACGCGGTTGCGGCCGCTGTCCTTGGCGCAATAGAGCGCATGATCGGCCTGAGCCAGGAGCGCCGAGAGATCAAGAACGGCGTCATGGCTGATAACCATGCCGATGCTCACCGTGGCATTGATAGGCTTGCCCTCCACGTCGCGGGTGGCGCCCTCAAAGGTCGCGCGGATCTCTTCTGCGGCGGCCAACGCCTTGTCGCGGTTCGTGTCGTACAATAGGACAGCGAATTCCTCACCTCCCAAGCGGCCGAACAAATCCATGCGCCGCATGCAGCGGCTTCCCGCCTGCGTGAAAAGCTGCAGCACGCGATCGCCCACGGCGTGGCCGAAACGATCGTTGATCGATTTGAAGTGATCGAGATCGAGCAGCATTACCGCAATCGCACACGGATCGTTCGCCTGCCGTTTCAGCAATGTCTCGCCGTCCTGCAGGAAGGAGCGACGGTTGGCGATACCGGTCAACGGATCGATCAGCGATGCCGTCTTGTGACGGTGTTCGGTGCGTTCCTTGGCCATGGCGAGCAGAATGAACGCGATGGCAATCGTGAACAGAAGCGCTTCGAAGCTGAGCACCGTCAGCCAGACGCTCTCAAACACCTCGTTCACGGTCGGCGAGAACGGCAGCATGGCGCCGAACGGCGTGCGCAACAGATAAAGCGAGCCATGAGCGAACAGCATGAAGATCGCAGGCCAGCGCGAAACCAGCGGCTCGCTGCGGCCGCGCCAGAACTCGTACGCCGTCGCCCACGTATAGGTGGTGATGATGCCGGAGCTCAGGAGAACGCGCACGTCGAACGATCCGCCCACACCGGGCAGCCGGCAGACGACGAGCCACAGTGCAGCGCCGGCAAACAGCAGGATCGGCTGCGGCCGCTGATAGTCGAACACCCGCGCGCCGGTCCAGGTCACCGCAAAGGCGGTGAACAGAAGCGCGTTGGCAAGATCGATCGTAATCAGATCGGAAGCCGATCCGTACAGGCCGAACAGGACCACCGAGGTGGCGCGCAACAGATGTGCGAAGCCCCACCACGCCACTGCCGTATTTGCCGTGTTCTGGACCCAGGCAAACAACAGCAGCAGGCCAAGAATGACCTCTACGTAGATCGTTACGAGAAATAACGTATTGATGTCGAGATTCATCGCGCTCAACCAGATTAACCGGATAGGGCTCGCGATCGGTGGAAACCCCGTCACCCTCCGCATATCTCGGGCGCTGGAAACAATATGTGAATATGACTACTCGCAGTGGTGCCTTGGCCGCCCATGGTTTCGATAATGTTTCGGCGAACGCGGCATTTGACGCTGCCTTGTTTCCGAAGATTTCGTCATTTAGGCTCGCCACAGGTGGATTCTGCGGTCATGCAGCTGCGCAACGGAATCGTTGAGGCTATCGGCAACACGCCGTTGATCCGGCTCAAGCGTGTGTCGGAGGCGACCGGCTGCACCATTCTGGGCAAGGCCGAATTCATGAACCCTGGCCAATCGGTCAAAGACCGGGCGGCGCTGTTCATCATCGCGGACGCTGTGAAGAAGAGCGAGCTGCGGCCAGGCGGCGTTATCGTCGAAGGCACCGCCGGCAATACCGGCATCGGCCTTGCTCTGGTCGGCAACGCCTTGGGCTTCCGCTCCGTGATCGTGATTCCGGAGACCCAGAGCCAGGAGAAAAAGGATACGCTGCGGCTGTGCGGCGCCGAGTTAATCGAGGTGCCTGCGGTGCCTTACTCAAATCCAAACAATTACGTGAAGCTCTCCGGCCGGCTCGCCGCACAGTTGGCGAAGAGCGAAAAGAACGGCGCCATCTGGGCCAATCAGTTCGACAACGTCGCCAATCGCCAGGGGCACATCGAAACGACGGGGCAGGAAATCTGGCATCAGACCGATGGCAAAGTCGATGGTTTCGTCTGCGCGGTCGGCACCGGAGGCACGCTCGCCGGTGTCGCCATGGCGCTCAAGGCGCACAGCAATGCCGTGCGGATTGCGGTCGCCGACCCGATGGGCGCCGCGCTCTACAGCTATTACACGACCGGCACGTTGAAGTCGGAGGGCTCCTCGATCACCGAAGGTATCGGCCAGGGCCGTATCACCAAGAATCTCGAAGGCGCGCCCATCGATACAGCCTACCAGATTCCCGACGCAGAGGCGGTGCCGATCATTTTCGACCTGCTCGAACACGAGGGCCTCTGCCTCGGCGGCTCGTCGGGCATCAACATTGCCGGCGCCGTTCGCCTCGCCAAAGAGCTCGGTCCCGGCCACACGATCGTGACCGTGCTCGCCGATTACGGCACGCGCTACCAATCGAAATTGTTCAACCCGCAATTTCTGCGCGAGAAAAACCTTCCGGTACCGTCCTGGCTCGAGCGCCGGCCGAACATCAAGATTCCCTACGAATGAACTTGCAAGTGAACTTGGCCCCCCGCGGGCGTTGATCAAACGATAAAGGCAAGGCCCGCCATTCACTGAGAAAAAGCGATGTTGAGACCCGATATGGACCCTGCTCCTTCCTCCACCGGCCGTTGGCTCAAGTCGACCGAGTGGCTCGCCGAGCACTTGCGCGATCGGAATATCGTCATCGTCGACGGCTCCCTGTTTCTGCCGACGCAGAAACGCGACGCGCACGCTGAGTACCGCGCCGGCCACATTCCCGGCGCGGTGTTTTTCGACGTTGATGCGGTCAGCGATCATTCGACCGAATTGCCGCACATGCTGCCTGGTGCGGCACAGTTCCGCCAAGCCGTGGGCGCGCTGGGCGTCGGCGACGGCGATACCGTCGTGGTGTACGACAGCCTCGGCCTCTACTCGGCGGCGCGCGTGTGGTGGACCTTCCGGATTTTTGGCGCCACGAATGTTTTTATCCTCGACGGCGGGTTGCCGAAGTGGAAGGCGGAAAGGCGCCTCCTGGAGACCGGAGACACCAAGCGGACACCGAAGCAATTTCACGCTGAGATGAATGTGGCTCCAGTTGCCATGCTCGCCGACGTGCGCATGGCGCTGATCGACCAAAGCGCGCAGATCGTCGATGCCCGCTCGGCCGAGCGGTTCGCCGGCAAGGCGCCCGAGCCGCGTCCCGGATTGCGCTCAGGCCACATGCCCGGCTCCTTCAACGTGCCGTTTGACCGCTTATTGGAAAACGGCCGGCTCGCCTCGCGTGAACGTATAGAACAAGCCTTCATCTCGGCCGGCGTCGATCTCGATAAGCCGATCATCACGTCGTGCGGCTCTGGCGTGACGGCAGCGATTCTGACGTTCGCGCTGGAATCTATTGGCCGGACCCCGAAGGGCCTCTACGACGGCTCGTGGTCGGAATGGGGCGGGCGGCCTGACCTGCCGGTCGAACGCGGCTAGCTGCCATCGCCGAGATCGTCGCCTGGCTGCTCGACCGCGAGCGCTCCGGCTTCGTCACCGGCGCGGATTTCGTGATCGACGGCGGCATGACCCGCAAGATGATCTATGAAGAGGATTGAGGCGCGACCGGTTGGCGCGGGCGCGACGAGGGACGCAGTTTCTCGCGAATTGCCTGGAATATCACATAAAGCGGCGGGATCACGAAGATGCCGATAACCGAGGCGAAGATCATGCCGCCGAAGACTGGGGTGCCGACATCGCGCCGGGCGAGCTGCGAGGCGCCCGATGCGATGACCAGCGGCAGCAAGCCCAGAATGAACGCGAACGAAGTCATCATGACCGGCCGGAACCGCAGCCGCGCACCTTCGGCTGCAGCTTGAAGGAGCGGAGTGCCTTTCTCCCGCTGCTCCTTGGCAAATTCGACGATCAAGATGCCGTTCTTGGCAGCCAATCCGATCAGCACGACCATGCCGATCTGCGCGTAAAGATCGAGCGACAAACGCGCCACAAAAATCGCCACGAACGATCCCAGAATTCCGATGGTCACCGACAACAAAACGGGGACTGGAATTGTCCAGCTCTCATAGAGCCCCACCAGGAACAGGTAGGCGAATAGTATCGCGAAGCCGAGAATCATACCGGTTTTGCCCTCGGCGCGTTTCTCCTGAAAAGCGGTGTCTGTCCATACTCCTGCGTATCCCGGCGGTAGCGTGTGCGCCGCAACGGCCTCCATCGCGTTCAAGGCCTGCCCCGACGATGTGCCGGCGGCCGGGCCGCCCTGGATGGTGACGGCGCGGAGGTTGTTGTAGCGGATCGACGCCGATGGTCCGACGACGACGCGAGCCTCGGCCAGGCTCTGCATCGGAACCATCTTGCCTTCGTTGTTGCGGACGTTGATGCGATAGATGTCGTTGACGTTCGAGCGGTCGGCCGCTTCGGCCTCCACTTGCACCTGCCAAGTACGGCCGAACAAATTCACCTGGTTGACGTAGTAGCCGCCGAGCGATGCCTGCAGCGCTAGGAAAATATCGCTCAGTTGCACGCCGATGATCCGCGCCTTGTCGCGATCAATGTTCAGGTAGATCGAGGGATTGGAGGCCGAGAAGGTGCTGAAGACCCGGCTCAAATGGCGATCCTGATTGGCCGCGACAATGAGCCCGCGCAGCGCCTGGGCCATCGCCTTCGGGTCGCCGCCGCGCAGATCCTGCAGCACGTAAGTGAAACCGCCGCCGCTGCCGAGCCCAAGGATAGGCGGCGGAGCAAGCGGTGTGACCATGCCGCCCTCGATCTCGCGAAACTTTTGGCCAAGCCGGCCAATGAGTGCGAATACGCTGTGAGCCTTCCCTTTGCGTTCTTCAAAAGGCTTCAACGTGACGACCATGAACGCGGCATTCGACTGCGAATAATTGTCGATGAAATTCAGTCCCACCACCGACGTAATGTCTTCGACGTCGCCTTCCTGGCGTAAAATTGCCTCGGCTTGCTCGACGACCCCCGTGGTTCGCGCAACTGACGAACCTCCCGGCAACTGCGCGACGACAAAGAGCCCACCCTGATCGTCCTCCGGAAGAAAGCCGGTCGGCGTGATCGTCGCCAGACCCGCAACGCCGAGCATGGCGACCGCCACCGCCACAAGCCCGAAGATCGCAAAGTGCAGCACGCGCGCTACGGCCGATCCATAGGCATCCCGCGCCCGGTCGATGAAACCCAAGACGTGCGCCAAAACGCCCCGCCGCGGCCCGTGCCGCGGGCGCAGCAGAATGGCGCACAGCGCCGGCGAAAGCGTGAGCGCATTGGAGGCAGACAGCAGCATTGACACCGCAACCGTCACGGCAAACTGACGGAACAGCTCGCCAGAAATGCCGGGAATGAAGGCTACCGGCACAAAGACGGACAGCAGGACCAACGTGATCGCGATAATCGGTGCCGTAATTTCCGCCATGGCCCTTTTGGTTGCGTCGGCGGGGGAGAGCTCCGGGTGCTCCTCTATAACGCGCTCGACGTTCTCGACCACCACGATGGCATCGTCGACCACAATGCCGATGGCGAGCACGACGGCGAGGAGCGAAACCGTATTGATCGAGTAACCGACGGCCAACAGAACGATGAAGGCGCCGATCAGGCTGACAGGCACCGCGAGGGTCGGAATCAATGTGGCGCGAATGCTGCCGAGAAATAGAAAGACGACGATCACCACGAGAATAAAGGCTTCGACCAGGGTCTTTTGCACTTCGTGGATGGTGTCGGTGACGAACACCGTAGGGTCGTAAGTAACCTTCCAGGCCAAATCGTCGGGGAACCTTGTCGACTGCTCCGTTATCCGCGCTTCGACCGCCTTGAGCGTGGTAATCGCATTGGCGCCGGGAGACTGATAGATCGCAACGGCCGCAGCTGGCCCGCCGTTGAGCCGCGTGCTGCGGTCGAGATTGGCGGCCCCGAGTTCAATGCGGGCGACATCGCGAAGGCGAAGGAGCGAGCCGTCGCGGTTGGCGCGGATGATGATATTCTCGAAATCCGCAACGCTGGTCAGACGGCCCTTGGCCTGAATGTTGAGTTGGAGCTGTTGATCGTCGGATATGGGGCGCGCGCCGATGCGGCCCACCGCAGCCTGGACGTTCTGCGATTGAATAGCGCTGATGATGTCGGCGGCCGTGAGATTGAGACCGGTCAGGCGGTCCGTACTCACCCAGGCGCGCATGGCGTAATCCTGCGGTCCCCACAATGATGCGTCGCCGACGCCGGGCGTGCTCTTGATCTGATCCAGGAGGTTGATGGTGACGTAGTTGGAGAGAAACAGCGGATCGTAGGTGTGCTTAAGCGAATAGACCGCGATGACACCCAGCAAAGCCGCCGATTTCTTTTTGACGACGACGCCTTGCCGTTGGACTTCCGACGGCAGCGCCGCGAGCGCTACCTGCACACGGTTGTTGACGTTGACTGCGTTGATGTCCGGATTGGTTCCGAGCTCGAAAGAAACGGTGAGCGAATAGCTGCCGTCATCGCCGCTGGTGCTCTTCATGTAGAGCATCTTGTCGACGCCGACCACTTGCGCCTCGATAACTTGCGCGACGGTCGATTCAACGACCGCAGCGTTTGCGCTGGGATAGATCGTCGTGACCGACACCTGCGGAGGGACGATGTCGGGGTATTGGGCAATGGGAATCGCGTAGAGCGACAACAGGCCGGCGATGGTCGTGACGATTGCGATGACGATAGCAAGTCGGGGGCGATCGACAAACACGGCGGAGAGCATTGGCTCAGCTCCGCTTGAGGCTCGCCGGCATCGGGCTCGCCTGGACGGGTTGCCCGGGGCGAACGCTCTGCAGTCCCTCTACGATGACCTGCTCGCCGCCCTGCAAGCCCTGCTCGATAACGACATCGGGTCCGACCTCGGCGCCAACCTTGACCCGCTTCACTGCAGCTTTGCCATCCTCGACGACAAACACATAAATCCCTTGCTGATCCGCGATCAGGGCGGCTTGCGGTACAACCACCTGCTCGACAGGCTGTCCCGCCTCGAGCACGACGCTGACAAGCTGGCCGTCGATCAGTAATCCAGCCGGATTTGGCATCGTCGCCCGTACCAGGACTGTGTCCGTCGAACGATTGACCGAAACGTCCACGAAGTCGATCGAGCCCTCTCGGCTGTAGGTTGAGCCGTCCACGAAACGGATTTTGACCTTGATGTCCTTAATGTCGACGCGGTGAGCGCTCGTTTGCACCCGCAGCAGGTCGCGCTGGCTGACGGGGAATGTCACATACATCGGGTCTTGGCTTACGATCACGGTCAGCGGGCCGCTATCCGGCCCCACGACATTTCCCACCGTGATGTTCGTTTTGCTGATCTTCCCGGAGATCGGCGACACGACGTCTGTGTAGCCAAGATTGATCTTGGCTACGTCGAGATTTGCCTCATTCGACAGGATTGTCGCTGCCGCTTCCTGGTCCGATGCGCGAGCCTCGTCGCGCGTAGACGCCGCCGTGGAATTCTACGACGCGAGCAGCTCTTGGCGAGCGAGTTGGACTGCGGTGAGGGCCTTCTGCGCCTTACTCTTATCCAAGGCCGCTTGGGCTTCTTGAACCGCAGCCTCGAACGGGCCCTTCTCGATCCGGTAAAGGGGGTCGCCGGTCTTGACGAAGGCCCCTTCGGTAAAAAGCACCTGCTCCAGGTAGCCCTGAACGCGAGCCCGTACCTCGACGCGATTGATCGCGTCAACACGGCCGACGAAGCCGGCAGTCTGCGTGATTGGCTTGCGTTCCGCATAGACCGTACCGACCGACGGCGCCTGCGCATGGCCCTCAGCCACCATCGCAGCCAGGAGCGCAACCGTGGCGACAAGGCGACCGCCGCGACCGAAGGCGCGAAGCGCGCCACATCGCAGACCGAACAAGCGCTTTGCCGGTGAAACTTGGACGCTGGCGTTCATCAGCGAAGCCCCTCGCCGGCTGCTCAAGGCGGCGCCGCGATCGGTCTCACGTTTTGTGGTCGTGCCTCCGAACGGTATCATCGCGACAAAAAGCTGGCTAGCCGGGACGCCCCGCCCAAAAGGCATCGCGCCGATGCCTGCCGCTTTGGGAACGAGCCGTAACCTGGCCACACCTCGCGAAATCTCATCGCATCGCCTCATCCGCCGCGTCGACGGAGTCCTAGGCGATGTTCGTTTGGGAACTTCCCTTTGCCGACGGCTTGTCGAGATGGCTTTGCTCGTTGGTGGATGACCGATGTCGCTGCCAACGCCAAGGCGTAAAAAAACCGGCGCCCGCTGGTGCGAGCGCCGGGCCAGTTACTCATCGGATACGCACCGTCCGGCAAAGATACGCACCGTCCGGTGAAGATGGTAACTCCGGACCTGGGTTTCAAAATACCGCCGCAGTCGCGGAGTCAATATTTTTGAGGTTTCTTCACTGCGTAGAACGCGACCACTCGTGCTGCCTTTGCGCGCCGAAAACTATTTTCCCGTTATTTTTGCAGGATCACAGCCATCGGGCGCGCAGAGGCCATTACCCTCATCGATAGCGATGCGGGCGCCGGTACTCAGCAACGCGACGTGGTTCCTTCCCGTCGTTCCAATCCTTCCGGCCCTTCGAGTCGTCCCACCACCCGTCGGTCTGGGCGCTGGCATTGTCGCGTGCTTTTTTGCCACGAGGTTTGTCTTGAGAACTGTCGTGCCAAGCCCACAGTTCTGCGCTTTGCGTATTCTCCGCTCGGCGCCGCTGGCCCTTCTCGGCGTAACGCCGGCGCGGTATCTTCGCATAGCGCTGCCGCGTCACTGCGGCAAAGATGCGGCCCGTGTCAGCATGGCCGCAATCATGGAACGTACAACCATCACGCAAGCCCCAGCGAGCTAGGATCGTGTGGGCGTGGTACATGATGCGCGCTCCGGACGCGACCCTATTGCGGCCAAGTTGCGCGAAGTCGCAGGCCTCACCCGTGTAATGCAACGAATGACGTACATGACCGCTGGGCGCATAGCAGTGCACGGGACCGCGAAAGCCGGCCGCCACGAGATCGGCGATAGCCCCGATGAACTGGCTGACATGAGCTGCATTCACTGTGATCGGCCCGGCGGCGCTGTTCACCGTGACCAATGAAAAGCCAAGGTGGTGATAGTCCACATGCGCGCTGCGGCTCCGGTGACTTGATCGTGCAAAGTGATGATAACGATGATGGTGGCGGCGCGCGTGTGCATCAGCCTTCACCGTAGCGGCCGCAACAACGCCAAAGGCGAGCGCGAGAGCAAATACGCGTCGTATCATTTGACCTTCTCCCCTTTCCTTTGCCGTGCCACGAAGGCAGACAAAGAGAGCGCCCCGCGATCGATGGCGATCGAGCGCGTTGCTACAACGACAGCATCTTCGGGCGAGCGGCCAGCATCTTTGCTCGGCTATAACGCCGAGCACCACCGCCTCTCGGCGGTCGCCTGCGCGTAGTGCATTTCGGCTTTAACGATGATCCGCGGCCCTTGCATCAACAACGGCCGGGTTTGGTTAACGGTGTTAACCTTTTGGACGCCCCAAAGCCGCACAAGGCACACGTACGCTTACTGGGCGGATGCGGCCTTATCCATTTGATCTTCTAGAGGATTTGGCGAAGCGAGGCCAGCCGAGCTATGCACCAGCGTCATGGCCTATTTTGAGGGCTGGTAGTTAATTTTTCGCGCCAAGGTAGCAAGATCACAACCTTCACAATAGCGACGATCCTTAAAGTCGATCCAGTTGTGGGCGTAGATGTTCCCGGACTGTATCCCGTATCGTTCCTGTAGAAAGCGCACCAGCAAAAGCCAAGCCTTCACCTGGTCGGGCGTCACCGGTTTTGCCACATCCGGAAAGTTGCCGACGAACTCTACGCCGATCGAATTGGTCTTGACGACCGCGTGGTAGGTCTTCGCGTTGTCGATGTATTTATTGTCGTCGCGATCGGCGCCGTCGCCATGAGTTGGAATTACATTCTC
The DNA here is from genome assembly GCA_049584975.1 of Xanthobacteraceae bacterium. Classification (GTDB taxonomy): domain Bacteria; phylum Pseudomonadota; class Alphaproteobacteria; order Rhizobiales; family Xanthobacteraceae; genus BOG-931. The sequence continues at coordinate 1,292 of JBAUYV010000412.1, read as the reverse complement.
GGCGGTCGACCAATAAACCGTCCCGTCGGTCTCCACCCATATGGTGACGCCGCGCTTGGTCGGGTTGGCAAACTGATCATCCGCTTCGCGCCGTCCACTTCCGGGCGGTCCTTCTGTCTGATGGACGATGATATTCTTCCAGCCGTTGGCATGCGCTGGATCGCCCAGTGGGTTGAGATATACGACATTCAGGCCTTCGATCTGCGGTCGCCCGGGCAGCTTGGCGATTTCTGAAAAAGATGGGCGTGGAGCCGTCCCGCGCAAGATTTGCATTTCTCGGGCGATCGCCTCGTCGGCCTTGTGAAGCTCGTCCGCGGTCACCTCCCCTGCCCCATCGGGGCGCCCGCTCAGCTCGCGAGCCGCGTTCTGCCGAATGAGCCTGTACTCGCCTGTCGGCTCGAAGCCAGCGGCCACGAGCCGCGCGGCGAGTTCGACGCGCGGCACCTCATGCCGGCCGCTCTGAACGCTCGCGATGAAGCGCGCGGCGTCGCTCAAAGCCGGCTGCGGCTGCGCCTTATTCCGGGCCGCTGCCTGAGCCGCCATGGCCGGATCGGCGGACGATGAGAGGCTAACCAGCGCGCCAATACCTGCGGCCAGAGCGAAAAGCGTAGCCGATTTGGCGAAGCGCTCAATGCGTAGTTGAATCTTCATCGCTTGCTGCGGCGCACTATCGCCGCTCGATCCCATTAAGACCTTCGGCCGAGCCTCGATGTATAATAGCTTGAGCGGAGGCGTGCATGATTTTTCGCCAACTGTTCGACAGTGCGTCCGGCACCTACACCTATCTGCTCGCCAGCCGCCACGGCGGCGAGGCGCTGATCATAGATCCAGTGCTGGAGCGCGTGGATCGCTACCTTCAGCTCGTGCGCGAGCTGGACCTCAGATTGGTCAAGGCAGTGGATACGCACCTGCACGCCGACCATGTGACCGGGCTCGGTGCGCTACGCGACCGCACCCATTGCATTACGGTGATGGGCGAGCAGACCCACGCCGACGTGGTCTCCATGAGGGTTGCGGACGGAGACCGCATCGAGATCGAGGGGTTGCGGCTCGACGTATTGTACACGCCCGGCCATACCGACGACTCATATTCATTCGCGTTTAGCGACCGCGTCTTTACCGGCGACACGCTGCTCATCCGCGGCACCGGCCGTACCGATTTTCAGAACGGGGATCCGCGCGCGCAATACGATTCGATCTTCAACAAGCTCCTGAAACTGCCGGACGAAACGCTCGTCTACCCGGCACACGACTATAAGGGCGACACCGTCTCGACCATCGGCGAGGAGAAG
>JBAUYV010000411.1:0-47556 GCA_049584975.1 Xanthobacteraceae bacterium | reverse complement strand
TACATCCGTCGCTCAACTGCCTAATTCTGGTGAATAAGAAGGGCTAGCATGAGGGTCAACTAACAAAGCGAACCTCATTTCAGGAACCAAAGCCAGCGCAAATAGAGACCGAAATGCCGCCCCGCGTCGTCGCAAATCAGCCGGTATTTTTGTCAACCGCGCCGGCCGCTCAAGGCGACCGGAAACTTGCTTTTGCGGTCATATTGCTCTCACTGTTGATTTTTCTGAGCTTAGCGCCGTTTGCTCAGGTGCCGTTGCCGCGAGTGTTTGGATTCGTACCGATGTACGAGTCGGCGATCGCCATCAGCGACTTGGTGACGGTTGCCATTCTCTTCATCCAATACAATATCCTGCGGTCTTACGCGCTCCTGGCGCTTATTTGCGGATATTTGTTCACGGCGCTGATGGCGGTTTCCCATTCGCTGACGTTTCCAGGGCTTTTTTCGCCGGAAGGATTGCTCGGCGCTGGCTCCCAAAGTACCGCGTGGCTTTACGTGTTCTGGCACGGCGGCTTCCCTATCGCGGTCATCGCCTACTCGCTGCTAAGTGAACGAAACAACACCACGGACACGCCTGCCAAGTCGGCGTGGCCTATCGTCCTTGTGAGTATCAGCGGCGTTGTTGCCTCCGTCGTGGGCCTGACTGCGCTGGTCACGATTGGCCATGCGCTTCTGCCGAACATCATGACCGGCGGCTTCAACAACAGCGGCCTGGTCAGGTTCGTGGCGGTGGATTTGCTCCTCACCGGCGCCGGGCTCGTAATTCTCCGCGCCTACCGTGCTGGACCTGTGGCTGATGGTGGTCCTGTGTGCGTGGCTGTTCGACGTGGCGCTCAGTGCGCTGCTCAACGCCACCCGCTTCGACCTCGGCTTCTACGCCGGCCGCCTTTACGGATTGCTAGCTGCGACATTCGTTTTGCTGATGCTGCTGCGAGAGACCGGCATGCTTTATTCGCAGCTCGCCAAGCTCTTCGAAACGGAGCAGCTTGAGCGACGGCACGAGGCAGAGGAACGCCGCCGCATCTTTGAGACCTCACTCGACGTGATTCTGGTGGTCGACCGCCAAGGCAACGTACTGCGCGTCAGCCCGAGCTCCGTAGCAGCGCTCGGCTACGAGCCGGCCGAGATGATCGGCCACAACGCCAGTGAATTCATTCATCCAGACGACCTTGACCCCATTCGCGGCGAAATGCGCCACGCTCGCCACGGCCAACTCATCCAGGACCTTGCCACCCGATACTTTCACAAAAACGGGTCGGTCGTAACGCTGTCCTGGTCGGGAGTCTGGTCAGAACCTGAGCAGCGGCATTTCTTCATCGGCCGGGACGTGACAAAGCAGAAACGTGTCGAGCGCATGAAGGATGAGTTCATCGCGACGGTAAGTCACGAACTGCGCACACCAGTGACGACGATTGCGGGACCGCTCGGCCTGCTCATGAACGGCGCCGCCGGCGAACTATCGGATCCGATCAAACGCCTCGTCACCATGGCGCATAACAACAGCACGCGATTGGCGCTGCTGGTCAACGACATTCTCGACATCGAACGGATCGAGTCGGGCAAGACGAGGTTCAGTTTCGGGCGCGTCGACGCCAAGCGCCTAGTCGAACAGGCGATCGAGGCTAATCGCGGCCTGGCGCAAAAGTTCGGCGTTCAGGTGCGCCTACATGCCGACATTGCCGAGGCCGCGGTTCGCACCGATGCCGAAAGGCTCATGCAGGTGCTCGCCAATTTGCTGTCCAACGCCGTCAAATTTTCTCCAAAAGGCGAGGAAGTAGCTATCTCCATCGAAACACAGGACGATCACGTCCGGATTGCCGTGCGCGACCACGGCCCCGGCGTTCCCGACGAGTACAAGACGCTCATTTTCAACAAATTCGCTCAAGTCGAAGCGACCGACTCCCGGCTAAAAGGCGGTACCGGCCTCGGCTTGAGCATCGTCAGAGAAACCATAATCCGCCTGGGCGGCAGCGTCGGCCATATCCCCGCCCCGTCCGGAGGTAGTATCTTTTATCTCGACGTACCAAACTGGAATGCGGAAGCCGCGTCCGAAGAGGCAACGAGACAATCGGCCGACGCCGCTTGACGTTGTGCGTTGCCGATCGAGCCGCAGCCCCTCACTCCCAGGAGTTTACCAGAAGCTGTACAAAAGCGGCCGCGGCGATCGGCAACACGCGTCCGCGGCGCGTCGCGAGAAAAAGTTGCGCCTCCTTGAAGGCGGGATCGATCAGCGGCAGCGCGATCATATCGCCGGGCGGAAGAGACGCCTTGCCCGGCTTGCGGAATTGGAAACAGACGCCGCGGTTCATGCGCGCAAACGCCTTCATGGTCTCGAACGAATTAGACACCACGCGCGGATCGAGATCGAACGAGGCTTGGGCCAACGCCTGGTCAATCAGGGCGCGCAGTGCCAGCGTCGAGTCGGCGAGCGCCATCGGGTAGGGCAAGCAGTCGCGCAGGCGCAGATCGTCGCGACCCGCCAGCGGATGATCGCTAGCCATCAGCGCGCACAGCGCCTGTTGGGTGGTGGCCACGACAGTGACGCTCTTTTTCCGCGGCGGGTAGTGCGTGAGAATGAGATCGACTTGGTCGGCATCCAAAGCAGAAACCAGCTCTTCGGGGCCCCCGATCCGGACGATGAAGCGAACATTCTGATGAGTGGCCTGAAACTGCGAAATCGCGGCCGGGAGCAAATCACCGGCAACCGACTCGACGGCGGCAACGCTGACTTGTCCGCGCACCATTCCGCGCAGCTGCTCGACTTGCGACTCCACCGCCTTGAGTTCGGAGATCGCCTGACGCGTGTAGGCGAGAAAGACCTCACCGGCCGCTGTCAGCCGAACGCCTCGCGGCAGGCGCTCAAACAGGGCCGAACCTAAATCCCACTCCAGATCGAGGATTTGACGGTTGAGCGCCGAGGACGCGACGTTGAGGGCGTCGGCCGCCTTGCGAATGGAGCCGTGCCTCGCCACCGCGTCGACGTAGGTGAGCAGGCGCGGTGGGCGCAACCGGTGTGGTGCGCTTACCGCACTGCGCGTCGGTGGACGCAACGCCTGTGATTGTGGACGGCGCGGCTTGCTCGCGCGGGTTGGCGTGACGTGGGACATCGACCTTGGACTTTCGCTCGGCGCCCGACACTGTAACCCGTTTTCGCTAAGTGTGAGCTTTTTTTTCGCTCGCTCCAGCCAGAATTCTCTGCTGGTAGGGCTCACCGATTAGGAGGATTTTACCTACGTAATCAGCCAGGTAGCCGTCAAATGGTGCAACTTCAAACACTGGGAGAGTGCTTCGGGCACTTTGGGGCTGTATGCGCGAGCCGGCGCTTCAGCAGATCTGCGGTCAGCCAGGATGGGCAGACCGTTGTGGTCGCCGTGTGGAATGACGAGCTTCAGCGTGAAGGCAACCGCGTCGTCTACGAGACACGGTATCGGCCGACCTTGAAGGGCAAATTGCGTGGCGTCGATTCCGAGTGGATTGCGAACATCAAATGGGCGCGCGCGCGCTGCAATAATTTGGTGCGCGTGGTCATCCTCACGGCCGAAGATGTCGCGGCCAATCCCAGGACGCTCTTGTATTGTTATCCGGACGACAGCCTGATCATGCGCATCACGCACTTCGACAACCGCACCGGCGAACTGCGCGCGGAGAGCGTGTGAATTGATTTCAGGCGGCTGGCACCCATGCCCGACTGAATCTTCTGGACGTTGCGACTTCGGCAGCGACCACGGAACGATTTCAGACCTCCCATGATCTGCCTGGATTTGAGGCAAGTAAGACTTGCGCCACGGCAGTGCGCCGTGGAGGTCAGCTATCGGGAAGTCAAAATAGCCGTCAGCCTTTGTAGGTCTTGCGGAACATCTCGCGCATATGGGCCTCGACCGTAGTCGGGAGATACTTCGGTGTGTCTCCAGGCGCCAAGCATGTCGGGATGCACTCGACCTTGTGGGCGAAGTTGCCACTGAAGAAGAACGGAACCGAATAGCGCTCGCGGCCTGAGGCATTGACCACCCGATGCACGGTCGAGCGGTAGCGGTCGTTGGTCCAGCGCGCGATCATGTCGCCGAGATTGACGATAAACGTTCCAGGCAGCGGATCGGCATGAATCCATCCGTCCGAGCTCTGGTCCCAAACCTGCAGACCGCCGACATCGTCCTGCCGCAGCAGGGTCAAGCCGCCAAAATCGGTATGCGCGCCGGCGCCCTTTTGTCCTGGCCGCGCCCGGGCGGGATGCGGCGGATAATGCAACAGCCGCACGCTCGCCATGGCGTCCGCGCAGAAGTTCGCGAAATAGTCCTCCGGCAGCTCAAGCGAAAGCGCCAAGCCGCGCATCATGCGCGCCGACAGATCAAGCATGACGTCGAGATACGCCAGCATCACGGGACGAAAGTTCGGTTGCTGCGCGGGCCACTGATTGGCGCCGTAGTTGAACATCCCGGCGATAACACGCGGATCATCGGGCCTGTGTTCAGGACCAATGTAGTAGCCCTCTTTGAGATCGGGCGGGGTTCCGGCTTCGAGCGTTTGTCCCTGCAGCGGCTCGTAACCGCGATTGGCCTTCGACTTGGATTTGTCGACCTGGGCCTTCCTGTCGGCGGGCAGCGCGAAGAACGCCGCCGCTTCCTTGAAAACATATTCGACAAGGGTTTCCGGCACTCCGTGGTGCTGGATGTAGAAGAATCCCTTGTCGAGGCAGGCGGCGCGCAACTGCGCGGCCACAGCATTTCGATCAGTGATTCTGTGGCTCGACAAACCGGAAATGTCGATAACGGGAAGCGATCCACGAGTAACTCTCGCGGCTTCAAGCGCGTTTGGCATTTACATTCCTCATCTGCGGCACTCACCTCGCCGATCACTTAGCTTCCTTCTAAGAATCATCCGAAATCGCCAGTTGCCCAAGCCCAATTTTTATCCAGACGCTGACCAAATCCTCGGCAAGCTAATTGTGCCAGCGACGTGGCGGTGATCGGTCCGCCCGGCCTATAGTCCTCTTGCGAAAGCAACATCAAAGGCGCGGTGAATTCATGCGCGATGAAAATGCGGCGCTCTGGATCAAGGATCCCCTCGCCATTCTGGCGGACCGCGCCGGACGCGGAATCGTGGTGAAAGCTGGGCGCATCGTCGAACTAGTGCCGGCGGGAAGTAACGTCACAACGCCGGACGCCACTCCGTTCGACGCCGGCGAGCATGTGGTGCTGCCCGGACTCATCAATACGCACCATCATTTTTATCAGACACTCACACGCGCCGTTCCGGCGGCGCTCGATCGCGAATTATTTCCCTGGCTGCAGGCGCTTTATCCGATCTGGGCGCGATTGACGCCGGAGGCGCTCGATCTCGGCATGACGGTCGCGATGACGGAGCTGCTGCTGTCCGGCTGCACCCTGACGACCGACCATCACTACGTTTTTCCCGCCGGCGTCGAAGACGGCATCGATATCGAAGTCGCGGCGGCAAAGCGTCTCGGCTTGCGCGTTCTGCTGACGCGCGGCTCCATGAATCTGTCGCAGCGCGACGGCGGCCTGCCACCCGACAGCGTTGTGCAGGACGAGGACACCATCCTTGCCGACTCTGAACGTGTCGTGACGCGCTATCACGAGAGCCGCGAAGGGGCGATGGTGCAGATTGCGCTCGCGCCTTGCTCGCCGTTTTCGGTGACGACCTCGCTGATGCGTGCCACCGCAGATTTGGCGCGACGACTCAATGTGCGCATGCACACGCACCTCGCCGAAACCGAAGACGAGAACCGCTTCTGCCAACAACTCTACAAATGCCGTCCCCTCGACTATTTGGAGGATTGCGGCTGGCTGAACGAGCGGACCTGGCTCGCCCACGGTATTCATTTCAACGACAGCGAAATCAAGCGGCTCGCCCGCGCGGGCACGACCGTCGCACATTGCCCCCACAGCAATCAGACGCTGGCCTCCGGCGCTTGCCCGGTCTGCGCGATGGAAGAAGCCGGGATGCATATCGGGCTCGGCGTCGACGGCTCGGCGTCAAACGATGCCTCGAATCTGATGCAAGAGGTGCGCGCCGCATTTCTGCTGCAGCGAAGCCGCTATGGCGTCACCAAAGTGAGTCACCGCGATGCCTTGCGCTGGGCGACGAAAGGCTCCGCGGCTTGCGCCGGCCGGACCGACGTCGGCGAAATTGCCGTCGGCAAAATGGCCGATCTCGCGCTGTTCAAGCTCGACGAATTGCGTTTTTCCGGGAGCGGCGATCCTCTCGCGGCCCTCGTTTTGTGCGGTGCGCACCGCGCCGACCGGGTCATGGTCGGCGGCCGCTGGATCGTGGAAAACGGCGCCATCCCAGGTCTTGACCTCCATGACCTCATAAAACGCCACTCCGCCGCAGCGCGCGCCATGGTCTCAGCCTGACGAATCAATTGATTGTGCCCATCAGGTGCGGGACAAAGGAGCATTCGGCCGGAGGAGATTCACATGTCGTGTCATTCGGTGCTGGTCGCGTTAGCGATAGCCTTGCCAATTCTCTGCTTCGCTGGAAGTGCACACGCCCAAGACAACGAAATCGATTGCGGTGCATTTCTGAAAAATGCCGACGGCTCTTGGACCGTGGTCAAAAAGGTATTCATTCCGGTGCAAAACGTCAGGATTAACGAAGGCACCGTCTTTCGTCCCGGCACGACGTTTCTGGGCGACGATATGACCGTACGGCTCAGCAAGGCATGTCCTAACAAACAGGTGGCGGTGCCAGTGCCGGCCGACGTCGCGCAACCCCAGCAGCCTCAGCCTGGGCGCGTGCCGCTATCACAGTATGCCGATGCAAACGGGAATATCGAGGTGCAACGCCTCACCTGCGGACAGATTGCCGACGCCTCCATCGAGGATGCGAGCTTTTTCCTCTCTTGGTACAGCGGCTGGTACTACGGCACTGAAAAAAAACGCGGGATCAATCCGGCAAGAGTTCGCTATGTCATTCACAGCGTAGTCGACTATTGCAAAGCCAATCGCGACCGAAAACTCACTGACGCGATGGCCTTTTGGTTGAAGTGACGCCGCCGCGTACTCGCCGCGATTTGCCCAACTCGATGTTTCCCAAAGGAAAGAGGGCTGGCGCAGCCGCACGCTGGCCCCGGAATCAGGGCCAGCGAGCGTCCCGCGCCGCCGCAATCAAACAGTCAGAGCGAAGAATGCCGCGCTATTATTTACCCGGGATTTTGTCGTCGACGCCCTTCACATAGAAGTTCATGCTCAGGATCTGTTCGTCCGCGAGGTGGTCGCCACCTTTGCATTCGACGGTCTTGCCGTCCTGAGTAGTGACCGGGCATTTGAACGGATGCAACGTTCCGGCCTTGATGGCGGCCTCGGTCTTCATCGCCAACGCTTTCACGTCATCAGGCATGTTGGTGTAGGGCGCCATCACGACCATGTCGCTCTTCAGGCCACCCCAGGTATCGGTCGACTTCCAAGTGCCGTCGATCACGTCCTTGGCCCGCTGCGTGTAGTACGGTCCCCAGTTGTCCACGATCGCGGTCAGCTGGCTCTTCGGTCCGAACTTGATCATGTCGGAATCCTGGCCGAAGGCCAGAATGCCGCGTTGAGCGGCAATCTGCATGGCCGCCGGTGAGTCGGTGTGCTGCATCAGCACGTCGGCGCCCTGGTCGGCGAGCGCCTTGGCGGCGTCGGCTTCCTTGCCAGGATCGAACCACGTGCTGACCCAGATGATCTTGACCTTGATGTTCGGGTTGACGCTCAGGGCACCGAACATCGTCGCGTTAATGCCGGAGATCACTTCGGGAATCGGGAACGAGACGATGTAACCCAGTACGCCCTTCTTCGACATCTTGCCGGCGATGACGCCCTGAATGTAGCGGGCTTCATACCAGCGGCCCGCATAAGTGCTGACGTTGGCCGCGCGCTTGAAGCCGGTGGCGTGTTCGAACATCACCTTCGGGTATTTGCTCGCCACTTTTATCGTTGGGTCCATGTAACCGAACGACGTTGTGAAAATCAGCTGATTGCCGGCGCGCGCGAGTTGCTCGATCGAGCGTTCCGCGTCGGGACCTTCATTGACGTTCTCGAGATAGGTGGTCTCGACCTTGTCGCCGAGGGCCTTCACCATGGCTTGCCGGCCAACTTCGTGCTGGTAGGTCCAACCGAAGTCTCCGACCGGCCCCAGATAGATGAACCCGACTTTCAGCTTGCCGGCGGCGAAGGCGACGAGATTTGCGGCCGCGAGCGAAAGCGCAAGAACAAGCGCTCCGGCTCCTGCCACCATCAGTGTTCGATACCTCATTTTTAGCTCCGGGTTGGTAGCGACGGGCGCTCGCTAGCTAGTTCCGCTACGAAGCGCGCCCGCCGCTTCGCTTGCGAGGACTACTCTCAGCGGTCGGGCACGAAGACCAGACCGAGGGAAGCGGGCGCGGCTGACCCGGCGGTACCGCGCTTACGTGAAATCAAGACCAGAACGACGACGGTTGCAAGATAGGGCAACGATGACATCACCTGCGGAGGAATACCAAGGCCGAGAGCCTGGACGGACAGCTGCAGGAACGTCACCGCTCCGAAGAGATAGGCGCCGGCGACCAGCCGGCCCGGACGCCACGACGCGAACACCACCAACGCCACCGCGATCCACCCTCGCCCCGCCGTCATGCCGGGAATGAAGAAAGGCGTATAGGCGAGCGGCAGGAACGCGCCGGCGAGCCCGGCACATGCACCGCCGAACAATACCGCAAGAAGGCGAATCTTGAGCACCGGGTAGCCAAGGGCGTGCGCCGAGGTGTGATTGTCGCCAACGGCGCGCAGCACTAGGCCAGTGCGCGAGCGGTAAAGGAACAGCCAGATGCCGATGATGAGCGCGAGCGAGAAATAGACGAACGCGTCCTGGCCGAAGACGATTTTACCGACGACCGGCAGATTGGTCAGAAACGGCAGATCGAGTTGCGGTGCCGGCGTAATCCTAGCTCCCACAAAGCCCCTGCCGATCAGGCCCGAAAGGCCGGTACCGAGGATCGTCAGCGCGAGCCCGGCCGCCACCTGATTGACGGCGAGCCCAAGGGTGAGAATGCCGAAGATCGCCGAGGACGCCGCGCCCGCCAGCACGCCGCAGAGCGCGCCGATGACGATGGAGTCCGACTCGTAGGCACCGGCGAAGCCGCAGGCCGCGCCCATGATCATCATACCTTCGACGCCAAGGTTGAGGACGCCCGAGCGCTCGACCACCAATTCGCCGGCTCCGGCCAAAAGCAGCGGCGTCGACGCCGTTATCACGGTCAGAATGAAGTTGACCGAGAAGATGAGTTTGGCGATCTCAACGAGAGCATCAAGCATGGGCGACCGCCGGCTTACGCAAAGTGCGAATAAAGCGGATGCGGTAGACGATCAGTGAATCGCAGGCGAGCACGTAGAATAGCAAGATGCCCTGGAACACCTTGGTGAGATCGAGCGGAACTTTTATGGCGATCTCGGCGTTTTCGCCGCCAATGAAAGTGAGCGCAAGAAACAGCGCGGCGATCAAAATGCCGATCGGGTTAAGCCGTCCCAAAAAAGCGACGATAATGGCGGTGAAGCCATAACCGGGAGAGATATCGGGTTGCAGATGACCCACCGGTCCGGCGACCTCGATAATGCCGGCAAGGCCGGCAAGCGCCCCGGAGACCGCGAAGGTGAAGAACACCAATTTATCCGGATTGAAGCCGGAGAAACGCGCCGCCCGCGGGGCTGCGCCCACGAGCCGAATCTCAAAACCCATGATGGTGCGGCCGAGAAGAACCGTCCCAAGTACGACAACGAGCAAGGCGACGAGCGCGCCGGCGTGGAGACGAGTCCCCGCAATGAGCAACGGAACCGTGGCGACCGGATCGAATTCCGCCGTGGTGGGAAAATTCAGGCCGTGCGGATCGCGCCAGGGTCCGCGCACCAGGTAATCCATCCAGTAGTTGGCCACATAGACCAACATCAGACTGGTGAGGATTTCGTTGGCGCCGAAGCGGACCTTGCAGATCGCCGGGATCATCGCGAACAGCGCACCACCAAGCGCGCCAAGGAAAAGCATTGCCGGCAGTACCCAATAGCCGGCGTCGGTGCCATTGGTGCGCACGGCGAGCCAGCTTCCAAACACCGCGCCAGCCAGGAACTGTCCCTCCGCGCCGATGTTCCAGATGTTGGCGATGTAACAGAATGACAAACCGACGGCGATTATCACCAACGGCGTCGCCTTCACGGCAATTTCTTCGAGCGAATAAGAGTCGGTCAGCGGATCGATGAAGTATACGCGCAGGGCGGTAATCGGATCTTTGCCCAAGATCGCGAACAGCACCGCCATGGTCACCAACGTGAGCGCAATCGCGATCAAGGGCGACGCGACCGCGATAACGTTCGAACGCTCGGCGCGTTTTTCAAGCACCAACGGCATGGCTTTGCTCTTCGGCGCTCGGCCGCGGCCCAATATTGGCGCCGCCCATCAACAAGCCGAGACTCTCGCGGGTCGCCTCGGCGGCGCTGAGCGGCGCCGACAGCCGGCCATGGAACATCACCGCAATGCGATCGGCGACCTCAGTAAGCTCATCAAGGTCCTGACTGATAACCAGCACCGCGCTGCCGCGGCCCGCGAGATCGACCAGCGCCTGGCGAATGGTCGCTGCCGCTCCGGCATCCACTCCCCAGGTCGGCTGGCTGGCAATAAGGACGCCCGGCTCGCGCAGGATTTCGCGACCGACAACGAACTTCTGCAAATTGCCGCCCGAAAGGCTCGCCGCCTCCGGATCGCGCTTGCTCTTGCGCACATCAAACGTCTGCGTGGTGCGGTCGACGGCGGCCAGCGTCGCCGACTTGTCGACAAAGCCGCGCTTGACCATATTGCTCGCGGCGTGGCCGGTGAGCAGCGCATTCTCCGACAATTTCATCCGCGGTGCGGCGCCGTGCCCAAGTCGCTCCTCCGGCACGAAGGCGGCGCCCATGCGGCGGCGCTCCGTTACACCGAGCGTGCCGGCAGCATTCCCGTCGATTACGATGGCGCCTTCAGCGTTTGACAGACGCTCGCCGGAGAGCGCGGAGAACAGCTCGTCCTGACCGTTACCGGCCACTCCAGCGATACCGACGATTTCGCCGCCGCGAACTTCAAGCGACACGTCGTCGAGGCGCGTGCCGTGCGGATCGTCGGGCTCCATCGAAAGGTGGTGGATCACAAGGCGCGGCACCGACGGCGCGCGGCCGGACGCGGCTTTCACCTCGCCGATGTCCGCGCCAACCATCATCCGCGCCAGCGATGCTGCGGTTTCCTGGCGCGGATTACAGGTCGCGACTTTCTTGCCACTGCGCAGGATGGTCGCGGTACCGCACAGCCGCTTAACCTCTTCGAGCTTGTGGCTGATGTAGAGGATCGCGCGCCCCTCCTCCTTCAGCCGGTTCAGCACGATGAACAGCTGGTCCGACTCCTGGGGCGTGAGCACCGCCGTCGGCTCGTCAAGAATCAGGAGCTTGGGGTTCTGCATGAGCGCACGCACGATCTCGATTCGCTGGCGCTCACCGACCGACAGCCGCCAAACCTCACGTTTGGGATCGAGCGGCAAGCCGTAAAGCCGGGCGGTTTCGGCAAGCCGCGCCGAAATTTCCGCAAAAGATTCTGTCGGCGGCAAACCGAGCGCCACGTTCTCCGCGACCGTGAGGTTTTCAAACAACGAAAAATGCTGGAACACCATGCCGATACCGAGGGTGCGCGCCTCCGACGGACCGGCCAGGATGACCCTTTGTCCCATCCAAAACAGATCACCCCCGCTCGGCTGGATGAGGCCGTACATGACCTTGACCAGGGTCGACTTGCCGGCGCCGTTCTCGCCCAAGAGCGCATGAATTTCAGCCGGGAAAAGGTCGAGATCGATGCCGTCGTTGGCGAGAAACGTCCCGTATAGCTTGCTGATCGCGACCGCGCGCAACAGCGGTTCGGTGCCAGACGGGGAATTCAGTGCGCTGACGTCATGCATGGTTCATGCTGCATCTAGACGCTGCAAGCTTCGTTCCATTGCGGCTCGGTTCGATCTGATTCAGTTCGATCGGCTCGCAAACATCATCCGACAAAATGGGCGAGTGCGGAAGGACACCCGCGTCGGCCGGCGAAATCACGCAGCGTCAAGCCGGATGATCCGAGTGATTGCAAACTCTGTGGAAAAGTGCCGCCCGAAGTGTAGCGATTTTGTCACATTGGAGGAAATTAAGTTTTGCCCCTCAAGGAACTAAACAAAAAATAGGCGGCTCGGCATCGTCTCCGCGCGCGATTTTCTTGCCTCGGTCACAGCAGCGGACGTGCTCCCGCATAATTTAATTATCTGGCTGATTTTTCGGGGTTTCTCGGCCCTGCCCAGATACCCATCGATGTGCCATCACGCGCCGCGATGGGATGACCAAGGCGGCCTGGAGCGAGTAATCGCGCCAGAAATCCGCAAAACCTGCTCAAACAAAGAGCTTTTAGCGCTTACGGCTCGCTGTAATGTCGGCGGTGGGATAGCGAAAGTCAGTTTCGTTTACCCCGCCGACTGCAGGTCAGCGCCGCCGCGTCTTAGCGTGCAACTCCGTTGACCCTGAGGCGCTTCAGTCCAGCGTCAGTACCTTCAGCGTCGGTAAGAAGTTCAGGCCCAGTTCCCCGTCCGGGGCGGATGTTGTCGGGACATCCCGTGAGTACGGCCTGCCTCCGTAACAAGTCTCCGTAACGCAGTGGCGTTTGCTTCAAACGGCGTAGCCGCAACAGCGGCTGGATGCGCACCCGTGTGCGCATTCCCCGAGGCGCTCGCGATTCAGGAATTCACCGGCTTCGGTGAGAAGGGGCAATACAGATGAGCAACAGGGGCACCAAAAGCCACGCCAAATCAGTGGCGCTTGCCGCTGCGCTGGCAGCAGGAACGATGGGATACGCACACGCGGCGGATATGCCGGTGAAGGCACCCCCTCCGGCGCCACCGTTTTTCTTCGTCAACGATACCTCGGTGAGCTTTACCTACTTTCCTGATGCAACCGATCCCGGCGTCGCGGGCAGCTCAGGTATCACGCCCGGTGGCAAATCCGGACAGCCCAACACCATCAATCGATATCTATTCAGCTTCGACCATTTCGACGTTTGGCAATACGGCACGAATTTGATCCACGGCGAATTCGACCAGTACGGCGGTCAAGACCCAAATGCAGGGATCCCTGGATCCAACGGCGCCAGAGAATTTTTTGGATTTTGGACCGGCACATTGGGCTTCAACGAACTCAGCGGTACGAAGGCGTTCAGCACCTTGTTGACCAAAGATGTGTCTTTTATGCTCAACCTCACCGGTGGCGTGGAGAATAACTTCCTCTCTGAGGAAACTACCCAAATCGCTCCCGGTCTCCAGTTTACTTTGAACCTGCCTGGGGTAGTGAATGTCGGCGTCGCCGCCTACAAGGAATACAGCCACAACTCATTTGACGCGTGCGGCCCCGCTGGCGCGTTCAGCGGTGTTTCCTACGTCGGTTTCCAAGGTACTTGCAATGTCGGCGGTCCGTTCGGCGGCGACCGCAACTTTGAAACGACCTGGAAAGTCTTCACCTTCATTTCCGAGCCCCTCACCTTCCTGCCTGCCTCCGTGCCACTGACCTGGGTCAACATCCTGAACATCACGGGCCCGAAGGGCACGGGCCTTTCGGCTGCGAACTGCGCAGCACTTGGATGCGCGGGCACAACGGGCGTGGGCGACGCATTTGGCGTCAATGAAACAAAGGTCGAGGTGTTCGAAGACACACGTCTTTCGCTTGATGCGTCGAAGGTGTTCTGGGGCAAGCCGGGGATCTGGGATCTCTACGGCGGCTATCGTTACTGGTACAACAAGTTCGGCACCAACCATGCCGACTGGCTGTTCAGCACGGTCGCGCCTGGAACATCGATCGAAAGCACGGCCTACGTGGGAACGACCTACCACTTCAAGTGATCTCTGCGTCCCCCGTTACTGAAGCAACGACATGCCCGGCCCCCTCGGCCGGGCATGTTCGTTTTTGCTTCGACCCAAGAAGGGCCTTCCTAGGGCTCAGGCCTGTCTTGTGGAAAAATATGTGACCAATTTGTCACATTGACAGGAATTCAACGAGGTCCGACCGAGGTATAGCTAAAAATTAGGCGGGGTCGGAGCCCTGCCTGAGGCAAGGTTTTGCGCCGCCGCGCGCGGCCGACGGCTCAATCACAGTTATTGGTTGATCCTTTGAATTCGGGCACATCCCAAGCATCGTGAGAGCGCTTCGGCAATCGGGTAACGGCGTACGCCGGGGTTAGAGCGCGACGCCAACGGCCTCACACCCCAGCAAAACAGCAAATCATGCTTAAATAATGGGCTTTGATCCGTTATCCTGCCTACGCTATTCCGAAAGCGGGATAGGAATTGTTGCGTAGCGTTGAATATTCGATTCAGTCGTTGCGTGACGTTGCGTAGGGGAGTGGCTTATGAAGCGTCGTGTATTTGGTGGTGCTGGCATTTCGTCTGGCGCCAAGTCGGCAGTACTCGCTGCCGCGGTATCGGTAGCAGCGATTGGGTACGTAAACGCGGCGGATATGCCACTCAAGGCTCCCCCGCCGCCGCCTGCACCGCCCTTCTTCATCGTCAACGACACCTCGGTCAGTTTCACCTACTACTCGAATTCGACTGATCCCGGCGTCGCGGGCAGCTCAGCCATCACGCCCGGGGGCATCGCGGGACAGTCGAATAGCTTCGCTCGCTATCAGGGGTCGCTTGATCACTTTGACGTTTGGCATTACGGCACAAACCTGATCCACGCGGAATTTGACCAGTACGGCATACAGGACCCGAACGAAGGAATTCCCGGCTCGGCAGGATCGAGAGAGTTCTTCGGGTTCGCCCAGAGCACGCTGGGCTGGAATGAGCTGACCAACAGCAAGATGTTCAGCAACCCGATCACGAAGGATATCTCCTTCATGTTCCGCGTCACGGGGGGCGTGCAAACAAACTTCCTGTCAGAAGAGACGACGCAGTACGCACCGGGCCTGATGTTTGATTTGAATCTGCCGGGCGTCGTGGAAGTCGGCGTTGCCGCCTACAAGGAGTTCACCCACAACTCGTTTGACGCCTGCGGACCCGCAGGGGCGTTCAGCGGCGTTTCCTACGTTGGCTTCAACGGTGCTTGCACTGGCGGCGGCGCGTTCAGCGGCGATCGCGACTTCGAGTGGACCTGGAAAGTCTTCACCTTCATTTCCGAGCCGCTCACTTTCCTGCCGCCCTCTTTGCCGATCACCTGGATCAACATCTTGAACATTACTGGCCCGAAGGGCACCGGCCTTTCGACCGCGAACTGCGCTGCAATCGGATGTGCCGGAACGACCGGCGTGGGCGATCCGTTCGGCATCAACGAGACGAAAGTCGAAGTCTTCGAAGACACTCGCCTCTCGCTGGATGCGTCGAAGGTGTTCTGGGGCAAGCCGGGCATCTGGGATCTCTATGGCGGCTATCGCTACTGGTACAACAAGTTCGGCACCAACCACTCCGACTGGCTGTTCAGCACGGTCGCTCCCGGAACGTCGATCGAAAGCACGGCCTATGTGGGAACGACCTATCACTTCAAGTGATCTTCGTTTCTGGTAAGACGAGTAACGCGTAACGACATGCCCGGCCCTGTGCCGGGCATGTTCGTTTTGGTCTCGGCTCACATCTCACATTCAAGCTGTTGACAGCCTGCGGCGAACCGATCATGGGCTGACGAATGAGCCACAATGATGCGCCGCCTTTCCTAGAGGCGCGGGGGATCGTCAAGCGATTCGGCAGTCTGGTCGCCAATGACGTCTCGTACTTTGCGGTCGGCGCCGGCGAGGTCGTAGCACTGCTCGGCGAAAATGGCGCCGGCAAGAGCACGCTCGCCAAAATCCTTTATGGCTTCTACACCGCCGACGCTGGTGAAATTCGGCTCTCCGGCGACCTCGTGACCATAAGATCGCCCGCCGACGCGCGCGCGCTCGGCATCGGCATGGTGTTTCAAAGTTTTTCCCTTGTCCCGGCGCTGAGCGTCTTCGAAAACGTGGCGCTGTTTCAGAACGGACTGCCTGCAATCGTACCGCGGGCGGCGATCTTGGAGCGGCTGCGCTCCTACGCCCAGCGCTTGCGCCTCACGGTCGATCCATTCCTGCCGGTCGGCCGTTTGGCCATAGGCGACCAGCAGAAAGTCGAAATCCTCAAGCAGCTCATGGCCGGCGCCCGCGTGCTCATTCTCGACGAGCCCACCAAGGTCCTGGCGCCCCAGGAAAGCGAAGGGCTTTTCTCGACAATTGACGAACTGCGCCGCGAGGGACTCGGTATTGTGCTGATCACCCACAAGCTGCGCGAAGCGCTCTCCTGTGCGGATCGAACCGTGGTGATGCGGCAAGGCCGTGTGGCCGGTGTGCTCAATCGCGATGAGGCGTCGGAGCAGCAGCTCCTCGTCCTCATGTTCGCCGAAACGGTGCCCGCCTCTACGCCGCGTCGGCCGTCAAGCCTCGATGAAGGCTCGTGCTTGCTTGCGCTCCGTGGCGTTTCGACATCCTGCGGCAGCGGAGAAACGCCGCTGCAAAATCTGTCTATGAAAATCTATGCGGGCGAAATTGTCGGTATCGCGGGGGTTTCCGGCAACGGCCAACGCGAGCTTTCGGATATTATCCTTGGCCTGAAGCAACCGCAGAGCGGCGAGAAGCTATTGTGGAACGAGACCGCCTCAGGGTGGTCGATCGCAACTATCCGGCAGAAGGGCGTTGCGGACATTCCCGACGACCCGGCGGCGCACGCCTGCATCCCTGGGCTTACCGTGCGCGAGAATCTCGCGCTTGGCAGCGGGCGACGTTACTACGCCGGCTTGGGGATGGACTGGCAAAAACTCGACGCCGACATGCGGCAGAGTTTTGCACGACTGAAGTTCCCTCCCCCCGCACTCAACGTCCGCGCTGCTGCTCTCTCAGGTGGCAATCTGCAGCGCGTCATATTGGCCCGCGAATTGGCGCATGAACCGAAACTGATCGTCGCGCTGTATCCGACGCGCGGCCTCGATGCACGCAGCGCCGCAACATTGCGTTCACTGCTGCGCGAGGCGCGCGATCACGGCGCCGGCGTGCTCGTCGTGTCCGAAGACCTCGACGAGTTGTTCGAACTCAGCGACCGCCTGCTGGTGCTCTACCACGGCACGATCGCGGGCGAATTTTTGCCGGAGAATTTCCACGCTGAGGCCGTCGGCCCGCTCATGGTTGGGGCCGGAGATCATGCCGATGCCGCATGACGCTGCATCCGTTTGGCGCTGGTTATCGACGCGCGGTGTAGCCTTTGCCTTCGTTGCTTTTCTCGCCCTCAGCGCCTTCGCGCTCCTCCTCATCGTCGCAGGCAAAGACCCGTGGCAGGCCTACGTCGACACCATTGTCTACGTGTTCGGCAACGCCTACGGCTTTTCCGAACTTCTCGTGCGCATGACGCCACTGCTGTTCACCGCGCTTGCGGTGGCCCTGCCCGCCCGCATCGGACTGATCAATGTCGGCGGCGAAGGCCAGCTTTACATGGGAGCGTGGATGGCGACGGCCGGCGAGCTCGCGCTGCAGGACCATTCGGCTTTCGTGCTGTTGCCGGCATTGACTGTTCTGGGCTTTGTGGGTGGCGGCCTATGGGCGCTGTTGCCGGCAATCCTGCGCGCACTCCGCCTCGTCAACGAAACAATTTCCACGCTGCTGCTCAACTACGTAGCGCCGCTGATTGTGAGCTATTTCATTTTCGGGCCGTGGCGCAGCCCGGAAAGTTCGTCCTATCCGCAGTCGCCCGCCTTTGTGGACGCGGCGCGGCTTCCGACCCTCTTCCATTCCCGTGTTCATGCCGGGCTGATCTTCGCGCTGGTGTGCCTCGTGCTCTATTCGCTGGCCATGAACCGGACGCGCTTTGGCCTGGAGATGCGCGCGATCGGCGGCAATCCGGAAGCGGCACGGCGCCTCGGCATCCCGGTCTTTCGCTATATCCTGACGGTGATGTTCATTGGCGGGGGGGTGGCAGGCCTTGCCGGAATGGCGGAAGTCGCCGCGATTCAGGGCCGCTTGGTGTCGGAACTGTCACCGGGCTACGGCTTTATCGGATTTCTTGTATCGTGGCTTGCCGGCACGTCGGCGGGCGGCATCGTGGCCATGTCGTTTCTCTTCGCCGTACTCAGCTCGGTCGGCGACATGCTTCAGATCACTCAAGGCCTGCCCTATGCGGCCATTAATATCCTGTTGGCCGGCATCCTGTTCATCGTTCTGGGCCGCCGCCCGGTAGCGAGCGCCGCCCGATGAATACAGCGCTTGTCCTCGGCGTTCTCGCCAGTTCGATCGCCTCGGGAACGTCGCTGCTTTACGCCACCCTTGGGGAAATCGTCGGCGAGCGCGCAGGAATCGTCAACCTCGGGCTCGAAGGCATCATGTTGATCGGCGCCGCGACGGGTTTTGCCGCCACCGCCATGACCGGCGACCCCTTTTTGGGGGTCGCGGCCGCCGCTTTGACCGGAGCGGCCGCCAATTTGGTCTTTGCCTATCTGGTGGTCGGGCGGCGGGCCAACCAGCTCGCCACCGGCCTCACCCTGATGTTCTTCGGCTTCGGCCTAAGCGCCCTGATCGGCCGGCCGTACATCGGCACGCTCATTGCAGGGCTGCCGAAGGTACGGTTTTTGGGCCTGGGAAGTATGGGCAATCCCCTCACCGCCTACGACGTCCTGGTCTATCTCGCGGTCCCCACCGCGGTCCTGATCTGGTGGCTGCTATTCCGCACCACTTGGGGACTTGGCCTGCGGGCGGTCGGCGAAAGCCCGGTGGCGGCCGTGGCGGCCGGGCTCAGTCCCGGCCGACTGCAATATCAGGCGCTGACAATTGCGGGACTGCTCGGCGGAATTGCCGGAGCACACCTGTCCCTGTCGCTGACGCTGACTTGGGAGGAAGGCATGACGGCCGGCCGCGGGTTCATCGCCATCGCCCTGGTGATCTTCGCCAAGTGGAATCCGCTTTGGGCCATTGCCGGAGCGCTGCTGTTCGGCGGAGCCGAGAGCTTGCAGCTTCAGCTTCAGGCTGCAGGCGCCGACGTATCGCCCTTCATCATGAACATGATTCCCTATCTGCTCACGTTGCTGGTGCTGATTGTCTGGGGTTGGAGCCGTCAGGCGGCAGCGCCGGCAGCCTTGGGAAGAAATTTTGTGGGCGTGGAATAGCCGGGTCCACGCGAGTGGTGCCATGCAAACGATATGCATGGCCTTTGAGAGACAGAGACTGGAGGACAGCCATGATACGCATCTCGGCTCTTACGGCCGCATTAGCCGCGGCGGTGGCGTTGTTTGCAACCGCTCCCATTTCCGCACAGCAGAAGCCGCCACTGATCGTCGGCGCAATCTTTGTCGGTAGCGTCAATGACTATGGCTACAACCGTTCGATGAAGGACGGTCTCGACGAAATGAAGCGAAACATTCCCGGCCTTAAATTGATCGAGGCCGAGAACGTGCCGGAAACGGCGGAGTCGGAGCGGATTATGGAAGGCATGATCCAGCAAGGCGCAAAGCTCATCTTCGCCACCAGCTTCGGCCACCAGCAATTCGCCTTTAACCTGTCGAAGACCCACCCGGATGTCGTGTTCGAGCATGCCGGCGGCTGGATGATGTCCGCGAACTTCGGCAACTTCTTCGGCGCAACGCAGGCCGCCTGGTATCCGATGGGCGTGGCGGCCGGCAAGATGACGAAGTCAAACACCCTCGGCTTCGTGGTTGGCGTGCCGATCGGCTACGCGATCGGCAATGTGAACGCGTTTGAGATGGGCGCACGCTCGGTCAACCCCAAAGCGCAAACCCGCGTCGTGGTAACCGGCGGCTGGTCCGACAAAGCGAAGGAGGCTGCGGCCGCGAACGCGCTGATCGATCAGGGCGCTGACGTTGTGACCATGCACGTCGATTCGCCGGCGACCATCATCCAGACCGCCGAAGGCCGCGGCGTCCACTCGATCGGCTTCCAATCCCTCACTGCGGAGCAACTCGCTCCGAAAGGCTGGATCACCGGGCTCGGCTTCACCTGGGGCCCGTTCATGACCGGGATTGCAAAAAGCGTGATCGCAGGCACGTTCAAGCCCGCCTTCGTGCGTGAGGGCCTCGGGCAGATGATGGCGATCGCGCCATTCGGCCGGACCGTGCCGAAGGATGTTCGCGCCCTCGTGATGGCCTCAGCCGAAAAGGTCGAAAAGGGCTTCAATCCATTCACCGGCCCAGTTACCGACAATACGGGCGTTGTACGTATTCCGGCCGGTGAGTCCTGGGGCGGCGACAAGATGGGCAATTTCGACTGGTACGTCGAAGGCGTCATCGGCAAGGCCAAATAACCGACACGCCAAGCAAGATGCGCCGGCGGCTTGTTTCAACAAGCCGCGTGGCGTCCGCCATGATACGAATGCCCTGGCATATCGAGGGAGTCTGACACCTTGCAGGTTGTGTTAACGGAATGGGCCGGTTCAATTCTGCGCTGGCTGCACGTCGTTGCCGGCATCGCGTGGATCGGCAGCTCGTTCTATTTCATCCATCTCGATCTGAGCCTGAAGCCGCGGCCCGGCTTGCCTGATGGCGTGAAGGGCGACGAGTGGCAGGTCCACGGCGGCGGCTTCTATCACATGATGAAGTACCTGGTGGCGCCGGCACAGATGCCAGACAGCCTGACCTGGTTCAAGTGGGAAGCCTACACGACCTGGATGTCGGGATTCGCGCTGCTGGTTGTCGTCTACTACCTCGGCGCCGATCTGTTCCTGATCGACAAGTCGGTGCTCGATATGACGGCGGCACAAGCGGCCGGCATCGCGTTCGGAAGTCTCCTGATCTCGTGGCTCGTCTATGAGGGACTTTGCCGCTCGCCGCTTGGCCGGCATGAGGTGGCTCTGGCATTGGTGGGTTACGTTTATCTGGTCGCGCTGACCTACGGCTTCACGCACGTGTTCAGCGGGCTTGGCGCCTTCACTCAGATCGGCGCGCTCATCGGCACCATCATGGTGGCGAACGTATTCGTCATCATCATTCCGTATCAAAAAAAGACCGTAGAGGCGATGCTGGCCGGAAAGGAACCGGACCCAGTCTGGGGAGAGCTCGGCAAGCAGCGCTCCGTGCACAACAACTATCTGACGCTCCCCGTCGTCTTCTTGATGCTGAGCAATCATTATCCGCTGTTCTTCGCCACCAAATATAATTGGCTGATCGTCGCCATCGTACTCGTCATCGGCCCGGTCATCCGCCACTTCTTCAACTCGCGGCATGAGGACAAAGGCAGCCCGTGGTGGACATGGGGTGTCGCCGCGGCGGGCATGGTTGCCGTGGCGCTGCTGTCAGCCGCCGGCCCGGCCTCGCTGACGACCACCGCGCTGCCGCCAACGCCAAAGTTCACGCAAGTGAAGAACATCGTCATTTCCCGCTGCAGCATGTGCCATGCGGCCGAACCGGTCTGGCCTGGAATTCCGACAGCCCCGCGCGGTGTCATGCTCGACGATTCCGAGCAGATTTGGCGCCATGCGCCGTTGATCGAGGCCTACGCGGTGCGCTCGCAGGCCATGCCGCCCGGCAACATCACCGAGATGACCAGCAAGGAGCGCCTGCTGCTCGCCTCCTGGCTCGCAGCCGGCGCCCCGGAGAAATGATGTCCGCGGCGATCGGGTAAAGAGTTCTCCGGTGCTTACTCGAATTTGGGAACTGGCGCTGAACTTGCTTTCTGGCGCTTATGCCCGCAGCCTACAGAACTTCGAGATTTAGCGGTGGACCTCAACACCATCACTGAAGTCGCCCGGCCGCGCCAGCGCACGGATTTGCCGGCGTGGCGAGACGGCGACGCCTGGCTCGCCGGCGGCACCTGGTTGTTTTCCGAGCCGCAAACATCGGTCAGCAGGCTGATCGACATTGCCGATCTCGGCTGGCCCGCGGTGCAAATTAGCGAGCAAGGTTTGCGCATTGCGGCGACCTGCAAGATTGCCGAATTGGACGGCATGACGTTTCCGGCCAACTGGACGGCGGCGCCGCTGTTCAATCAATGCTGCCGGTCATTCCTCGCTTCATTCAAGATTTGGAATGCCGCGACGGTGGGCGGCAACATCTGCATGGCCCTGCCGGCGGGCCCGATGATCTCGTTGACCGCGGCGTTGGACGGAGTGTGCACGATCTGGACGCCGGACGGCAAAGAGCGGCGTGCTGCGGTCTTGGATTTTGTATTAGGACCGCAACGCAAAGCGCTGGCGCCGGGTGAGCTGCTTCGGCTCATTCATTTGCCTCTTTCCGCATTGCGCCAGCGCACGGCGTTCCGCCAGATTTCGCTGAGCCCGCTCGGCCGCTCGGCTGCTTTGCTGGTCGGAACGCTTTCTCCCGACAGCGGAGATTTCGCTCTGACCATAACAGCGTCGACGCCGCGGCCAATACGGCTGGCATTTTCCGATCTGCCATCGGCCGCCCTTCTTCTCGAGAAGATCGAACAGACGGTTCCGCAATCGCTTTATTACAACGACATTCACGGCAAGCCCGCGTGGCGCCGGCACATCACGCTGCATTTCGCCGAAGAGATCCGGAGCGAGCTTGCAGGGAAGGACTCGGCATGAGTTTCCTGGTGAACGGAAAGCAACATTCCGCTCTTCCGCGCCCCGGACAATGCTTACGCACCTTCCTGCGCGACCTTGGCAACTTTGGCGTCAAGAAAGGATGCGATGCCGGCGATTGCGGCGCCTGTACGGTGCTGATCGACGGCGATCCGGTACACAGCTGCATCTTCCCAGCGTATCGGGCGGAGAACTGCGCCGTCACCACGATCGAGGGCTTGAGCGGCTCCGGCGAGCTACACCCCATGCAGCGCGCATTCCTGCAGGCACAAGGATTTCAGTGCGGTTTCTGCACGCCAGGAATGATCATGACCGCAGCGAGCCTCAACCAGGGACAGCGCCAGGACCTGGCTTGGGCGATGAAGGGCAGCCTTTGCCGCTGCACCGGTTACCGGGCCATCGAGGACGCGATCCGCGGCGTCTCGCACATCGAGGATGCGCCAGCCGGATCGTCTTACGGCCGCAGCGTCGGGGCTCCCGCCGGTCCCCAAGTGGTCACGGGCACCGCACGATATACGCTCGACATCCCCATGCCGGGGCTCCTTCATCTGAAGCTCCTGCGCTCACCGCACGCGCATGCACGCATCAAGTCGATCAACAAAAGCGCCGCGCTCTTAGTGCCGGGCGTCAAGGCGATTCTCACGTGGGAAGACGCGCCGCCGAAGCTCTATTCAAGCGCCAGGCATGAGGACGAAAGCGGCGATCCGGACGACACCGCCGTGCTTGACAGCGTCGTGCGTTTCGTTGGCCAGCGCGTGGCGGTTGTGGTCGGCGAAAGCGAAGGCGCCGCCGAGGCAGGCTGCCGCGCCTTGAAGGTCGAGTACGAAGTCCTTCCGGCCGTTTTCGATCCCGAAGAAGCCATGCGGCCCGGCGCGCCCATCATCCACGACAAAGGTCCGCGGGCGCGCATCGATAATCCGCAGCGCAACATCGTTGCTGAGGTTCACGGCCATATCGGTAACATCGAAAAGGGCTTTGCCGAAGCCGACGTCGTGCACGAGGCCACCTATCTGACGCCGCGCTCGCAGCACGCCCATCTGGAAACGCACTGCGCCATCGCCTGGGTGGACGAGACCGGCCGCCTCAATGTCCGGTCCAGCACCCAGACGCCATTTCTGACGCGGCGCGCTCTTTCCTCCATATTCGATCTCGATCCAGGCGAAGTCCGCGTATTCTGCGAGCGCATGGGCGGCGGCTTTGGCGCCAAGCAGGAAATGCTGGTCGAGGACATCGTCGCGCTGGCGGCACTCAAGACCGGCAAACCCGTCAAGCTCGAATTCACGCGCGAAGAACAATTCGTCGGTGCGACGACGCGTCACCCCATGCGGGTGCGCATCAAAGCGGGCGCTAGGCGCGATGGCCGCCTGACCGCGATCCAGCTGAACATTTTGTCGGACACCGGCGCCTACGGCAATCACGGCCGGCTCGTGCTCTATCATGCCTGCGGCGAATCCGTCGCCGTCTATCGCTGCGAAAACAAAAAAATTGACGCCTACGTCGTCTACACCAACACTGTGCCAAGCGGCGCGTTTCGCGGCTACGGACTGCCGCAGACTAGCTTTGCCGTCGAATCTGCCATGGATGATTTGGCACACCGCATCGGCATGAGCCCGATCGAGTTTCGCCGGCGCAACGTCGTACGCCCGGGCGATCCGATGATCTCCACGTCGCTCGACGAAACCGATGTGGTCTACGGGAGCTACGGTCTCGATCAGTGTCTCACAATGGTCGAGGAGGCGATGAAGCGGCCGGGCGGGATCGATCCGCCTCCATCGGGCGATTGGCTGGTCGGCGAAGGCGTGGCGCTCAGCATGATCGATACCGTTCCTCCGGGCGGCCATTTCTCCGACGCGAGCCTCTCACTACGTGACGACGGAACCTACGAGCTTGTCGTCGGCACGGCCGAATTCGGCAATGGCACCGCGACCGTCCATCGGCAGATCGCCGCCACGGTCCTTGGTACAAAGCCCGAGAACGTCATTCTGCTGCAGTCGGATACCGACCACGGCGGCCACGACACGGGCGCATATGGAAGCACCGGCACTGTCGTTGCTGGACGCGCGACGCAGCTGGCGGCGGAGGCGCTGCGCGATTGCGTTACGGCGTTTGCTGTCGAGTATGCGGGCGGCAGCCGCGACGCCTGGAAGCTTGCATCCGGCGCGGTCATGCGCGATGGCCAGCGCGTTGAATTAGCTGCGCTCGCCAAGGCCGCAACGGAGGCAGGGAAAAGACTGCAGGCAACCGGAACATTCAACGGTACGCCGCGCTCCGTCGCCTTCAACGTTCAGGCGTTCCGCATTGCCGTCAACAAGAAGACCGGAGCAATCAAGCTCCTGCGCAGTGTGCATGCCGCCGACGCCGGCCGCGTGATCAACCCCATGCAATGCCGCGGCCAGGTCGACGGTGGCGTCGCGCAGTCGCTGGGCTCGACCCTTTATGAAGAGATACTCATTGACGACACCGGCCGGGTCGTCAATCCGACCTTACGCAATTATCACATTCCCGCCTTCGCCGACGTTCCGAGGACCGAGGTGATGTTTGCAGACACGACGGATTCGGTGGGGCCGATGGGCGCAAAGCCCATGAGCGAAAGCCCGTACAATCCGGTCCCTGCGGCCATCGGCAACGCGCTCGCGGATGCGACCGGAATCCGCTTCTGCACTCTGCCCTTCAAGCCTGATTGCATCTTTCCGGCGCTCCATGAAAAATTCAGCGCGTCGCCGGGTGCGAAAGCAGAATTGACGAAAGGGTTTGCAAAATGAGCGGCAGCGCGGCGTCACACGAGGCGTTTCTGCGCCGCGCGTTCGCTGTAGCCAAACGCGCGCACACGGACGGCAACCATCCGTTCGGCGCCATTCTTGTTGACGGAAAAGGCGCCGTATTGCTTGAAGTCGAAAACGGCTTCATGCCGGATCACGACCGCACCGCTCATGCCGAACGCCTGCTGGCGACCCAGGCGTCGAAGACGCACGACGCGCAATTTCTGGCGCAGTGTACCCTCTACAGCTCGGCCGAACCGTGCGCGATGTGCTCCGGAGCGATTTATTGGGCCGGCATCGGGCGCGTCGTCTTCGGGCTCACCGAGCGGCGGCTAAAAACGATGACTGGCAACCACGACGAGAACCCCACGATGGATCTGCCGTGCCGCACGGTGTTTGCAGCCGGACAGCGTCCGGTCGAGGTGATCGGCCCGCTGCTCGAGGACGAGGCAGCGGCGCTCCATGTCGGCGTGTGGTAAAGCGGCCGACCACTTAGCGGTTCGTACTCGTTCCCGTGGCTGCGCTGTGCCGAGGCACCCTCTTGTGCCGGCCGTATGGATATGCGCGCGAATATTGGCCGGGGGCATAGCTCTGCGGCGGGCAGCAACCGTGACCATACCCACAACCGCACCCGGACGCTGGATCCTGGAAAACGTTAAGCACCACCGTACCTGGGTTGAAATCCTGCGCCCATGAGACCGATGTCGCCGCCAAAACAAGCGCCCCTGCGAGAACAACTTTCCTCATGGGCCAATCTCCCTTGCTGCTTTCTGCAAGAACTAGTCTCAAGCCGTCCAATGCACAAGAGACGCGGCTGGCAGCTTTGCACCGGTGATACCCCCTTCTCGTCGGCCCCACCCTTGATTTAGTGTGTCGACCGACGCGGAAACCCAGCTAATTCAATGCGCCTGATCAATTGCACCCATCTCGTCGAGGCAGCCGACAAGCCTCTCGAATCGCGCCGTCAAATCCAGATCGATCAGGATAAGATCAGTGCAGTCGGCGACATTGCAGCCGCGGATCGTGACAGCGAGCAATTGTTCGTCCTGCCCGCGCTCGTCAATGCGCACGATCATGGCCGCGCGGTGCGCACCAGTTCGGTCAACGCCAGCGGCAAGCCGCTGGAGTCCTGGCTGCAATATCAGGCGCTGATCCCTTCGGTTGATCCCTATCTTGCCGCGGTAGTGACGCTATCACGCTCCGCGCTCGGCGGGGTCGGCGTGGTGATGATGCACCTTACCAAGCCGCAAGGCGTGACCGATCTGCCGACCGAAGCCGCGGCGATTGCGCGTGCCGCGCGCGACGTTGGCGTGCGGGTCGGATTCGCCATAGCCATCCGCGAACGTAATCCGCTGATCTACGCTCCGTCCGAGCAGGTTCTCTCAACCCTGCCCGCCCAGGCGCGCGCCCAGATCGAAAGCCTTCTGCGCAAGCCGCTAGCGCCCAAAGAATACATCGCGCTCGTCGACGAGATTGCAGCCGCCGCGGCCGGACCGATGTTCGATGTCCAGTTCGGCCCCAACGGCGTGCAATGGTGCAGCGATGCGCTCCTCACAACGATCGCGGAAGCGTCCCAGCGCACAGACCGCAGAATCCATATGCATCTCCTCGAGACGCGCTATCAGCGCGCGTGGGCTGACGCGACCCATCCCGAAGGCGTCGTCAAACATCTCGACAGCCTTGGCCTGCTGTCGCCACGGCTCACACTTGCCCATTGCGTCTGGACCAGGCCAGAAGAGATGGAGCTGCTGGCGGAAAGGGGCGTCACCATCGCCATGAACACCAGCTCCAACCTGCACCTTCGATCCGGCATCGCTCCGGTCGCCCGCATGGTCGAGGCTGGCTGCCGCATCGCCATTGGCCTCGATTCAAGCGCGCTCGACGATGACGACGATGCCTTGCGCGAGCTGCGGCTCTGGCACCTGATGCATGTCGGCAACGGCTTTAAAGTCGGGGTTGACCGCGAGCAGACGTTGCGCGCGGCCTTTGCCAATGGCCGGCTATCGGTCACCAACAAGGACGACGGCGGCGCCATTTGCGCTGGTGCGCCAGCCGACCTTTTGCTGCTCGATTGGGCCGCCATCGACGAGGACCGGCTGCGGGAGGATATCGACGCGCTGGTGCTAGTGCTCACCCGCGCGACGGCCCGGCATGTCCGTGAACTGATCGTCGGCGGTCGCACCGTTGTGAAGGACGGATCGGTGGTTGGTGTCGATGCTGAAGCCGCGCGTGCCGAGGTTATGAGCCGAATACGTAACGCCATGCCCGACAAAGCATCACTGGCCACAGCTCTCCCCTTGCTTGAACAGGCCATCGCCAAGCACTACGAGCCTAGTCCGGCCTGCTTCTAAGAACAGTTCGGCGCGTCAACGCGCGCCGTTCACATCGTGCAGCAATTTCGGAGGCGGGCAGACGAACGTTCGGCGGCCATTCTTCATACCGAACAGCGGCCGCACGATTTCGGCGACAGCGGCCGTGGGGTCTTTGCAGTCCAGCACGATGAAATCGGCCGGGTTGCCGACCTTGATCCCATAATCCTGCAGGTTCATCAGCTTCGCCGGCAACATCGTCACCATGTCGAGACACGATGCCAACTCGGCCGGACCGCCGATCTGCGCAATATTCGCGTAAAGGTTTGCCATCCGCAGCAATGAGCAGTCGCCGAACGGCGTAAAGGGATTGAGAATATTGTTGCTGGCGATCGAGCAGGCGACGCCGGAATCGAGCAACCGATGCGCGGGGGTGACGCCACGAGGAATGTTGTGATCGTAATCGCGCCCCATGAGAAAAAGATCGGTCGCCGGCAGCACGGTCACGGCCACTCCGGCATCGGCGAGGCGCTCGGCCATCGCCGTGAAGCGCGCAGGTTCGAGCGCCGATAGCTTGGTCACGTGACCGATGGCCACCCGCCCGCCCCAGCCAAGCTCCAGGGTTTTTCGGCAGACCTCATCAAGATCCATCCGCGAGGGATCGAGATCGAAGTCGAGATGAAAGTCGATGTCGCAATCGAATCTTTGCGCGTTCGCGAAGATGCGCGCGATATGGCCGCGCGGATCGGTGTCCGTATATGGACACCCGCCGATCAGGTCCGCACCCTGCTCGCACGCTTCGATCAGGAGTTCTTCGGTCCCCGGATCGTTGAGCAATCCTTCCTGAGGAAACACACAGATTTCGAGATCGATCGCCCAAGCATAGTCGCGCCTCAATCGGTCGATCGCGCGAAAGCCCCGAAGTCCGACGCGCGGGTCAACCTCTACATGCGTGCGCATACGCGTGGTCCCTTGCAGGATCGCTTTTTCCAGTGTGCGGCGCGCGCGCTCATAGATGTCTTCCTCGGTGAAGGCGCGCTTGGCCGCCGCCACCGCGGCAATTGCCTCCGCAAGCGTCCCCTCGCGCGAATTGCAGCGATCGAGAATGCAGGACTTATCGAGATGGATGTGCGTCTCGACAAAGCCCGCGATAACAAGCCTGCCGGCGAGGTCCTCGCTCGGAGCGTCCGCATCGATGCGTTGGGCAATCTCGACGATGCGGCCCGCTGTCACGCCGATGTCCACAGGCTGCGACTCACGCGCGCCTGTGCACGCACGACGCAGGATAAATTCGAGAGCCATGCCAGGAGCCTTCAGTGCACTGCGCATACGTGAGGCAGCGAAAACGCCACAATGCGAAAAGTGCCCGTCAAATCAATACTTCCTGTGGGTGGCATGATGCTTGCTATTACGAATTTACTATGCGCGGACAGGGCCACAAAGGAGAAGACACCCATGGCGTTGACCACATTCAACCGACGCACGTTTCTACAGGCGAGTGCAGCGTCTGTGCTGGCGACAGGATCGGCGGCCAGAGTAGCGCAGGCAGCTGAAGCCATTATCGGAATCGTTTATGTCGGGCCGCGCGACGATTTCGGCTGGAACCAGGCCCATGCGGTCGCGGTGTCGGCGCTTAAGAGCCTTCCGGGCGTCAAGGTGACCGAAGAGGAGAACGTTCCGGAGACAGACGCCTGCGCCAAGACCATGGAATCCATGATCAATTTGGACAAGGCGAACATCATTCTCGGAACCTCGTTCGGCTATTTTGATCCGTTTATGATCGACCTGTCCAAAAAATATGCAAGTGTCGAGTTTCGCCATGCGGCGCCCTTGTGGACGCCGAAGCTTCCCAAGAACCTCGGCAGCTACTTCGGCTACCTGAATCAAGCCCATTATGTGGATGGCGTCGCCGCCGGTCTGTCGACAAAATCGAACAAGATCGGGTTCGTGGCCGCCAAGCCGATCGCCTCCGTGCTGAGCAACATCAATTCGGTGCTGCTCGGCGCCAGGACGACGAATCCAAAAACCACCGTCCAGGTCATCTTTACCGGCGACTGGTCGCTGCCGGTGCGCGAGGCCGAAGCCACCAACGCGCTGGTCGACGCCGGCTGCGACGTTATCACCTGTCACGTCGATAGTCCGAAGGTCGTCATCTCGACCGCAGAGAAG
This sequence comes from Xanthobacteraceae bacterium, assembly GCA_049584975.1. Lineage (GTDB taxonomy): Bacteria > Pseudomonadota > Alphaproteobacteria > Rhizobiales > Xanthobacteraceae > BOG-931. The sequence goes on along the minus strand of JBAUYV010000411.1, from coordinate 17,780 downwards.
CGTGGCGTGAAAACCTGCGGCCACAATGCGTCCCAGGCGCCGCTGGCGCCCAAAGGCTTCGTCACCGGCGCCGAATACAAGTGGATCACCATCTACAAGAGCTACGCCGAGCTCATTAAGGCCGGCAAGCCGCTCCCCAACATGGTGGCCGGCGGCTACGAGTCCGACATGGTGCAGAACACGCCATTCGGAGCCGGCGCGGACGATGCGGCGCGCAAGGCCGCGACGAAGGCCATCGCGGACCTCAAGAACAAGATGCCAATTTACGTGGGGCCGCTGAAGGACAACAAAGGCAACGTGGTCATCAGCAAGACCTACGACAACCTCGATCCATTCCTCGACAAAATGAACTATCTGCTCGAAGGCGTCCAAGGTTCGATCACGTGATCGCAATCGGCTGACGATCATGCCGTGCGGCGGGTCACACCCTCGCCGCACGGTGAACTATACCCTCCTCCGTCCCTCGATCGAATATCCCGGGAGTTCGTAACAGAGCATGGCAGACGTTGCAGAACCGCTGAGCCCGGCGGCCCTTGCGCCAAGCAGCCATTGGGGCGATCTGTCCGTCCGAATTCGCCGCAGCGCCGAATATGTCGTGATCCCGCTGCTAGCGCTGGGAATCTCAGGATTCCTATTCTCACTGCTACTGCTGGCGCTCGGGAAATCTCCGACCGAATTTTTTGAGCTGGTGGAACGCGGTGGCTTTGGCACCGCGTTTTCACTGCAGAACACGCTTGAGCGTTCCTCGCCGCTGATCCTGACCGCGCTTGCGGTCGCGCTGCCGGCGCGCATCGGCCTCGTCATCATCGGTGGCGAAGGCGCCCTCGTGCTCGGAGGGTTTGCCTCGGCCGCGATGGCCATTCCCTTTGTCGTCGGTCAATCCTCGCCGATTTTGACTTTGTGGATCATGGCGGCAACTGCCATGGCCGTTGGAGGCTTCTGGATTGGGATCGTCGGCTACCTGCGTTACGCCCGCGGCGTCAATGAAACGATCTCCTCGCTGCTGATGACGTATATCGGCATCGCAATCATGAACTTCTTTGTCGAGGGTTCGCTTCGCGACCTTACAAACCCCAACAAGCCTTCGACCATGCCCATCGGCGACGCCTACATGGTCGGGTATATCCCCGGCACTGACGTACACTGGGGCTTGGTCGCCGGCGTGGTACTATCGGTCCTGCTGTACATCCTGCTGTCGCGAACCACGTTCGGTTTCGCCGTGAGAGTCGCGGGCGGCAACCCGCGCGCCGCACTGGCACAGGGACTCCCGGTCGGAAAACTGATTGTGATCTGCTGCGCCATCGCCGGCGCTTGCGCCGGCCTTGCCGGCTTTTACGAGGTTGCGGCGATCCAAGGCCGCGCCAACGCATCGCTGGCCGCCGGTTACGGCTATACCGGAATCCTGGTGTCGTTCCTGGCGCGGCACAATCCGCTGGCCATCGTTCCCGTCGCCATATTGTTCGGCGGCATCGTAGCTTCCGGCGGCCTTATCGAACGGCGCATGGGGCTTCCCGATGCCACGGTGCTGGTGCTGCAGGGACTGACTTTCGTTGTCCTGCTGATGTCAGAGACGTTGTACGGCCGCTTCAAGATCTTCCAAGTGAGCGGGACGGTCGAGCGCACATGAGCCAAAGCGATGCATTTATCGTCCTTGTGGCGCTGATCGGTGGAGCGCTGCGCGTATCCACTCCGTTCATGTTTGTGGCCCTTGGCGAATGCCTCACGGAAAAGTCCGGGCGGGTCAATCTGGGTCTCGAGGGTACGCTCGTTCTCGGCGCCATGACCGGCTACGCGATCTCCTATCAAACCGGGTCGCCATGGCTCGGCGTGCTGGCCGCCGGCTGCGCCGGTTCGGTGCTCGGGGCCATGCATGGCTACATCTGCAAGCTGCCGCGGGTGAACGACATCGCGGTCGGCATCGCCATGATGTTGTTCGGCACCGGCGTCGCGTTCTTCTTCGGCAAACCTTACATCCAGCCGTCGGCGCCCCAGCTCGGTTCCTTTTCGCTTGGCTTCTGGTCCGGCAACCAGGAAGTCGTGACGGCACTTCGCATTAATCCGCTGCTGCTCGTGGGCATCGCGGTCGGCTTTTTGATGGCCTGGGCCTTCGCCAACACCAAGTGGGGCCTGATCGTCCGCATGACCGGTGACAGCGCGCCCGCTGCGAGGGCGATGGGCGTGTCGGTCGATCTGGTGCGCTTTCTCTCCACCACGGTGGGCGGCTTTCTGGCGGGTGTGGGAGGTGCGTTCCTCTCGCTCTACTACCCGGGTGCCTGGAACCAGGGACTGTCGTCCGGTCAAGGACTGATGGCCGTGGCGCTCGTTATCTTCGCGCGCTGGAGCCCAATTCGGTGCGTGGTGGCTGCGTTGCTGTTCGGCGCCGCCGGCGCGATCGGTCCGGCGCTGCAATCAGTCGGCATCACCCAAGGGTATTATTTCTACAACGCCGCGCCCTACATCCTCACGCTCTTTATCATGATCGCATCGGCTGGCTCCAAGCACGCCGCGCGCCTTGTACCGGGCGAGCTGAGCATCACCAAGTGACATCGCCATGAAAAGGCTTGCATGAGCGGACTTGCATGAGTGGACTGGCATGAGCAGCCTTGGCGGACTCAACAAGACTCCAAATGGCGTGGTGCTGGGGCTCGTTCAGCTGCAGCTGCCGGTGGTGAAGACGCCCGACGACCTGGCGGCGCAGACCGAGCGCATCGCCGCCATGGTCGGCAAGGCCCGCCGTAACATGCCGACCATGGACCTCGTGGTGTTCCCGGAATACGCCTTGCACGGTCTCTCGATGGACACCAATCCGGCCATCATGTGTTCACTCGACGGGCCCGAGGTCGCGGCATTCAAGAAGGCGTGCACCGAGCACCGCATCTGGGGCTGCTTTTCCATCATGGAAAGCAACCCCGGCGCCTATCCGTTCAACTCCGGCCTGATCATCGACGATACCGGCGCGCTGCGGCTCTACTATCGCAAGATGCACCCCTGGGTTCCGGTCGAGCCATGGGAGCCCGGCGATATCGGCATCCCGGTCATCGATGGGCCGAAGGGTGCAAAGGTAGCGCTCATCATCTGCCACGACGGCATGTTCCCGGAGATGGCGCGCGAATGCGCCTACAAGGGCGCGGAGATCATGATCCGCACCGCAGGCTATACGGCGCCGATCCGCGACGCTTGGCGCTTCACCAACCAGGCCAACGCATTCTGCAATCTCATGGTGACCGCCAACGTCTGCATGTGCGGATCGGACGGCACCTTCGACTCCATGGGCGAAGCCATGGTCGTCAATTTCGACGGCGCCATCATGGCCCATGGCACAAGCGGCCGGCCCGACGAAATCATTACCGCGGAGGTGCGGCCCGACCTGGTGCGCGAAGCGCGCCAGCATTGGTCGGTCGAGAACAACATCTACCAGTTCGGTCATCGCGGCTTCACGGCCGTCCGCGGCGGCGCGCAGGATTGCCCGTACACCTACATGCAGGACCTCGTGGAGGGCCACTATCGGCTGCCTTGGGAAGATAAAGTGCAATTCGTGGACGGCACGTCGTGCGGCTTCCGAGCGCCGGTGCGCCGCTACGGTGAGCGGCTCGATCGGGCGGCGGAGTAAGCGATGGCCACGATTGCGGGCGATCCCTATGACTGGCCGTTCGACGGCGATCTGACGCCGAAGAACACCACGCTGATCATCATCGACATGCAGACGGACTTCTGCGGCAAGGGAGGCTACGTCGATGCCATGGGCTACGATCTTTCGCTCACCCGCGCGCCGATCGAGCCCATTCGGTCCGTGCTCGACGCCATGCGCGCCAAGGGCTACGGCGTCATTCATACCCGCGAGGGCCATCGTCCCGATCTGGGTGACCTGCCGGAGAACAAACGCTGGCGCTCCCAGCGCATCGGTGCCGGCATCGGCGATCCGGGACCCTGCGGGCGCATTCTCGTGCGCGGCGAACCGGGCTGGGAAATCATTCCCGAATTAGCGCCAAGACCCGGAGAGCCGATCGTCGACAAGCCGGGCAAGGGCTCATTCTGCGCGACCGACCTCGAATTGATGCTGCGGTCCACCGGGCGGCGCAACATCGTGCTCACCGGCATCACCACCGACGTGTGCGTGCACACCACCATGCGCGAGGCGAACGATCGCGGGTTCGAGTGCCTGCTGCTCGAGGATTGCTGTGCCGCAACCGATCACGGCAACCACCTCGCGGCAGTCAAAATGGTCAAAATGCAGGGCGGAGTCTTCGGCGCCGTATCCAATTCCAAGGCCTTCACGGAGAAGCTGCCATGAGTTTAGCCGTGGCCGTTCAGGCGCCGCAGACCGCCGCCCCGGCGATGCGAGCCCCCTCGCTCGAGACCATCGGGATGACCAAGATATTCGGATCGCTGGTCGCGCTCGAGGACGTGTCCATCAAGGTCGAGCCCGGAACCGTCCACGCGTTGCTCGGCGAGAACGGCGCCGGCAAATCCACCCTCGTCAAATGCATCATGGGCTATTACAGCCCCGATCGCGGCCAGGTCCTGCTCGATGGCAAAGAAGTGCCGATCCGCAATCCGCGCGACGCCCGGGCCAACGGCATCGGCATGGTGTACCAGCATTTCACGCTGGTGCCATCGCTGACTGGCGCAGAAAATCTCGTGATCAGCCGCGCTGATGCGCCCGCCATCATCGACTGGAAGAAGGAGATGGCGACGCTCAATGCGTTTCTCGACCGCATGCCGTTCCGCGTGCCGCTCGATGTGCCGGTGGCCGCCCTGGCCGCGGGCGAAAAGCAGAAGCTGGAAATCTTGAAGCTGCTTTATCTGGACCAGCGGCTGCTCATTCTCGACGAACCGACATCGGTGCTCACGCCCGGCGAGGCGGACGAAATGCTCGGTCTCCTGCGCGACATGACCCATCGCAAGGAGATCACGGTCATCATGATCACGCACAAATTCCGCGAGGTCACGAGCTTCTGCGACAGCGTGACCGTGCTGCGTCGCGGCCGCAAGGTCGGCGGCGGTGATGTCAAAGACCTCACCACCGAGGCGATGGCGCGGATGATGATCGGCGATACGCAAATCCGCGAGCGCGCCGTTCGTGCGCCCAATCCTCCCGGCGAAACAGTGCTGGAGCTCGTCGCGCTCTGCGCAAACGACGATGAGGGGCTTCCCGCGCTCGATCGGGTCAATCTGAAGGTTCATGCCGGAGAAATCGTCGGCATTGCCGGGGTGTCGGGAAACGGCCAGTCGGAACTGGTCGAGGTGCTCTCGGGACAGCGCCCGCTTACCGACGGGCGCATCATGATCAAGGGGCATCCATTCGAGCCCGACCGCGATTCCTTTTACCGACTGAAAATATTCGGGCTGCCGGAAGAGCCGCTCAAGAACGCCACCGTGCCGAAGATGACGGTGGCCGAGAATATGGCGTTCCGCACCTTCGATCGGCCCCCATCGGCAAAACTCGGCTGGTGGATGTCGCCCGGTCCGATGCGCGAAAAAGCCCGCGAGCTGATCAGGCGTTACCGGGTGAAGACGCCCTCCCCCGAAACAGCGCTTGCCGACCTGTCGGGCGGCAACGTGCAGCGCGCGGTCCTGGCGCGCGAACTTTCCGGCAATGTCGACGTGCTCATCGTCGCCAACCCTTGTTTCGGCCTCGATTTCGCCTCGGTCGCCGAAATTCGCGCCCAGATCATGGAGCAGCGCAACCACGGCGCGGCGGTGCTGCTGGTGTCCGAAGACCTCGACGAGGTGCTCGAGCTTGCCGATCGTGTCGCCGTCATGTCGGGCGGAACGATCAACTATCAGTCTCCCGTCGCGGAGACGGATCGCGCTACCATCGGCAAGCACATGGCCGGCCACTAACGTCGCCGGCCTTAGCCCGGGGCTTCATGGCGGCCAAAAATGCCTGCCAAGACTCGCTTCGATCTTTTAATCTTCGACTTTGATGGCACCTTGTGCGACACGCGCTTTGCGATCGCCCATTGTCTCGAACGGGCGCTGGCAAAGTATGGGCGACCGATTCCGCCCCCGGAGCAGACAGCAAGCGTCGTGAGCAAGGGCTTGTCGCTCCCGGAGACCATTGTTCTGTTGGACCCGGGCTTGCGCGGACAGAGCGACGCCGTGACCGAAATGGTCAGCGCCTACAGGTCGTTCTACCGCAGCGAAAGCGATCCGCTCATCAAAATGGTTCCTGGAGCCGAGATCACGCTGCAACGCGTGCATGCGCGCGGGGCAAAATGCATTGTGGTCAGCAACAAAGGCGTCGATGCCATTCATCGATCGCTGGATCGATATGAACTGGCGCCCTTCATCGATCTTGTTTTTGGCGAAGCGCCGGGAGTCCCCTTCAAGCCCAACCCGGCGCTGCTGACCGATCGTATCATTCCGAAGTTTCCTCAAATCGACAAAGCGCGCATGCTGATGATCGGCGACACGGAGGTGGACATTAAGTTCGCCCATGCGTGCGGTATCGCCTGCTGCTGGGCGGCTTATGGGTTCGGCGATCGCCAGCGCTGCATGGCACTTTCGCCGGAATATCATATTGACAATATTGAAGAATTAGCGGAGATTATAAACGGATCGAACAATCGAGGCTGAGGATTACATCGCTGCAGCGACCCTCGTCCTACTTACACTCGAACACAATATCCTGAGCGCCCTTCCACAAAGTGAGCTTGCCGAGCGCCGTCAGATTCTCGCGTCCGCTGACGATGGTCAGAAAGTGGTTGCCGGCCAATTGCCCGACCTTGCTGGCGAAACACACCGCTCCGTAGGCCAGAAGGATTTCGGTTTCGCTGATGCCGCCCGGATACAAAATGATGTCTCCCGGCGCCGGATGGCTGGTGTGATTTTCGTAGGATAATCCAAGATCGAGGTCACCGAGCGGAATCCAGCAACCCTCGCCGCTCCAGCGCACGTGAATGATTTGTTGTCGGTAGGGCAGCAGGCTCGCGAACTTGGCGCACGTCTTGGGCGCCGCCTCTTCTTCCATGCGCGCGTCGAATTCGTAAGGCCCAGCTTTGATGCGAAGCATGGTCACGGCCGCACCTCGAAGTTGGTGAGAAAATCGAGAAGAACCCGCACACCCATATCGGCGTCACTGGCGGTGATTGTTTCAAGCGGTGAATGGCTGATGCCGCCATTGCCGCAACGCACGAACAGCATGCCGACATCGGTGACCCCGTCGAACATGACCGCGTCGTGCCCCGGACCGCTCACAAGACTGCGGACCGCGAGCCCCTGACGCGCAACCGCACGCCCCAATGCGTCCCGCAGCCGCGGCGTACAAAGAACCGGCGGCAATTCCGCTACCTTTTCGATCTCTACCAACACGCCACGGCGCGCCGCAATGGCCTGGATCCGGGCGCCGATATCGCCGAGCGCCGTTTCCAGTTCGCCGGCATTGTCCGAGCGCATATCGAGCGACAGCTCGCACAACGCCGGGATCACGTTGATGGCGCCCGCGGTGACCTGCAATTGGCCGACGGTGCCCATCAAACCGGGGACCTGCGAGCAGCGCCGCTCGACCATATTGACGATTTCAGCAGCCGCGGCGGCAGCGTCGTGGCGCAACGCCATCGGAACCGCTCCGGCATGGCCGGCAACGCCTCGCACAGTGACACGGCGGCGCGCAAAGCCCGCGATGGCGATGACAACCCCAACTGGCAGGTTATCATGCAGCAGCACCGGGCCCTGCTCGATATGGACTTCGACGTAGCCAGCGAGCGCGTCGCGCCGCGCTACGGCGGCGATGGTTTCAGCGGTGCCGCCGGTCTGACGCAGCACCTCGGCGAGAGTTAGTCCATTCGCATCGCGCCGCTTGAGAATACCAGCATCGAACCGGCCGGCTATAGCGGCGCTTCCAAGATACGGAGCGGAGAAGCGCACGCCCTCCTCCTCGGAAAAACCGACCACGTCCAAATGAAACGGCAAGGCGACATGCCGACGGTGCAGTTCCTCGACAGCGACGATGCCCGTGAGGATTCCAAGCCGTCCGTCATATTTTCCGGCATTGCGGACGGTGTCGTAGTGCGACCCGACGATCAGCGTACCGGCGTCGGGGCGCGCGCTGGCATAGCGACCGACGACGTTGCCAACCACATCGATCTGCGCAGCCATCCCGGCAGCCGTCATCAGCCTGCGCAATTCCGCGGCAGTCGCACGATGCGCGGGCGACATGAAGGTGCACGTCAGCCCGTCCGGGCTTTCCGAAAACTGCGCCAGCCGATCAGCCAAGGTCAGGATGCGCGCGCCGAACGCGCCGGCGGCGGTTATCGAACTTCCATCTTGGCCTTGAGGAGAACTAGTCAGCATCCTAAAGATTCGCCGCGGGCGGGACGCACTTGAACAGGTCTGCTTATCTCTGTCATGCTAATTTTTTGTGGTCATGCCGAGGCCCGCTCCATGTGCCGACGCTGTATATGACGGGAACGCTGAGGCGATGAAGCCCCCGCAGGATTATCCCCGCGATCTCATCGGCTATGGCCGCAATCCCCCGGATCCGCGCTGGCCGGGACGTGCGCGGGTCGCGGTGCAATTCGTCGTCAATTACGAGGAAGGCGGCGAAAATTCCATCCTCCACGGCGACCGTGCCTCGGAGGCTTTTCTCTCCGACGTGCTGGGCGCGCAGCCCTGGCCGGGGCTGCGGCACATGAACGTCGAGTCTATGTATGAATACGGCTCCCGCGCCGGGTTTTGGCGATTGTGGCGCTTGTTCACGCAGAACAAGCTGCCGGTGACCGTATTCGCCGTCGCGACGGCGATTGCCCGCAATCCCGCAATCGTCGCCGCCATGCGCGAGGCCAATTGGGAAATCGCCAGCCACGGCCTGAAGTGGATTGACTACCGTGACGTGCCGGAAGCCGAGGAGCGCATGCACATGCGCGAGGCGATCCGTATCCACGAGGAAGTCACCGGCGAACGCCCGCTCGGCTGGTACACTGGGCGAAGCTCCATCAAGTCGCTCGAGCTGGTTCTCGAAGACGGCGGCTTTGAGTATTCCTCCGATTCATATGCGGACGACCTGCCCTATTGGGTCAAGGGACCGAAAGGGCCGCACGTGATCATTCCCTACAGTCTCGATGCCAACGACATGCGCTTTGTCAATCCGCAGGGCTTTGCGGGCAGCGACGATTTCTTCGCCTATCTGCGCGACGCCTTCGACACCCTCTACGCCGAAGGCGAGACGGCGCCCAAGATGATGTCGATCGGCTTGCACTGCCGCCTCGCCGGACGGCCGGGACGCGCGGCAGCGTTGGCGCGGTTCATCGACTACATCGCCCGCAAGGACCGCGTCTGGGTCGCCACCCGCCTCGATATTGCGCGCCATTGGCATCGCGAGCACAGCGATCTCGCCGCCACCGCGCCGACGCGCGCCTGACCGCAAACCGCAATGAGCACAATTTCGCTAGATGAGTTGAATGCCGCTGACGAGCAGGGCTTCGTTTCCGCTCTAAGCAACATCTACGAACACGCGCCGTGGGTCGCGGCGACCGCCGCCCGCAAGCGTCCGTTCCCTACGCTTGCCGCCTTGGCCGAGGCCATGCAGGAGGCCGTAAAGCAGGCGAGCGGCGAGCGACAACACGCACTCATCGCCGGCCACCCGGACCTCGCTAACAAGGCGGTGCGGCTGGATACGCTGACGCTTGAGTCCCAGGCCGAGCAGACCAGCGCCGGCCTCGATCGGCTCAACAACGAAGAGTTCGATCGCTTCCACCGGCTCAACAAAGCCTATCGGAAGAAGTTCGGTATCCCCTTCATCATTTGCGCGCGCCGCCACGCCAAGGATTCGATCCTGCGCGAGTTCGAACGACGGCTGCACGACGTGGCGGGCAAAGAACGGGAAACGGCTCTGGGCGAAATCTTCCGCATAGCCCAACTCCGCCTCGACCAGCACGTCCGCGGCCCCGATCGCCTCAAGGTGCACGGCCGGCTGTCGACCCACGTGCTCGACACCTATCACGGCCATCCCGCCGCCGGTGTCGCTATCGAATTTCTCGAGATCGGCGCGTCGGGCGAGACATCTCTGCTTTCACGCGCGACCACCAACGCGGACGGCCGCACCGACCGGCCGCTCATTGCCGAGCAACCGATCCCCATTTCCCAATACGAATTGCGGTTTGCCATCGGCGACTATTTTGTGCGCCGGGGAACAGCGCTCCCCGATCCGCCTTTCCTCGGCGTTGTGCCCATTCGCTTCGCGGTCGCCGAACCCGAGGCGCACTATCACGTGCCGCTTCTCGCCACGCCGTGGAGCTACTCGACTTATCGCGGAAGCTGACACGCGCCGCGCTCACAGCCTGCGCATGGCGCGATCGACTCGATCCAGAAACGCCGATCGCTGCGCCTCGGTGGCGACATTGAGGTGATAGAGCGCATGATAGTCCGCGCGCGCCCGGCCGCCGGTAAACCAACGCACATACCGCTTGATGATCCGCCGCGGCGGATCGCTCATCCACAACGCCATGTACCGCGGGCGACCGTAAGTGACGATTCCGACGATACGTCTGAGATTGAGCAGCATCGGCTTGGCGTGGGCCGGATCGCTCAGGTCGAACGCCACGCCGGGAAGAATCATGCGATCAAAGAAGCCCTTGAGCATGGCGGGCAGGCCGAAACACCAGGTCGGAAACTGCAATATGAGAACCTCGGCCGCGGTGAGCCGCGCGATATAGTTCTCCAATCCGGCGCGATTGCGCGACTCGTCGTGATAGTGCCGACGGGCCTCTTCGGAAAGGACGGGATCAAACTTCTCGGCGTAGAGATCGAGAAGATCGACCTGATGGCCCGCCTCGGCCAGCGCTGACAATGCCTTGGCGCGGATCCCGGCGTGAAAGCTTTCGGGTAATGGGTGGCAATAGATGTAGAGGATGCGCATAGTTGCTGATCCGGCGTCAAACACGCCGGCAATTTATGCAAAGCAACGACCATGCCAAGGGTAAGCCCAACTGCATGCAGCGTCATCCCTGATCGCGCGGTAGCGGCTGGCCGGGTTGCCGAATTTTGATGCTTTCCAAAAGCGGCACAATTGGCCAGTCTGAAGACCAATCACACGCGCGGCCGAGGCGCCAACTGCAGGGATGACACAAAGTCATGATGAAATTCAGCTTCGAAAACGCAACGACCGCCAAGGCCTTCCGCATCAGTCCGAAGGACACCAATTATTTCGTCCTGCTTTTCGATCGCGAAAAGGACGACATCGACAACATTTTTGTGGTCGAGATTTTCACCAAAGGCGGCGCTACACCGCCGAATGAGCATGCGCACGCGCACGAGTTTTTCTACGTCTTGGAAGGCGAAGGCAAAGCGCGTTGCGAGGACAAGACCATGCCGATCAAGCGCGGCGACGCCCTTCTGCTGCGTCCCGGCAGCGAGCACGTGATCGAGAACACCGGTCCCGGCAAGCTCTACACCCTTACGGTCATGACGCCGAATGAGGGCTTCGCCGAACTGATCCGCGGCGGCGAGCCCGTCGAGCTTGACGACGAAGACCGCTGGGTCTTGGGAACGGCCTAATGGACCAGACGCTGAAACCTCCCGGCGGCGTGCCGCTCGGCACCGCTCCAGCAAATCAGTGGCGTGTCAGCGAAACGCACGCCAACCTGGTGCGTGCGCCCGCAACGCCTCGACCCATCATGGTCAATGCCGGAAACCGCATGGTGACCTTCGACCTCGCGCGGACGGCGATCATCGTGGTCGATATGCAGAATGATTTCTGCCATCGCGACGGCTGGCTGGCGCATATCGGGATTGATGTGGCGCCCGCATGCCGCCCCATTGCTCCGCTATCGAACCTGCTGCCCCTGCTGCGGCAGGCGGCCGTGCCGGTGATCTGGCTCAATTGGGGCAACCGCCCTGACAGGCTCAACCTGAGCCCCGCCCTACTCCACGTCTACAATCCCACCGGCGAAGGCATCGGCCTCGGCGATCCGCTGCCGGCAAACGGTGCGAAGGTGCTGGAGTTCGGAAGCTGGGCGGCCGCCATCGTTGACGAGCTCGCTGTCGAGCCCTCCGACGTTCACGTCGCCAAGTATCGGATGTCGGGCTTTCAGGACACCATGCTCGACAGCATCCTACGCAATCTCGGCGTCACGACTCTCCTGTTCGCCGGCGTCAACGCCGACCAATGCGTGCTGTGCACCCTGCAGGATGCCAATTTCCTCGGCTACGATTGTCTGCTGATAGAAGACTGCACGGCGACCACGTCGCCGGATTACTGCATGGCGGCGACGATCTATAACGTGCGCCAGTGTTTTGGATTTGTGATCAACTCCAAGGAAATCGCGGCCGAACTGGCGTGATATTGACGAATTCAGGCGCGCTCCAGCTCCACGTTTTCCTGCCAAAGTTCGGAATAGTCGGGGGGCTTAGCGCGCAGGACTTCACCGCCATCGATGACCACGCGATCCGATTGGGGCCGGCAGACGATTTCGTTGATGGTTCGCGCGTTGAGTACGATGAGCCGCGCCGGCGCACCAACGGCAATGCGGCCGTGATCCGCGAACTTCCCGATCGCCGCCGGGTTCACGCTCACGAATGCCGGCGCGCCGATTAACGGGTGATCGAGATGAGCGATGCGCACCGCCTGCCGGAACGTGTCGAGCACGTCGTGATCCCCATAGGCATAAAAACTGTCGCGGCAATTGTCGCCGGCCGCGGCCACACATATGCCGCGTCGGCGCATTTCCCGGATCACGGTCACGCCGCGCCATCGCGGCGTGCGGCCCGGGGTGCGGTCCTGCAAATACATATTGACGGTCGGCAGCGTAACGATGGCGATTTCAGCATCGGCTAACAGGTCGAGGGTGCGGTCGATGACATCCTCCGGCTGATTGGCGAGACTACAGCAGTGCCCGCAGACCACGCGGCCTTTGTACCCGTGCCGGAGCGCCGCGCGGGCGACGTGGGGCAGTGTCGCCGAAGTCGGGTCGTGGGTCTCGTCCACGTGGAGATCGATCTCAAGATCGTACCGCATGGCGAGTGCGAAGAGCCGATCCAACAGCGCATCGATGTTGTCGAGGGTGGCGCCATGATCGCCGACCGCCGCTCGCGTCACGCCACCGAGCAGACCCTGCGACTTTGCCACCATGGCGGCGACCCGGTCGCCAAATTCATCCTGCAATAGTCCGATCGGACACAACGACACCGCCTGCAGGTCCACCTTGCCGCGCCACTCGTCGCGCATTTCGTGCACAGCTTGCCAGTTTCGCTCGATCGTTTCCTGATAAGTGTCGATGTGCGTGCGGATGGCCGAGACTCCGTGCGCGTGCGCGCAGCGCAAACCGAAATCCATGCGGCGGCGCAAATCCGGCACCGTCCAGTGCGCGCGGTCCGCGACGGCGCCAAGCCGCGCGTTGTGGAACGTGCCGTCGGAGTTCGGGCTACGCTCGACCGAGTGTCCTTTGTCGAGATGAGTGTGAATGTCGATGAGCATCGGCCACACTTGACGGCCGCCGAGGTCGACGCGTGGCGCGCCATCATCAGGTTGAGCGCCCGCCGTCTCGATGCGCGCGAGCCGACCGCCCTCGATCAAGAGAGCCGCCTTGATGACACCTTCGCCATCCGGTGGCGCTGACGACGACGCCTTGCCGGCCAACACGCAGGCAGGCACGCGGGCGTTCACCAGCCAAAAGCGACGCTCAGCGGGCCAGGATATTTCAGCGAACTTGATGGGCATCGGCGGCGTAGAGGCGGTTTAGAGAAAATGCGGTCATGTCGCGCAACAGAGAGATAAATCCCTCGACCTGATGTTCGGCGGTTTTCCTGCCCTTGGCGGCCGTGGCCTTCGACGCATCGCCGACGGCCCCCTCGGCATTAAGGTCTTGCGCGATCCAGCCGAAAGCGTGCGTGCCGTCGGCGGAGAGCTTCTTGAACTCCTTCTCCATGGCAATCGCCGAGGAGACGAAATTCGTTGCATCGGCCATGCTCACGAGATCAGGCCGGAATTCCAGCATGAGCGAAGTCTCGATGTCGCCTGCGTGAATGCCGTGCTGCGTCTCGACAGCATCGTACATCCCGCCCGGCAGGCCGAACCGCCCCCATTGCGTCGCCACCACGAGCATCCCGAATCTAACCCGCAGTTCGCGCGCCACGGTCGCCAGCACATGCACATTGCCGCCGTGCGAGTTCGCCAGAACCATTTTGCGCAAGCCGGCGCGATGCACGCCCTCACCGATTTCAACTAGTAGACGCGTGAGAGTCTCCGCCGAGAGACTCAATGTACCCGGCGACAGCAGATGTTCGTTGGACTTACCGATGTACTGCACCGGCAATACCAGCACGCGGAGATCATTTGGAAGACGTTCTTTCAACAGCGCGATCATTTCCTCGGCGATCGCGCTGTCGGTCATGACCGGCAGATGCGGCCCGTGCTGCTCGATCGCCGCGACCGGCAGGATCGCGATGGTCTTTTCGGGATCAAGGCCTTTGAAATCCTTGCTCCGCAATTCCGCCCAGTAGAACGCGCTTCCCGGCAAAGCTTTCCTCCGTCGACAGGATTACACGCAAGCGCCGTACCAGGCAGCGATGTGCCGGGGCGCAACCGCAAGCCTTGGTGGGCTTTACGCCGGTCAATCCTTCCTGCTCATTGATTAGCCCGGTCTGCACAAAAAATCATCGGCGACGTTCGAGAGGTTGCGGCGTAAGGGAAATTTGATGGCGATTGCAATGATTCAAATCGCCGATAGTGGGTGTCAAGGGGACGCAGGAGTGGTGTCCAAACGTGGCGTGCGCCTTGCATTCCATGGCGGCAAGAACCCCACGCACCCACGGGACCTGCCATGCCATCCATCGCCGTTTCACGTCTCGCCGCCACCCTTCTTGCGACCGCACTGGCCATGTCGCTCCTCGCCGGCCAGGCGAGCGCTGCCGATAAAGTGACCTTTCTGACCAGCTGGTTCGCTCAGGCCGAACACGGCGGCTTCTATCAGGCAAAGGCGACCGGCCTTTACGAGAAGGAAGGTCTGGACGTCACCATCAAGATGGGAGGACCGCAGGTCAACGGTATGCAACTTCTGCTCGGGGGCGAAACCGATATGATGATCGGGTACGACTTCCAGGTCCTCAGCGGAGTGTCCAAGGGACTGCCAGTCATCACCGTCGGAACGTCATTCCAGAAGGACCTGCAGGGGATGATGACGCACGCCGACGTCAAAGACCTCGGCGGTTTGAAAGACCGGACCATCCTCATCGCCGCGTCCGGGCGCTCGTCATGGTGGCCGTGGGTCAAGGCAAAATTCGGTTACAGCGAATCCCAACTGCAACCCTACACCTTCAACCTGCAGCCGTTCTTCGCCGACAATAAGATCGCCCAGCAATCCTACCCGTCATCGGAGCCATATCAGGCCTTGCAAAAGGGCGTGCCCGTCAACTTCTACCTGTTCGCCGATTATGGATATCCGCCCTACGGCACCACCATAGTCACGACCACGAAATTCCTGAGCGAACATCCGGATGTCGTACGCCGCTTTGTCAAGGCGTCCATGGAGGGCTGGAAAAGCTACCTGAAGGGTGATCCGGCTCCCGCCAACAAGCTTATTCAGGCGGACAATCCCAACATGAGTGACGGCCAGATCGCCTTCGGCATCAAGCGCCTCAACGAACTCCAGATCGTCGATGGCGGCGATGCCAAGACCATGGGTATTGGAATCATGACCGAAGAGCGCTGGAAAAAAACCTACGATCTGATGGTAGCCTCAAATCTGCTGCCGAAGGACACCGATTGGCACAAGGCATTCACCACACAGTTCGTGAAAGACCTCAAAATCATGTGGTGATCGGATCGGCGATTACAGAATTCCGGGTTCAACGGCATGACGCTCGCCGCAAGCCGCCAAAAAATCGCCGACATATTGCCCCCGCTTGCCGTCGGCATTCTGATCCTGGCCGGCTGGGAGTTCTCGTGCTGGGCTTTCGCCGTCCCGTCCTATCTGGTTCCCGCGCCGAGCCTGATCATCAAAACCTTCATTACCAATGCGCCGGCGTTGCTACACTCGCTCATGATCACCTTGCGGGTGACATTGATTGCGCTCGCCTTGTCGATCACCATCGGTACCAGCGTCGCGTTCCTGTTCGTGCAGAGCCCGATCATTGAGCGCAGCTTCTTTCCCTATGCGGTCATTCTTCAGGTCACGCCGATCGTCGCCATCGCGCCGCTGATCATCATTCTGATCAAGAACACGCAAGGGGCGCTGATCATCTGCGCCACGATCATCGCGGTCTTTCCGGTCATTTCGAACACCACCGTCGGGTTGCGCAGCATCGATGCGGGTCATCTGGACCTGTTCGCCATCAATCGGGCGTCACGGCTGCAAAATCTCGCATATTTGCGGATACCGAGCGCGCTGCCCTACTTCTTCGCGGGCTTGCGCATCTCCAGCGGGCTTGCGCTGATCGGCGCGGTCGTCGCGGAATTCGTCGCCGGCACCGGCGGCCGCAGCGCCGGTCTCGCCTATGAGATTCTCCAGTCCGGCTATCAGCTCGACATTCCTCGCATGTTCGCGGCCCTATTTCTGATTACAATCGCGGGAATTGCGCTATTTTCGGTCATGGTCGCGCTGTCGAAGCTCGCGCTCGGCTCTTGGCACGACAGCGCGATCGTCAGAGAGACTTAAGACAGCAACCGGGCAATAAGAATACGGAGAACAATATGCTGACGACGAAACAAAACGTTTTGCGCCGATTCTGGTACGCGGTCCTGCCGATGGAGGATCTGAAATCGGGGCCGAAGCCGTTTCGCCTGCTGGGCGAAGACATCGTGCTGTTTCTCGATGCCCAGGGGAAACCGGCGGCGCTGAAGGACCGCTGCTGCCATCGCACCTCCAAACTGTCCAAGGGCTGGTGCAATGAGGGTAAGCTCGTCTGCGGCTACCACGGCTGGACCTATGACCGCACCGGCAAGCTGGTGCACGTCCCGCAATTTCCGGTGCAGCAGAAAGTGCCCAATCTGTCGACGCCGGCCTACCACTGCGACACGCGCTACGGCTACGCCTGGGTCGCGCTCGATGAACCGCTGGCGCCCATTCTCGATGCCGCCGAGGAAAACGATCCAAAATACCGACGCATCCCGCAATTTTACGAGATGTGGAACACTTCGGCGTTGCGCCTGATGGAAAACTCGTTCGACAACGCCCATTTCGCCTTCGTCCACAAAGGGACTTTTGGGCAGTTCGATCAGCCTTTACCCGAGAAGTACGAGATCAAGGAGACCGACTACGGCTTCGAGGCGGAGACGCTCATCACCGTCGCTAATCCGCCGGTGCAGTACCGCATCTCCGGGACGAAGGAGCCCACCACCAAGCGGCATATGCGCAACAAGTGGTACATGCCGTTCTGCCGGAAGCTCGACATCGAGTATCCTTCCGGACTTCGCCACATCATCTTCAATTCGGCGACGCCAATCGACGATGATCACATTCAGGTCGTGCAGTGGCTCTACCGCAACGACACCGAAGCCGATTGCCCGGCGAAGGAGCTGATCGACTGGGATTTCAAGATCACACGCGAAGACAAGGACATGATCGAGTCCACCGACCCCGACACTCCGGTCGATTTGTCGCGGCGGATCGAAGCCCACATGGTCTCGGATCGTCCGGGCATGATCATGCGCCGACGTTTGATGAAGCTGCTTGAAGATAACGGCGAGACGGAGGTGTTCGCGCCGCGCAACGCCGGCGCGCGCGTCTCGGCCATAGCGGCGGAGTAACGGCAGGCGCCGCGCCGCCGGCGGATCTAGCGCTCGATGAGCACAGTCATACCAATCAAGGCTCCATCGGAACCGGCGCCGCCCAAACCCGCGGCGT
>JBAUYV010000410.1:0-14276 GCA_049584975.1 Xanthobacteraceae bacterium | reverse complement strand
GTCCAGACCACAAAATGCAGGGCCAAGAACGCGCCGAACGCCGCGTCGGGCTCCCTCGCGATCCAGGCGAACAACCCCAGCTTCGGCGTGGAGCTTGGTGCGGGCGCGGCAATGACGGAATCGGGTGCTGGGGTCATGGGAATGAACCGCCGCAGAGTGATCGCGGCCTTAAAGGCACGCCCATTGTGGCCTTATAGAAGCAGGCGCAAAATTTGGCTACGATGTAATAGGGGGATGCAGCGCGTGCACGCTTGTGGACATTAGCCTATGGCCGAAAGACTGTGGCCGATACGGCAGGCTATGGTCTAAACGGCCGAGCGTCCTTTGCGGGTAGGCGCGGCGTCAAAGAGTAACAAAGTAAGGCATAACGGAGTTTGGCAAGGTGCGGTTCAGCGCCATATTCGTAACGGCGTGCATGGCGATTATCGCCGTCTCGCTTGGTGTTGTGTCCTATCTTCACTTCGATTTCACCGGGCTGGAAGCGGCGCTGGTGGGGTTCGCGGTGTTGATGGCGCTCGTGGTCTGCAACACGCTGGCGGCGCGGCTACGCGAGCGAGCGGACTCCCGGGAGCAGATTTCGGCGCTGACTCGCAATTCCGGCGATATGACGCGCCAGCTTGCCGAGTTCGGCCGGCGGCTCAGCGCCGTGGACAACAGGGTCGAGCGGGCATTCGAGCGCTCGACGGAAAAGGCGCAGCCGCTCGTCTCCGAACTTGCCGAACTCTCCTCGCAGGTGAAGGACCTCGCGGGATCGGTCGCGTCGCACGACGCTGCGCTCAGCGCTGCCGGCGGTCGTCGCGGGCAGTCTGCGGAGGTGGCGGACCCGGCTGACGCCGCCGTGGCGGAGGCCGCGCTGGAAGTGACAGGCGCTTCGGTCCAGCGCACGGTCGATGCTTTCAGCAGGCTCGACCGCGAGGGCATCATCACTTTGGTCAGCGGCGCCATCGATGCCGGCAGGATCGATCTTTATCTGCAGCCCATCGTCGCGCTGCCCGATCGCAACGTGCGCTATTACGAGGCGGTGTCGCGGCTGAAAGCCGAGAGTGGCGAAGTGATCGCGGCCCGCGATTTCATCAAATATGCGGAAGCCGGCTTGCTGATGCCGAAGCTCGACCATATGACGGTGATGCGCTGCGTCCAGGTGGTGCGGCGGCTCCTCATCAAGACCCGCGACATCGGGTTGTTGTGCAATCTCTCCAGCCTGACGCTGACCGATCCCGCATTTCCGCAGCTGCTCGAATTCCTCGACGCCAACCGCGCCATCGGTCCCTCATTGGCGTTCCAATTTACCCAGGGCGCGGTCCGCGCCATGGGGCCGCCCGAGCATGAGAGCCTTGCCGCGCTTGCCGAGCGCGGTTTCCGCTTCTCCATGGACAACGTCGCCGATCTGCAACTCGATGGGCGCGAATTGCGAGAACGTGGCTTCCGCTTCATCAAAGTGCCGGCGACGCTCCTACTCGTGCGCAATGGCGCCGCCGCGGCCGACGTCGCTCCGGCCGATCTACCCGGTACGCTCGGCAGCTTCGGCGTCAATCTGGTGGCCGAACGTATCGAGAGCGAAAACATCGCGGCCAATCTACTCGAGTGCGGCGTACGTTTTGGGCAAGGAAATTTGTTCGCTCCGCCGCGTCCGGTGCGCGCCGAAGCGCTGCAAATCGGAAACGGAGAAGCGGCCAAAGAATCGGCGAAGGAATCCGCCAAGGAGCCAGTCAAGTCGGCTGCGGCTCCGGATTCAGTTTCAGCTGCAGCCGAGCAGCCAAAGTCGAGCGTCGACCTCCTCGCCGCCGCCGCCAACGATTCACTTGGCACCTCGCGCAACCAGGCGGTTCGCCCCGGCGGGCGTCGCTGATCGGCCCGAACCTGTGGCGCCCTGCACTTGGTAATGACGTCTCCTGCAAACGAAAATCCTTTGCCACAATCCAGCGTGGCCCTGATCGAACGATTTGCGCCGCTCGCGCCGGACTATGACATTCTGTTCTGTGATGTCTGGGGCGTTATTCACAACGGCGTCGCCGCCTTCGCCGACGCGTGCGAAGCGCTGGCGCGCTTTCGCTCGGGCGGCGGCACCGCGATCCTGCTCACCAATGCGCCGCGGCCTGCCGCCGCAGTCGCGCGCATCCTCGACCGGCTCGGCGTTCCGCGCGCCGCCTACGACGCCATCGTTAGTTCCGGTGACGTGACCCGCGGCGTCGTCGAGCAAAGGCTGAATGAGAGCGTGTTCCATATCGGTCCGCCGCGCGACTTGCCGATCTTTGATCGTCTCAATCTCGTTTTTGCGCCGCTCGAGAGCGCCGATTATGTGGTGTGCTCCGGCCTGTTCGACGACACGACGGAAACGCTTGAGAGCTACCACGAGATGCTGGCGTCGATGCGCACGCGCCGACTGTTCATGGTCTGCGCCAATCCCGACATCGTGGTCGAGCGCGGCGACGCGCTGATCTATTGTGCCGGCGCGCTGGCCGATGCGTACGGAGCGCTGGGCGGCGACGTGCTTTATTGCGGCAAGCCGTACGCGCCGATCTACAAGATGGCGCTGGAAAAGGCCGCTTCGTTGCGCGGCGGAATGCAGCCTGCGCTTAAGCGCGTGCTCGCCATCGGCGATTCGGTGCGCACGGATTTGTCCGGTGCGGCGGCGTTCGGGCTCGATTGCGTCTTCGTCACCTCACACCTCCATGCGGAGGAGTACGGCTCGCGCGAGGTGCCCGACGTCGCCGCCCTGAATGCGATGTTTGCCGCCGCCGGCGTTGCGCCGAAGGCGATCATGCGCGGACTTGCGTGGTGACGGGTGCTTCAGGCTGCCGTGTCGGCCTTTGGGGAAAACACTGCTTCGATCTTGGACTTCAGCGTCTGCGCGTTGAACGGCTTGACGATGTAATTGCTTACGCCGGCTTTTTTCGCCGCGATCACGTTTTCCGTCTTGGATTCCGCCGTGACCATGATGAAGGGCGTATCGCTGAAGCCTGGATCGGAGCGGACGTGCTGCAACAGGTCGAAGCCGCTCATCGGCTCCATATTCCAATCGGAAATCACGAGCCCGTATCGCTTCGAGCGCATCTTGACGAGTGCGGAAGCGCCGTCGTTGGCATCGTCAACGTCGGCGAAGCCGATTTGACGAAGGAGATTGCGAATGATGCGGATCATCGTGCTGTAGTCGTCGACTACGAGCACAGGCATTGATGGATCGAGAGCCATGGCTCGCTCCTGGCACACACAATTGCGCAAGGCCAACCTTGTCGGTAACTGACTTAGTCGGCAGAGATCTGGGTCGGTAGCGACCTGGGTTCGTAACGACCTGAATTCGCAACAATCGGGCAGGGTCGGCCCCTCAAGCGCCTCCTGCCAAGGGTCGGTAAAATTACCACCGTGAGGTTGAAGAAGGGGTTAATCGCCGCGCTCCGGGGCTTCGCGCCGGCGCCTGCGATGTGGCCTTTATTGCTCCCTTGACTCGGCGGCTGCCGCCACGGCACCTACCCAGCCGAAGTTTCTTAACCATTTGCCGCTCGATGCCGACGAAAAACTTCATCGTCGTGCGCGATAACGCGCCCGACGCTTCCTTGCGCGGTGCGGTCGTCGCCATTGGCAATTTCGACGGCGTGCATCGCGGCCACAAGGCCGTGATTGCTGTGACGCACAATCGTGCCAAGGCGCTTGGTAGAAAAGCGGCGGCGATGACCTTCGAGCCGCATCCGCGCGACTTCTTCAATCCGAAAGAGCGGCTGTTCCGGCTGACCGACGAGGCCGCCAAGTTGCGGCTTCTAGCCGCGACCGGGCTCGATGGGGCGATCGTGCTGCCGTTTGACGCGGCGCTCGCGCGGCTGACCGCCGAAGAGTTCGTCGCGCGCATCCTGGTCGAGCGGTTCGAGGTGAGCGGGGCGGTGATTGGCTTTAACTTTCATTTCGGCGTGAGCCGGGCCGGCTCGGCGGATTTTCTTATCGCTGAAGGAAAAAAGTACGGCTTCACCGTCGATGTGGTGCCGCCGTTCCAGGATAACGGCCGCCCGGTGTCGTCCGGTCCGATCCGCGCGGCGCTCGCGGCCGGCCGGGTCGAAGAAGCGGCCGAGTTCCTCGGCTATCCTTGGTTCGTCTCGGGCGAAGTGATCCACGGCGATAAACGCGGCCGCGAACTCGGCTTCCCCACCGCGAACCTGACGCTCGATGCGGCTTGCGGGTTGCGCCACGGCATCTATGCGGTGCGTGTCGGACTCGACGGCCGGCATTACGACGGCGTGGCGAGTTTCGGCCGCCGCCCGATGTTCGACAGCGGCGTGGTGCTGCTGGAGGTCTTTTTGTTCGATTTTACCGGCGACCTCTACGGCCGTGACATGGACGTCGCCTTCATCGCCTGGCTGCGCGCGGAGGAGAAATTCGCTTCGGTCGACGATCTGGTGCGGCAGATGCAGGACGATGCGCGCGGCGCGCGCGAAGCGTTATCGCGGCAGCCGGACACGTTCCCGCCCATCTAGGATGTTTTAGAAGGGTCTCTGTCATCATGAGCCGAGCGACTGCCGTACTTCATCCGGGTAAGCCGGTCACCCTTGCGCCGGGTGCGGGCATCAGCTTCGAAATCGAGCCCGGCCAGAGGTTCAAATTGACCCAGCCTGAGGGCGAGCAGGTCGCCGATCTGATTTCGTTCAATCGCGACGATGTGCGCGAACTGCTGTCGATGCTTTCCAGCCGCGCCGTCAATCTGTGTTGGAAGCTGACGGCACCGCACGTGCTCTACAGCAATTGCTCCCGCAAGATGTGGCAGATCGAAGAGGATCTCACCCGCGAGAATTATTGCGGCGGCGGCTATTGCAGTGAAACACTGAACGTGACGCGATACGGCGACGTCGGCAAAGGTGCCGCGAATTGTCAGTCCAACCTTGAAATGGCCGTTCGCGGCTATGGCATGGACCGCTGGAATTTCAATGTCGACGCCTGCTTCAACGTCTTCATGACAGTGGCTTACGACCAGAACGGCGTGTGGGAGATTCATGCGCCCAAGGGTAAGCCGGGCGATTACATGGTCATGCAGGCGCTGATGCCGCAGATTGTGGCCATTTCCAATTGCCCGGTGCTGTTCAACGCCTGCAACAATTATCGGCTCAAGCCGCTGACCTTGGAAATCCTCAAATAGCCGTTCTGCTCGGCCGTGCGACTGCCGATTGGGCCGATTACTCGCCAGGCGCCGCGGCGATCAGCCGCCGCGGTCAGCGCCGCCACGCCGCCCCGACGATGAAACCGGCGGCGGCAACCAGCGCCAGGGTGGCGTAGGGCCGGTTCTGAATCGACTCGTCGATGGCGCCGACAAAATTGTCGGATACGTCGTGCATTGCGTGGGCCGCTTCGCGTCCCTTGTCCTGCGCATCGGAGACCACGCCGTCGACGCCTGTCTTCGCGCGCCGCCAGGCGGCGTTGCCCTTGGCGGCGACGATGTCGCCGACCTGCTCCGCGAGGCTGGCGAGATCATCGCGCAGCGCCTGCAGATCTTTCTGAATATCGTTCGACGCCGCTGAGGCCGCCTTGCCCACTTCGCGCAGGCCTTCGCGCGCGTCACTTGTGGTTTCTCTCATTGCGTCTCGCGCTTGCTGTGATGCCGTGGACGTGGTCATGGAATTTCTCCACGCGTGGGAGCCTGAGTTGCCCGGATAAGCGTTCAGCGGACCGAAAGTTCCATTTCAGTCGGGAAGCTTGACTTCCTCCGCCGGAAACAAGTGGCCGACGACGACGAGACCGACGATCGACAGCGGCATGGCGAGGAATGCGCCGATCGGTCCCCACATCCAGGTCCAGAACGCCAGCGCCAGCACCACGACGAGCGGATTAAGTGTAATCCGCCGACCGACGATGGTCGGCGTGATGAAGTGGCCTTCAAGGGTGGTCAATCCAACGAGTGCCGCCGGCGCAATGAATGCGTGGCCGAGCGAGGGGAACGTCACCAGGCCGACGCCGAACAGGACCACGACCATGATGGCCGGTCCCACATAGGGCACGTAATTCAAGAACGCGGCCAGGAGGCCGAAGATCACAGGATTGGGCAAGCCGATCAGCCAGGCGCCTAGCGCGACGAGCATCCCCAGCACGGCGTTGATCGCCGTCACCACGGCGAGGTAGCCGGTGAGGTTTCTTTCGATGTCGCTCATGATGCGCAGGAAGCGCAGCTTGCCCTCGTGGCTTGCGAACGCCGACACCAGCTGCGTGCGCAGCTGGAGTTGGCCGACCAGAAAGAACAACAGCGTGCCGAAAAACAGCAGTAGCTGGCCGGCGGCGGGCGTCAAAAAGACCACGACCGGCAGCACCACGTTGGGCGCGGCGACCGTCTGCGCGGGGCCGCTGCCGCTGCCGAACAAAGCAGTCTCCAGTTCGCGTAGCGCCGCGAGCGGCGGGTCGAGCACCGAGAGCCTTTGCTTGATAGTCGCGCCGATCTCGGGCGCGCGCCCGATCCACTCGCTGACTGGCGTGGCGATGGCGGTCGTCGCCAGGGCGAGCATGCCGATCGCGAACCCGACGATGAGGACGCCGGAGATCCACGGCGAAATGCCGCGGCGCTTGCCGGCCTTGATCAGCGGCGCCAGCGTCATGGCGACCACGGCCGCGAGCAGGATGGGCAGGAGGATGGCGCGGCCGACGTAAAGAAAACCCCCGAGCAGGAGGAGGAAAATGCCGATGTTCGCCCCTTGGCCGGCCGATACCCAGAGGCTTTGCACGCTGCCGACCGGCTGCGGATCGCTGATCACCAGCGCGCGGCGCGTAGCGCGATAGGCACGGATATATTCCACGGAAACGATCTCCGGCGCCGTCCCCGCGGACGCCATCGCTATTCTTGGTATTTCGCGGGATTAACGCGGAGTCTGTGGAGCGGGTTCCGCCGTCGGGCGATTCGGCGAATGTGGCCCTTTCCGCACTGCAATCGGCTTGTTAGAAGGCGGCCGCATGACCGAAACGCCGACCAAAGCGCGCAATTACAGCGAGACGCTGTTCTTGCCCAAGACCGACTTCCCCATGCGCGCGGGACTGCCGCAGCAGGAGCCGAAGCTCCTTGAGCGCTGGCAGAAGCTTGACCTCTACGGCCGGCTGCGTGCCGCCGCCAAGGGTCGCGCCAAATTCGTGCTCCACGACGGTCCGCCCTACGCCAACGGCCACGTGCACATCGGCACGGCGCTGAACAAAATCCTTAAGGACGTGGTGACGCGCAGCCAGCAAATGCTCGGCTACGATTCCAACTACGTGCCGGGCTGGGACTGCCACGGGCTGCCGATCGAATGGAAGATCGAGGAGGAGAACTATCGCGCCAAGGGCAAGGCCAAGCCCGATCTCACCGATCCCGAGGCGATGATCGCGTTCCGCGCCGAGTGCCGCGCCTATGCGCAGCATTGGCTCGACGTGCAGCGCGCGGAATTCATGCGGCTCGGCGGTGTCGGCGATTGGATGCACCCCTACACCACCATGAGTTTCTCGGCGGAAGCGCAGATCGCGCGCGAACTGATGAAGTTTGCCGCCAACGGCACGCTCTATCGCGGCTCGAAGCCGGTGATGTGGTCGGTGGTGGAAAAGACCGCGCTCGCCGAGGCCGAGGTCGAGTACGAGGATTATGTCTCCGATCAGGTATGGGTGAAGTTTCCGATCGTCGATGTGAAAATCAGTTTTCATGAGCAAGCTTCTGAAAAGCACAGAAATACTACAGAGAAGATTGCTAACGATCTCCGGCGAAGCGCCGTTGTTATCTGGACCACCACTCCTTGGACAATTCCGGGCAACCGCGCAATCAGCTTTTCCGAGCACATCGAGTATGGCGTCTATGAAGTAGTAGATGCGCCGACTGGCAATTGGGCTCAGCGAGGTGATCGCTTTGTTCTGGCGACGAAGTTAGCGCTCGACGTCCTGAGGCAAGCGCGAGTCACGGCTTTCAATCAGCTCAATAGTTTTAGCTTTGATGAGGGCTGGGCACTATTCCTGGTGACCTGCGATCACCCACTCAAGGGGCTTGCAGGCGACTACGAGTTCAAGGTGCCGTTGCTTCCAGCCGATCATGTCACCGACGATGCCGGTACGGGATTCGTGCACACCGCGCCGGGACATGGCATTGAGGATTTCGATGTCTGGATAACGTACGCCCGCCAGATTGCTGCGCGCGGCATCAACACTACGATTCCCTACACAGTGGACGCCGATGGCCGCTTTACCGATCAGGCTCCGGGCTTCACCGGCAAGCGTGTGCTCACCGAGAAGGGCGAGAAGGGCGACGCCAACGAGGCGGTGATGCGGGCGCTGATCGAGGCCGGCATGCTGATCTCGCGCGGCCGCCTCACCCACCAATACCCGCACTCATGGCGTTCAAAGAAGCCGGTGATCTATCGCAACACGCCGCAATGGTTCATTGCGATGGACGATCCCATTACGAAGAATCTGTTGGATGAGCCTGTGCTCGTTCACCACCTGGATGGGACAACGTCTACCGAAACCAGAAAGGTGGAAGATACCTTGCGAGTCCGCGCTCTTAGAGCGATCGAACAGACCCGATGGGTGCCCGAGCAGGGCAAGAACCGCATCGGCGGCATGGTCGCGAGCCGGCCCGATTGGGTGATCTCGCGCCAGCGCGCCTGGGGCGTCCCGATCACCTTGTTCATCAAAGAGAAGCCGGACAGCTCGGTCGAAGTTCTCGACGACCCGGACGTCAATGTACGCATCATCGAGGCGTTCGAGCAGGAAGGCGCCGATGCCTGGTACAAGCCAGGCGCGCGCGAACGCTTCCTCGGCAAACGCGCCGGCGAAGGCTGGCAGAAGGTCGACGATATTCTCGACGTCTGGTTCGATTCCGGCTCCACGCATGCGTTCGTGCTGGAAGACCCGGTGCACTTTCCCGGTCTCGCCGGCATCAAGCGCAAGCGGGATGGCGGCTCCGATACCGTGCTGTATCTCGAAGGCTCCGATCAGCACCGCGGCTGGTTTCAGTCCTCGCTGTTGGAGAGTTGCGGCACGCGCCGCCGTGCGCCGTTCGACGTCGTCGTCACCCACGGCTTCACGCTCGACGAGGCCGGCTACAAAATGTCGAAGTCGCTGGGCAACGTGACCGCGCCCGAGGACGTGATCAAAGAATCCGGCGCCGATATCCTGCGCATGTGGGCGTGCTCCACTGATTATTGGGACGATCAGCGCATTGGGCGGGAAATCCTCAAGACCACCGTCGAGACCTACCGCAAGCTGCGCAACACGCTACGCTGGATGCTCGGCAATCTCGCGCACTTCCGCGCCGCCGAACGGGTGGCTCCTGACCGGATGCCGGAACTCGAGCGCCTGATGCTGCATCGGCTTGCAGAACTCGATCCGCTGGTTCGCGGCGCCTACGCCGATTTCGATTACAAGCGCATCTTTGCGGCGCTCAATGCGTTCATGACTGTAGATCTTTCGGCGTTCTATTTCGACATCCGCAAGGACGCGCTTTACTGCGACCCTTATTCGTCGCTCACACGCAAGGCCTGCCTCACCGTGCTCGATCAACTGTTCCGCTGCACGGTGACTTGGCTCGCCCCGATTCTCTGCTTCACCGCCGAGGAGGCCTGGCTGGCGCGCGATCCGGAGGCGGTTTCGGTCCACCTCGAACTATTTCCCGCCGTACCGGAGGCATGGCGTGACGACGCGCTCGCCGAGAAATGGCGCAAATTGCGCAATCTGCGCCGCGTCGTCACCGGAGCGCTCGAAGTCGAGCGGGCGGCAAAGCGCATCGGCTCCTCCCTCGAAGCGGCGCCGGTCATCTACGTGGCCGATGCCGATCTGTTTGCCGCTGCGGTCGATGTCGATCTGGCCGAGCTGTGCATCACCTCGGCGGCGACCTTGGTCGAAGGCGAGGGACCGCCCTCGGCTTTTCGGCTCGACGACGTGCGCGGAGTCGCGGTCGAACCGCAGCGCGCCGAGGGCCGCAAATGCGCGCGTTCGTGGAAAATCAGCGAGGCGGTCGGTCTCGATCCGCAGTTTCCCGAGGTGACGCCGCGCGACGCCAACGCGTTGCGCGAATGGGAAGCGATGCGCAAGGCTGCGGAGTAAGGAGTGCGAGCGTGACCGATGCGGCGCGCAGCAAGGCCGGTTGGTCCTACGCTTGGGGACCATTGAGTGCGTTCGGGCTTGTGGTCGCGGTGATCACCGGCATCGCCGATCAGGCGTCGAAGTTCTGGTTGCTGTCCGGCCTGCATCTCGACAGTGTAGGGCGGGTCGCGGTCACGCCGTTTCTCGATCTGGTGCTGACCTGGAACACCGGCATCAGCTACGGGCTGTTTCCACAGCAGGGGCCGATCGGCCCCTGGGCGCTGCTCGCCTTCAAGATCGTGGCGGTCCTGTTTTTGTGGATCTGGCTTTCCCGGGTTCACACGCGGCTGACGGCCTTGGCGCTCGGGATGATCATCGGTGGCGCGGTGGGCAACGCCGTCGATCGGCTGCACTGGCCGGGTGTCATGGATTTTGTGCTGTTGCACGCGGAAATCGGGGGTAGGGATTTACGTTGGTACGTCTTTAACCTCGCCGACGTGGCCATTGTTGCGGGAGTCGTGGGACTTTTGTATGAATCGGCGTGGCAGGGGGGTGCCGCAAAAGCGCCCTGAATCGGGTGTAAACGTCGCGTAACGAGTGGGATTGCTCCTGGGCCAAGGCCTCGACGGAGCTTGCAGGATCCCAGGGTGAGGGTGATGCCGCAGCACGATACTCAAAGCCGCGATGCCGGCCGCCAACCGTTGATGCGTACTGTACGAGCCGCGGCGTTGGCCGCACTCTGCGTCAGCACGGGCATGGCGCGGGCCGGTGACGACGACCCTAACGCTACGCAAAGCTCGGGCACTTCGGTTTACGAAAAGATGCTGGACGTGGTCGGCTTAGGCGGCCAAGGCACCATCCAATACAGCGAACGCTCGCCGCTCGTGGTGCCGCCGACGCGCGATTTGCCTCCGCCCGGCGTCAATGCGCCGCCGGCCGTGCCGGACTGGCCCAAAGATCCGGACGTGGAGCAGAGCAAACGAACCAAGGTCAAGGAAAAGCCCGGACCGCATCCAGACTGGGTGATTGACAATTCCCGACCGCTGCGTCCTGACGAACTCCGCAGCCCCGGCGGCGTTGCCGGAGGCACGAGCCCGGGGAGCCCGGCGACCCCATCTGCCGGTCCCTCGACGGCGGATTATCCCGACCAGATCGAGCGCAGCAAGAAGAGCATTTTCAGCTTCGATTGGTTCAAGAAAGAACAGTACGCGACGTTCACCGGCGAACCGGCGCGGGCGAGTCTGACCGATCCGCCGCCCGGGTATCAGACGCCATCGCCCGATCAGCCCTACGGCATCAGCCCGGACAAGAAGCAGTACAAGATCCCGACGGTGGCCGACCGGGTAACGCCAACGAGCGGCTCTGCCAACGGGCAGTGAAGAATCCCGCCGATCATTTGACGTCGGATGTTGGGTGGGGCGCACCTAGCTTGAGCCTAGGGAGGCCGAAACTTGTCTAAAATGCCCGCTCGCAAATATGCGCGAAACGCCCTCACACGGTCGATCCTTTCAGCGACATTGATGCTCGTCTTTGCCCTCGCCGGTGGCATCGTGTCGCGGGCAGAGGCCGCCCCGCAGATCTCGGATTTCACTTTGGCGAACGGCCTTGAAGTCGTGGTGATCCCCGATCACCGCGCGCCGGTGGTCACTCACATGATCTGGTACAAGGTCGGTGCCGCCGATGAGACGCCGGGCAAATCGGGCCTCGCCCACTATCTCGAACACCTCATGTTCAAGGGTACCGAGAAGAATCCCGGCGACACGTTCTCGCAGGCCGTCGCCGCCATCGGCGGCCAGGAGAACGCCTTCACTTCGAGCGACTACACCGGCTTCTACCAGCGGGTGCCGAGCGATCACCTCAAACAGATGATGGCGTTCGAGGCCGATCGCATGACCGGCCTGGTGCTGACCGAGGCAGTCACGCGGCCTGAACTCAACGTCGTGCTCGAAGAGCTGAACATGCGGGTGGCCAACAATCCGTCGGCGCAGCTCCAAGAGCAGATGGATGCGGCGCTTTACCTCAACCATCCCTACCACCGGCCGGTGATTGGCTGGCGCCACGAGGTGGAAAAGCTCAACCGCGAAGATGCGCTGGCGTTCTACCGGCGCTTCTACTCGCCGAACAACGCCATCGTGGTCGTCGCCGGCGACGTCACGCCCGAAGTGGTCAAGGCCGACGCCGAAGCGACCTACGGCAAGGTTACGCCTCGCGGCGCTATCGGCCCGCGGGTGCGTCCCACGGAACCGGTGCAGGATGCGCCGCGCACCGTGACGTTTGCCGATGCCCGCGTCCAGCAACCGGCCGTCGACCGCTACTACTTGGCGCCCTCCGCCACCACCGCTAAGGCCGGCGAGGGCGAAGCGCTCGATGTGCTGGCCAATGTGTTGGGCAGCGGCTCCAACAGCCGGCTCTATCGCACGCTCGTGGTCGACAAGGGCCTCGCGCTCAATGCCGGCGCTTTCTATTCAGATACGGCGCTCGATTACGGCAAGTTCGGCGTCTACGGCGCGCCGAAGCCGGGCGTATCGTTGCATGCGCTCGAAGCGGGCATCGACGCCGTGCTCGCCGATGTCATCGAACATGGCATTACCGCCGAAGAGCTCGACCGCGCCAAGACTGGGCTCATCGCGGATGCGGTCTACGCCCAGGACAACCAGGCCACGTTGGCGCGCTGGTACGGCGCGAGTCTGGCGACCGGCTTGACCTCCGAGCGTGTCCGCACCTGGCCGGATCGTCTTCGCGCTGTTACGCCGGAAGCGGTACAACAAGCCGCGCGGCAGTGGCTTGACATGCGCCGGTCAGTGACCGGGTATCTGGTGAAGAGTCTGCACTCCGAGGAGAATCGCTCGTGAACGCTTTGGCCTCTGTGCTGCCCGGTCGCTGCTGTTCCCTCGTGCGCAAGCTTCGTGAGCAAGGCCGGGCCCGGCGCGCCGCGGCAGCGATCTTTGTTCCGCTTCTGGCAATCGGCCTGTCGGCCGCTCCCGCGCGGGCGACCACGATCGAACGCATTGTCAGCCCCGGCGGCATCGTCGCCTGGCTGGTGCGCGAACCGGCGGTTCCGCTGGTCACTGTGGATTTTGCCTTCGCGGGCGGCGCAGTCCAGGATCCGATCGGCAAGGCCGGTACTGCGTTTCTGATGGCGTCGCTGCTCGACGAGGGCGCGGGCGATTTCGATCAGAAGGCCTTTCAGGATCGGCTCGACCGCAAAGCGGTGCAGATGAGCTTTCGCGCCGACCGCGACCACGTCACCGGCATGCTGCGGACCCTTTCGGAGAATCGCGACGAAGCTTTCGCCGACCTGCGGCTGGCGCTGACCGCACCTCGGTTCGATTCCGCCGATGTCGAGATCAATCGCGCCCAAATCCTCTCCTCGCTGCGGCGGCAGCAGACAAGCCCCACCGATCTTGCGGCGCTGCGCTGGTGGTCCACGGCGTTCGCCGGTCATCCTTACGGCCGCCCGGTGGGCGGCACTCTGGAGTCGGTGCCGACCATTACCGTCGACGATTTGCGCGCTTACCAGCACCGGGTGCTGGCGCGGGACACTCTCAAGATTGCCATCGTCGGCGATATCGACGCGGAATCCGCAAAGGCCATGCTCGACCGCGTGTTCGGTGGGCTGCCGGCGAAGGCCGAACTGACGCCGATCGAATCGGTCACGCCGCAGGGCGTCGGACGGCGCATTTCCATCGATCTTGACGTGCCGCAGACGGTGATCGATTTCGGCTGTCCCGGCATCGCGCGCAAGGATCCGGATTTCTTTGCCGCCTACCTGGTCAACGACATTCTCGGCGGCGGCACGTTTTCCTCGCGGCTTTACCGGGAAGTGCGCGAAAAGCGCGGGCTGGTCTATTCGATCTATGACAGCCTGTTGTGGTTCGAGCACAGCGCGGTCTTTTATGGTTCGACGGCGACGCGCGCCGACAGCGCCGACCAGACGGTCGGCTTGATCGACAAGGAAGTGCATCGCCTCGCCGAAGAGGGCCCCACCGCCGAAGAGCTTGCCAAGGCCAAGGCCTATCTGGATAGCGCGTTCGTGCTCAATCTCGATACGTCAACCAAGGTCGCTGGCCTTCTCGTGCAGTTGCAGCTCGACAACCTCGGCACCGATTACATCGAACGGCGGCCGCAGATGATCGCGTCGGTGACGCTCGAAGATACCCGCCGCGTCGCCAAGCGCATGCTCGACGGCGGGTTGCTGTTCACCACGGTCGGTCGGCCCGCCGGTCTTGCCTCCAGCGCCAGCGCACCGAGCGGTGCCGCTCACCCTGCGCTTC
>JBAUYV010000409.1:0-101277 GCA_049584975.1 Xanthobacteraceae bacterium | reverse complement strand
ACACGTTCTTGGCGATATCCAAACCGATCGTGGTAATTTGCATATGGACAGCTCCCTGATGTGATTCGTTGACAGCGATCACCCTATCGGAACTCGCTGCCGGGAGCGGCCACCGTCCACCACATCAATCGCTGCAGATTCGCGGTGGCCGCCCAAAGTCCGCTTCGCCCCCAATTTCAGACATGGCCGCGACGGGACAAGAAAAAGGCCCGGAAAAAGGCCCGGGCCTTCGTTTCGGTTGAAGGTGGACTCAATAGTCCATGGCGCCCATGCCACCGCCAAGCATAGCTGGTGCCCCAGTGTCCCTCTTCGGCCTTTCAGCGACCATGGCTTCCGTGGTGATTAGTAGACCGGCGATCGACGCTGCATTCTGCAGGGCCGCTCGAACGACCTTCGTCGGGTCAATTATGCCCTTGGAAACGAGGTTTACGTACTCGCCGTTCTGGGCGTCGAAACCATAGGTGTACTGATCCTTCTCAAGGATCTTGCCGACGATTACGGAGCCGTCTTCGCCGGCATTGGTCGCGATCTGGCGAGCCGGAGCGGAGAGCGCCTTACGGACGATTTCGACTCCGGTCTTCTGGTCGTCGTTATGCGTGCGCAACTTCTTGAGCACCCCGCTGGCACGCAGGAGAGCAACGCCGCCACCAGGAAGAATGCCTTCCTCGACTGCTGCGCGGGTCGCATGCATGGCATCATCCACGCGATCCTTGCGCTCCTTGACTTCGACCTCAGTCGCGCCGCCGACGCGGATCACCGCGACGCCGCCAGCGAGTTTGGCGAGACGCTCCTGCAGCTTCTCGCGGTCGTAGTCCGAGGTAGTCTCCTCAATCTGCGCTTTGATCTGGTTGATGCGAGCTTCGATGTCGGACTTCTTGCCGGCGCCGTTGACAATCGTGGTGTTCTCTTTCTCGATCGTCACCTTCTTGGCGCGGCCAAGCATGTTCACAGTAACCTTGTCGAGCTTGATGCCGAGATCCTCGCTGATCGCCTGAGCGCCAGTGAGAATCGCGATGTCCTCGAGCATGGCCTTGCGGCGATCGCCGAAACCTGGTGCCTTCACCGCCGCAACCTTGAGGCCGCCGCGCAGCTTGTTGACGACGAGCGTAGCTAAAACTTCGCCCTCGATATCCTCGGCGATGATCACGAGCGGCTTCGAGGTCTGCACCACCGCCTCAAGCAGCGGTAACAATTCCTGCAGGCCCGAGAGCTTCTTATCGTAGATCAGCAGATAGGGGTCATCCATCTCCACGCGCATCTTCTCGGCGTTGGTGATGAAGTAGGGGGAGATGTAGCCGCGATCGAATTGCATGCCTTCGACGACTTCGAGTTCAGTCTCCAAGGATTTTGCCTCTTCGATCGTAATCACGCCCTCGTTGCCAACTTTCCTCATCGCATCGGCAAGGTACTTACCAATTTCGGAGTCGCCGTTGGCGGAAATCGTGCCGACCTGGGCGATTTCTTCGTTCGAGGTAACCTTCTTCGAATTCTTCTTCAGGTCCTCGACCACCGCTTCGACCGCAAGATCGATGCCGCGCTTGAGATCCATCGGGTTCATGCCGGCAGCTACTGATTTGGCGCCTTCCCGTACGATCGCGTGCGCAAGAACCGTGGCGGTCGTCGTTCCGTCACCGGCGTAGTCGGATGACTTTGAGGCGACTTCGCGCACCATCTGCGCGCCCATATTTTCTAACTTATCTTCGAGCTCGATCTCTTTTGCGACGGTCACGCCGTCCTTGGTGATGCGGGGTGCCCCGTAAGACTTGTCGAGCACCACATTGCGCCCCTTCGGCCCGAGCGTCACCTTCACGGCATTATTGAGGATGTCGATCCCGCGCAACATCCTGTCGCGCGCATCAACTGCGAATCTAACTTCTTTGGCAGACATTTTGCTACTCCGCGAATTTTGTTTCGATGGTGGGAATGCTCAGGCGGCTTTCTTCTTGGCCGCCGTTTCCTGGAGTACGCCCATGATATCGCTCTCCTTCATGATCAAGTAATCGACGCTGTCGAGCTTGACCTCGGTGCCCGACCACTTGCCGAACAGGACGCGGTCGCCAACCTTCAGGTCGATCGGTATCAACTTGCCGCTCTCGTCGCGACCGCCCGGGCCGACCGCAATGATCTCGCCCTGCGAGGGCTTCTCCTGCGCGGTGTCGGGGATGATGATTCCACCGGCGGACTTCGCTTCGGGATCAATCCGCTCGACAACAACACGATCGTGTAGTGGACGGAATTTCATGCACTCCTCCTGAGCTGTGTTCCTGTAAATTTTTGGACAAAAAAGCGAGGCTCGCTGCGGGTCGACGAAGGCTGTCTCCACCTCCTTAAGTGGTGTGCCCTTGGCACTCTTCAAGGGACACTGCCATTTGGCGTTCGGTATTCTCGGAAACGATATCTAATGTACTGAAATCTCGGAACAAACGGTTTTTAGGCTTGTCATATCCGAAGTTGGGTCAACAGCGTCGCTTTGAACGTCCGTTGAGAACGTCCGCTCTACACTCGATCGCCACCGTTTTGCTGCATTACGGCCACCGCCTAGCCGCTGATCGGTGGTGTGTGTCACTTTGATTGTGGCGACTATCCCAAATGGATGCTCCGCCCTTTCGGTTATCAATTTTTCATATCGGTTTTAACGAGTTGCAATCTTGATCCATTAGCGTCAGCTAATCCCAACATGCGAGAAACAAAGAGTTGCTGTGATCGCAGGGTAGGTAAGACATCCAGGTTTTTGTAGATTTCCCACCCATAGACTTCGTTCGGTGGCGCCCCGCTTTTTTTAATCTCGACACGGTAATTCGACTTCTTCTGATTCATATCAAAATCTCTCACTTCCCATCTGGGTCGGAGCGCATCGATCTGAAATAATGTTCGGCGTACTGGTAGTAGTTCTCAGCTCCGACCATGTTGCCGATTTGGGCTTCAGCCCGGGCGAGCACCAAATACCGCTCATAGTTTCTTTGCGCGTTTTGAGAACTTTTTGGCTCGGGGCGTGGGGCGCTCGACGTCAATCGCTTCGAGCGTGCAGCAAAAGACCGCGCCGGCCTGGGTTGGTGTGCACTCATGATTGTGTTTGGACCATTTTGCATGGCTCACTCCTTGGCAGTTACGAGTAAAATGCTCCGTGCAACACACGAAGGACAAAAACTAGCATTGGCGACGTTCATTCTCTGAAGAGCCAGCCGACGGACTGTGGAAGACCGGGCCTCGCTGTTGTGCGTCGCGTTCATCCATAGGTCGCGTCGGCCCTCGCTGGTGACCGACCCGCTCCAACAATGAATTCTTGCACCAGCAGTGGCGATAAAGGCCCCCGGAGGGAATGGTTAATCTCTGGAGAGGATTGATTCAGTCGTCGTGGCAGCACTTGCAGACTACACGAGATATAAATGAACCAAACGTGTACCGTATGAGGATAGCTGGAGAAATTGTCAAGTACGGGCGCCGCCGCCCACGTAAAGCAGTCGCGATCGGCCAGGTCGGCGTCAAAGCAACCTCGACATTAAAGCGTGTGGCTCCTATTGTTCTTTATCTCCGGCACGACCATTATAAAGTGCACAACGGCATTCATTTGTTGGAAGAGCTTCCCAAAAAAAGGCGGCGTACTGAAGTCCGCGTTTCCGTCAATTGGTCGTCGACAGGCAAGCATTCTGACATTGGTCCTTGGCGAATATCGGCTTGGACCTTGCCCTGATGCGTGCATATCCGTGCGCCACGGACCGGGCGCCTTCGCCGTCGGCCCATCAACGGCCCGATCGAAGAGGAACGCCGCCTGGAGGTTTTTGCCCGTGATAACAATGTCGACCAAGTCGACCCCCCGCTTCTGATCTTGGGGAATGATCCTACGCGGCACTCGATAAAACTCTTGGCCTAGGATCGGGCTTGGGCTTCGCGTTGATTGTGAAGATTCATGGCAAGCGAGATCGTGGTGACGCCGTTGAAGGAAGAGGTGCTGCTGGAGAAGGAAGGTGCCGAGGCTCCGCCGGATAGCCCGCTGCTCGACCCTTCCGACGTGGCCGTCAAGGAATTTATCCGCAGTGCCAAGAAGCGCGGCTACGTCACCCACGACCAAATCAGCGCGCTGCTGTCCTCCGCGGGGGTCGAGTCCGAGCAGATCGAGGACATCCTGGCAAAGTTCAACGAGATGGGCGTGAACGTGGTTGAGAGCAAGGAGGCCGGGCCTGAGGAAGAGGTTGCGACCCGCGAGGAGCCGGAGGAGGAAGCCGAGAGCGACAACGAACTAGTCGAGGTCCAGCAACGGCCGGTTCCGGCCAAGTCCGAGGTCAAGGAACCCGCCGACCGCACCGACGACCCCGTGCGCATTTATCTCCGCGAAATGGGATCGAGGGAGCTCCTTTCGCGCGAGGGCGAGGTCGCCGTTGCCAAGCGCGTCGAGGCTGGCCGCGAGGCAATGATTGCGGGACTCTGCGAGAGCCCGCTCACCTTCCAGGCCATCATCATCTGGCGGGACGAGCTCAACGAGGGGAAGGTCTTGCTGCGCGACATCATAGATGTCGACGCGACCTATGCCGGGCCCGGCGCGAAGGCCGTGCAGCCACCGGTGATCAATTCAGATGGCCAGTTAAACGTCAGCATCACCGTCCCAGGCCAACCCTCGAGTGCGCCGCAAATGCAGGCGCCGACGACCGCGCCCGCGATCGCCATCCCGTTTAAGCCGGCCGGGCTACACACCGATAGTAAGGAGACGGCGGCCGACGGGGGAATCAGCGACAGTAACCTCGACGATGACGACGATATGGATAATTGGCTCTCGATCACTGCAATCGAAGCGGAGCTCAAGCCAAAGGTGATCGAAACCTTCGACACCGTCGCCGGCGCCTACAAGCGGTTGCGCCGGCTGCAGGACCAGGACATCCAGTTTCAGCTCAAAAGGATGTCGCTCTCTCCGGCGCAGGAGCGCAAGTATGAGAAGCTGAAGAATGAGATCATCGGCGAGGTGAAATCGCTACGACTGAATCAAGCGCGGATCGACGCGCTGGTCGAGCAACTCTACGAGATCAATAAGCGTCTGGTCAGCCACGAGGGCCGCATGATGCGGCTCGCCGAGAGTCATGGTGTTGCGCGCGAGGACTTCCTCAGGAGCTATCTGGGCTCAGAACTCGACCCGCTCTGGCTCAACCGCGTGTCGAAGCTTTCGACCAAGGGTTGGAAGAGCTTTGTCGCCAGGGACAAGGACACGATCAAGCAACACCGCCACGAGATACATGCACTCGCGGGCGAAACCGGGCTCGAGATCGCCGAGTTCCGCAAGATCGTTCACACGGTGCAGAAGGGCGAGCGCGAGGCGCGCCAAGCGAAGAAGGAGATGGTGGAGGCGAACCTGCGGCTGGTTATCTCGATCGCCAAGAAATACACCAACCGCGGCCTGCAGTTTCTTGATCTGATTCAGGAAGGCAACATCGGACTGATGAAGGCGGTCGATAAGTTCGAGTACCGGCGCGGCTACAAGTTCTCGACCTACGCCACCTGGTGGGTCCGGCAGGCGGTCAGCCGCGCGCTCGCCGATCAGTCGCACACCATCCGCGTCCCCGTGCACATGATCGAGACCATCAACAAGATCGTGCGCACCAGCCGGCAGATGCTCAACGAGATCGGCCGCGAGCCGACCCCAGAGGAGATCGCCAAAAAACTCGGAATGCCGCTGGAGAAGGTACGCAAGACCCTGAAAATCGCCAAGGAGCCGCTCTCGCTCGAAACACCGATCGGCGAAGAAGGCGACTCCCACCTCGGCGATTTGATTGAGGACACAAACGCTATCCTGCCGATCGACGCTGCGATCCAGTCGAACCTGCGCGAGACCACGACGCGCGTACTGGCGTCACTGACGGCACGCGAAGAGCGCGTCGTACGCATGCGCTTCGGCCTCGGCACGAACAGCGACCACACGCTTGAGGAAGTAGGCCAGCAGTTCTCGGTGACACGTGAGCGAATTCGACAGATCGAGGCCAAAGCGCTCCGGAAGCTGAGGCATCCGAGCCGATCAAGGGAGTTAAGGAGCTTCCTTGAATAGAACGTCGACACGTTGGCCGTGCGGTGTTGCAACAAAACCTCGCAGCCACATGACGTGAAGGGTCAACAGTGTCGCTTTGAGCAACCGTTAGGAATGTCAGCTCTTGCTCCGATCGCGACCGAGTTTCAGCACTTCGGGAAGTGACGTTCAGGGCCAGTATCGTCGCTTCGCGCTGCGAAAAATTCAGCGATCGTTTTTGCCGATCACCATGAGAGAGGGCCACTACGCGAGCAGTGAGCACAAGTTAGATCAACTAAAAAGCCGGACCCGACCGGATCAGCGACCGCTCGATCTTTTATGAGCCGACGAACTAGTCGCCGGCAGGCGCACGACACGAAGTAGGCCGGCCGCACTCGACAGGCTATGAACGGACCAGCGACGGGCCTCCAGCAATAGTTCCCGCAGCACCAGCCGATCGGTCGTGCCCGAGGGCTCTTGGACGAATGATAGCCGATGCAGAGAATAAAGGCCGAGAACACAGGTAATCCCGAAGTAAAACGTCCACGATTGGAAATTCAGGACCTGAACCGTCACGTCCTTTTCGCCTCCTGTCCAGGTGAAAGCGAGCGTAAGCTGATGCGACGCAAAGAAGTCGGCAAATAGACCGCCAAGGATGGGGGCTGCCGCGGCGAAGCTCGCCCAGATAACACTGTTGGCCGCGAGATAGGCCGTCGCTTGGCCGGCCGGCGAGAGCTTCATGGCGATGTTGCCCGATGCCAAGCCGACGCCCGCGGTGGCGATGCCCATCAAGATGTGGATGACGACCAGGAGGAAGATTATCATCGGTTGGACCCAAGGCAGCCCGGTGAGAGTCCAGGCAAAAGTGCAGGCGAGAAACAGCGGCACCACAATTTCGAGCACGGCCTTGTTGCTGAAGCGGTCGATCAGCGTGCCCCATAATCCGAGCGCTGCAAGATTGCTCAGCTGACTTGCGATGGTGAAAGCAAGGACAGTGGTCATCGAATAGCCGAGCGATTTCAACATATAGACGGTGAAGAACGGGGCCGCGAGATTCGCTGCGAAACTCCAGGACGACAAAAAAACGATGAGGCGGCGGAAGTTCGGCTCGCGCAATGGAGCGACAAGAAGCGCAAAAGGGTTCGTAGTCTTTTCCGCCGCCGCCATCGGACTATCCGGCGTGATACGCAGCAGATAAACACCAAGAAAGCCGACGAGCGTACTGATTAGGAACAGGATTGAATAGCCAAACACCGTTTGATCCGGTACGTACCTCTTCCAGCTGTCGACCAGAACGCCGCCAAGGAGCGCCACCGTCACCGAAAGAGCGGAGCTGGCCCGCGGCCCGGTCGCCGACAAAGGCGTGCTTGAAGGTGTTGATCATGAGCTCAGTGACGATGAGGCCGATGCTTACCGCCTCCGCGGATGAGACCGTGCCGCCTTCCGCCAGGACCTGCAATGAGATTGGGCGACTGTCGTCCGTCATCGAAGCTAGTAGGGCCTCGCACAATCGAGAGAGATAAGGGCCGATCTCGATTGGTTTGCCAAGGCTTGATGCCAGCAGCTGCTGCTGCACCGCCGCCACCGACATGACTCGCTGATGAGCGTCCCTAAGATGCAGCCGCGTCTCCTCCGACTGCACCGTCCGAGCCTTGAGGAGCAGGATGCTCGCGATGATCTGCAGGCTATTTGCAACACGATGCTGCATTTCCTGCAATAGCGTTTCCTTTTGTTGCAGAAGCCCGGCTATCTCCCGTTCGGCGGCGCGGCGATCGGTAACATCTTCGATCGCTAGGAGAATGAGTTTCTGACCTCCTTGATTGAATACTTCCCGCGCATTCAGGAGCATGGAGCGTCGTCCGATAATGGGAAAATCCTGCTCGACTTCGTAAGCCTCCATCACCGTGTGGTGTGGCGCGACGTCCTTCAACAACAACCGAAGCTCGGGGATGTCCCACTGGCCACCGCCTAGCCCGTAAATCGGACGATCTTGAACGTCCTGACGGTTCATCATGAACATTTGATAGAAAGCGCGGTTTGCAGTGATGACTCGGAGATGCTGATCGAGGACCAGAAGAGGATCGCGGATCGTATCCACGATCGCCTGGGCCAGCGGGTGCGCATCGTCGAGATCGATGCAGCGCTGGCTGTTGGACGGTAGCGAGCGCTGCCCAGAGTTCGAAGCTTCCATATCTACCCTCCAAAAAACTCCGCCCCGGTCTTCCCTCCCAATAGTTCCCTAGACTTGATGTCCGCCAGCGTCGGCTACCAACATCTTCCCCAACTGCCTCCCCAATATCTTCTTCCTCCCCAACCCCTTCGCCATCCGCCTCTGCCACGAACGAACCTGATGACAAGCAACAGCAATAACGCGCCGATGGCGGCGTCGATGATGGCCGAGATCATGCCCGAACCGAGGTGGATGCCGAGTTGCGGAAGGAGCCAATTACCGACGAAGGCGCCGGCGATTCCGATGAGGAGGTCGCCGACGATCCCGAACCCGGTGCCTTGTACGATTTCGCCGGCAAGCCATCCGGCCATGAGGCCGACCACCATAATGATCAGAAGACTTTCACCCGAAATGTACATTTTCGTATCCTCCAACTGCATCAGCAGGCTGATGTGAGTTGTCGCCAGGCTCAGGAATATTTGTTTCTTCAAGACGGAGGGGGATCGCCCTCTTTCGTTAGTAAAGTCCCCTATAACGGTAAAAGCTGTGCAGAATTGCTCACTTAGGGAGGCCAGTTGATTTATCCCTGGACCACCTCGGCCGGGTTCAACCCTCAAGGAAATGACCGAATGCAGCCAGCGGCCGAATACGGTCGCAGATGATCTTGGCGGTCGCCAGCATGGGCACAGACAGGATCGCGCCCGGAATGCCCCACATCCAGAACCAGAAGACGAGTGAGATGACGACGAGGACGGGATTGAGGGTAAACCGTCTGGCCAGAAGCATCGGCGTCAAAGTCTCGCCTTCGATCACATGCAATCCAAGGTAAAGCCCTGCCGGGAGCAGCGCTTGCCAGAGCGTGTCAATGGTCAACAGGCCGGCGAAAAGAAAGATCAACACGCCCAAAGCGGTGCCGAGGATCGGCACATAGTTCAAGAGAAATGCCACCGTCCCCCAGAGGATCGGGTCGCCCACGCCCGTGAGCCACATCCCCAACGCCATAACAATACCCACCGCCGCGTTCATGATCGTGATCGTGACCAGATAAGCCGAGATGTCATGTTCGATCTGCCGCGATATATCGACGACTTGGCGCTTGCTGCTGAAGTGCGGGAGTATCTCGACGAGGCGGTGCAGGAAGATATCGCCGGACACGAGAAGGAAAAAAAGAAACAGCACCGTCGTGAAGAAGCCGCTGGCAAAGTTTCGCGTTCCGGTGAATAGCGTCGTCAAAAAAGCGGCACCCCGCTCCGAGACGGGCCCACTTGGCGAAAGTTGCGTCGCGCCAATATCCTCAATCTGCTGTAAAAACAGTTGTAGCGTATCGATGGGTACGCGCAGGAAACTCAGCCGCTCCTCGAGCCGAGGAATGCCCTCCGGAAGCTTGGCTGCCCAGGTGCGCGCCGGGCCCGAAATAGCCGTTCCAAAGCCGACGATCGTTCCGAATAGGGCAAGGATCAGCAGCAGCGCCGCGGGCAATCGCGGTATGTACAGCTGCTCCAGTACACGTAAGGCCGGCTGCAACAGGAGTTTGAGAACGATGGCAAAGACCAATGGCAGCACGATGTCGCTCGCTACAAAGGCCGCCGCCAGCAGCGCAAGGACGAAGAGACCACCAAGGAATATTGCTTTCGGATCTGACGGCAGTGGCTGTTCCTCCGGCTCTGCTGCCGGAATGACCTTGCCCTGATCGGTAGACGCGATGTCCAACACCGAGATGTCCTGCGTGCTCACTATGCCGTTCTGCGTTGGTGGATGTCGAATTCGCAATTCAAGGATGTTGGCAATCGAACGCGTTCCTGCGCACAGGCATGAGTATCGCCTGGCTGCGTCGCCGCCAGCCAGGCGGCGCTCGTTATTATTTTGCGGTGGATCTCGCGCGCGCTCAGTGTTTCAAGCCCTGCCAGGCTCAGCGATCCGCGTGATGAATGCAATGCGTCGAGTACCAAATTATCATTTTGAGCTTGAGTTGCTTCTGCCCCCTGGTTAGCTCGACGCCCGAGTATTGAACGGCGAGAGCCTCAAGCCGCTCACAGTTTTCGGCACTTGAAGCTATGTTCGAGCTAAGTCCCAGGATTAGCCCAGCGGACAGTGCCGCGAGGGGCCGGAGCGCGAACGCGCTAGGGAAATGATACATTCGTTGGTCCTCACTGCTGCCGGGTGCTCTGCGCAGGGGGCACGATCTTGTTGTGATTGTCGGTTACCCATTGTGCGTTGTCCGCGAGTTCGGTGAAGCTTCGTTCGAGCCTCCGAAATTCACTAACCTCGTTGGGGCCGTTCGCTATCCCCACCAAATTGGAATATTCGATCGCCTTGGCGCGATATTGCTCAGCTGTGAACATGGGCCAGCCTTTCTGTGAGAGGAACTCTCTCGGGTGACAAGATTCAAACTGCCACGTTATTTTTCTTTTTGTGAAAAACGCCGCTGATGATTAATCTAGTCTGACGGCCGACTGGAATCTGTGCAAAATTGCTCACTGAACACGGGCACCTGGGCGAAGCGGATCGCGGTCTAACACGGGAATGTGTCCGCATCCTTCGCAACCTTCGGGGCAACGCAACGTTGTCATTACTCTCAGGACAAAATCTTTTGTTTGAGATATAAGGAGGCTCACATGCTTCATAAAACTTTCATGGCTTTCGTGACCGCGGCCGCGCTCGGTTGCGTGCCAGTAGCGACGAGCGCGTTGGCTGCCGGCCATCCAGCTGGTCATGCCAGCGCCGGACGTGCTGCGGGCGGACACCCGGCGCGCGGACGTGCAATCGCCGGCCCGGTTCGTAGTCGTCACGTTGCCCGTTCCGGCCGCGGCTACGGTTATGGACCGGCTTACAATGCTTCGATCTATGACAATTGCTCCGGCTACGGCTACGATCCCGCCTACGGCTACAATGGATGTCCTGGCTATGGTGTTCCCGTTGTCGGCAGGGTGATAAATGGCATCTTGAATGGCTACGCTCCGTACTGAAGGCGGCAGGCGGGCTTGAAACTACGGCGGCCGCCTTCCCGATGGGAAGTGCGACCGCTCCCTCGCATCGGTCCACCCGATCGCGCGATTTTACTTTTGCAGAACCTCTCTCACCGACGGTCGTGGTCTTCGGACCGTTTTCCCCGTGCTATCGAGCATGAGCAGCTGCGCGAGGAACGTGCGTGCACGACTCACGCGACTCTTTATCGTCCCCACCGCAATTCCACAGATCGCCGCCGCCTCGTCGTAGGAGAAGCCCGACGCGCCGACGAGCAGCAGGGCCTCGCGCTGAACGAGGGGTAGCTTCGCGAGAGCAGCGAGGAGTTCCTTGAACTCCAGGCCGCCATGCTGCTGGGGAGCCGATGTCAGGCTGTCGGCGTAGCTGCCATCCGCGTCTTCGACCTCGCGGCGTCGCTTGCGAAATTCCGACCGAAAAAGGTTGCGGAGGATGGTGAAGAGCCACGCCTGCATGTTCGTTCCCGGCTGGAACGTGTTGATATTGGCTATGGCGCGCATGAGCGTGCCCTGCACAAGGTCGTCCGCACGGTCGACATTGCTGGAGAGTGACATCGCGAACGCGCGCAAGTTTGGAATGGCAGCGAGCATGACGTCGCGCTCGGGCGGCTGAAGCGCCGTCCGTTCCATCCTATTTCCATTCACATTGATCGTTTCTTGATGATCGCCGACGCTTCCGCGGACGCGCGTTTGGTCCTCTTTCTGGGCTGATATCGCGAACGCGATTCGCATTTGCTTTGAAGATTCTCGAGAAAATAACGTCTCAGGAACCGCACCCACGACTGGGTCCGAGAAAGGATGGTGCAAAGACATGACGGTTCTCCACCGTGAAAGGAATCGGTAAACAACGAAATTATGCACGATGGGCGAACGACTACTGTATAAGAATGCTCACCTGCAAAGTCTCGCGAAGCGTCCAGCAAAGACGAAATCGATCAAGGGTTGCGCGCTGGAATTGTGTTCGCGCCGGCCCATTCCGTACGAGCATGAATTCCTATCGCGATCAGAGCCGCGCCCCCCACGACCATGTTAACCGCCACAAGAAGTCCCATTGTCCAGGCGGAGGTCCCAGGAAGCGCAAAAATGATGAGGCTCGCCAACACAATGTCTACTAAGCCGCTTGCGAACATGAATGCCCAGCGCGTAGAGAACTGCCGCCGGTGTTCGATGGCGAACATGATGGACACGCCACCTTCGATCAGGAAGAAGGCAACCAAAATCATCCGCAGCGGCCCGGCGTCGTGAAAGGGCCATCCCAATAGGCCGCCATACAGGTCCTCCGACTTGTTCTCGATCAGCACCACACCGACGAATATCGCCAGCAGAGCCGATACAAGGGACCACAAGAACCCTGGAGCCTGCCGCGCCCAGT
Organism: Xanthobacteraceae bacterium; assembly: GCA_049584975.1. Taxonomy (GTDB): domain Bacteria; phylum Pseudomonadota; class Alphaproteobacteria; order Rhizobiales; family Xanthobacteraceae; genus BOG-931. Next base: position 88,768 of record JBAUYV010000409.1, on the reverse strand, counting down.
ACGTTGTTGCTAAGCCAGTCGCCCCGCTGGCGAGAAAGAGCCAACCAAGAATCCCGGTCACGTTCTCATTGGCGATCAATGGAACGGTCATTGCGAGCAGCCCCAACAAGACGAGCACTCCTCCTTCGGCAACAAACAGAACCCAATGGTCGGGTGTCGATTTTGCGACCGATCCTGGGATGCGATCGCGGTCCGAATAGCGGTTCATATCCATTTGAGAACCTTTGCGGGCCTTGCCGTTTTTTGCCTGATTGGCTGTTCAAGCCAAGTTCGCCGCGGCCGATATAACGTGTCAGATCCGCCCTACCAGCACGAGAACGACAACGATGATCAGGACGGTGCCGATGACACCGATGCCGCCGTGTCCGTAGCCATAACCATATCCGCGGAACCGGCCACTGAAGCCGCCAAGCAGAAAAATGAGCAGGACGATAACGAGGATGAGCCCAAGCGACATGATCTTTTCTCCTTATTACTTCAGTGTATTTTAAGCCTGGTGCCGAGGCAAATGCTGAGCAAAACTGCTCACAAATGGAGGCGCGATAGATCGTGCCGCCCAACGGCGCCGTCCGCGGACAAGCCAGACTATGTGAATTTAATTCTTGGTCAGCTGCTGGTCGTGCAGTACCACGTTCAAATGCGAACTGTGGACCTCTATGCCGCCATTGTAGGCGATGAAGCTCACGCGTGATCGGGTCGTTCCAATCATCTCCGCGAGCGTCTCCTGGCTGATTTTGGCGATTACCGGCCCGGGGCCCTTCCTTGCCGAAATTAGCCAAAAGCAGGAGCAGACGGGCAAGGCGCTTCTCGCTCGAACTGAACAACTGATCTACAAGGTCCGCCTCGACGCGGATGCTCCGACCAAGAAGTTAGCGGCGAACTGCGCGAGCCACTCTATAACTGCCTGCGTCCGTTCTGTGACTTGCCGCTGACGCCAAAGTCGGTCGACTTGGAATTATCGGGCGCCGTCGCAAAGCCTTCGGCCGAAAGCCCTCGCTTAAATAACTCGCGTACCGCTGCGGCGCGGCTAGGCATGCGCTTCTTGAATCGGAAATCGTCGACCAGGACCAACTCCTCGGCGGAGAGCATGATTTGAAGCCGCTCGCCGCGCAATCTTTCCATGGGCATTGGAAAGCTCCTCGAATTGTTAGCCGGGGGCACGCCTCGCCCGCTCACTTACTAACAATTAGGTGTGAATGCTTTGAGCGTCAAGACACAATTGCACGACTTGTTATAATCCACAGTTGTTTGAGCCAAACGGTGACAGACAACAAAGAGCTAATACTTCTAAAACGATGACAAGTAATTGGTGTACACGGTGTAGGTATAATTGGCTATTAACAAGTATTATTTGACAAAAACCACAGCGTAGTCAGTATAGGCACGCCGCAACGCTCCGGCCGCTCTCATGGGTCAGTTGGCCCCATTGCTCCGACAACAAGGACGCGAGTCGTGGCAAATATTATCCCGTTTCTAAGAGACCAATCCGCGTTCGAGCCGGAAGCGACGCATGCCATGTCCGTAGCTTTCGACGAAGTCTGCCAAGCCCTCAAGGTGGGCGAGGACGTGCGGGCCAGGGAAGCCATCGCAGTGAGAATCATTGAGCTTGCGCGGTGCGGCGAGCACGACTCCAAGCGGCTCCGCGACAGGGTGCTCCGGGACGCAAACGGGGGCGAGCCGTGACCCGCAAACGGAAGCTCCCCTTCGATCCCAAAATATTTCTCGCCAAAGTGGGTGGTGGAAAATCAATATCGGAATATCGGAAGGATCAGATTGTATTTTCGCAGGGTGACGTTGCGGACGCGGTTTTTTACATCCAGAAGGGTAAGATCAAGCTCACCGTCGTTTCCGATCGGGGCAGGGAAGCAGTCGTAGGAATTCTGGAACGGAGACACTTTTTTGGCGAAGGATGTCTCAACGGCCATCTGCTGCGAGTCACGACAGCTGCGGCGATCGAGCAATCCCTGGTTACGCGCATTCCCAAAGCAGGAATGATTGCTACTTTGCATGATGAGCCGGAATTTTCCGAATTGTTTATGGCGGATTTATTGAGTCGGAACAGTCGAATTGAAGAGGACCTCATCGATCAATTATTCAATTCAAGCGAGAAGCGGTTGGCACGGGTCCTTCTGCTTCTGGCGAATTTCGGCAAAGAAGCCGCTACCGAGCCGATCATCGGGAAATTTAGTCAGGAAACCCTGGCGGAGATGATTGGCACGACGCGATCGCGCGTGAGCTTTTTCATGAACAAGTTCCGCAAATTGGGCTATATCGAATACAATGGAAAGCTGGAAATTCGTAACTCGCTGTTGAACGTCATCTTGTACGACAAGCCTGAGATCAGGAAACAAGATGCGAGCAAAAGACCGAGATAACTTCCGACGCTTGAGGTCCGCCAAGGCTCATTAGCGGGCCTTTGAACGAGCTTCAACCATTTCCGCAGTTCACCCTGAGAGCCGACATTTGCTTCCGACGCAATATCTGTCGATCAGGGCCAATATCTGCCATGGCGCAGCGCGATGGCGATAGTCGGCTATCCATTGCGCATAAGCCGCTAGTTCGGTGAAGCTTCGTTCAAGCTTCTGAAACTCACGCGCTTCGTTGGCGCCGTTTGATATCCCCAACAACTTATAATAGGACGAGTATCTCGAAGCATCCGCGTTGTTGTCGTGTCGTGCTTCAGCTTTCCACCGGTGCCACATAATGGCCGGCATCGTGGTTTTAGTCCCCTCGACGACGACGATCCGGACGCAGAAACGCATTCAATCACCAAAAGCCTCGGCTGCGACCCAAGTATCCGCCGCCGCCGAACAGCAAAAATAGTACCATGATAATCAGGATTAGTTCCATCGGATGCCTCTAGTTGACGGTATTGGCCTTACTTGCCACGCAGCGCGTCCTTCAATCCGCCGACCGCGTTTTGGATCTTGCCGGCGGCCTTGTCGGCCTTGCCCTCAGTCTCCAGCTTCTTTTCGCCGAAGATCTTACCGGCAGTTTCTTTAGCGGCGCCCTTGGCCTGCTCTGCCGAACCTTTGATGCGATCTTTATCCATTGACGTATCCTCATTGTTTGTCGGGTCTAGAGTAACGGCCTCGTCAACGTATTGTTCCCGATAGCATGGCATATGCGTGCACTTTGATAATTCGCAGCCCCCCTGAGTTGAGCAATTCTGCACAGTCATGGCCTGGCACATGGGTCTAATTTCATGGCACACGAGAAATGAGTCCCTTTACACACTGGAAAAACCGCCTCGCGTATGGAGCCTCCGGCATGCGCGGCAAAGTAGGGCTCACGGTGGTATCGTTGCTCGAAATCCTCGATTTCAGGCTCCGCGGCAGCAATGGGAATAAGCGCGCTGATGAGCGCACGAACCCGGTCAGTGTGCTCGAATGCGATGCCTTGGGCACCCTCGCGCAAGCCGGCTGAGAGCAATTCCGCGGCGCGAACGCAGGTCCAGCCCCAATCGTGATCTTCGCCATCGAAAAGTGCAGCAGGGTCGATCGATTCGCCGCGTCGTGCGAAGGCTGTCGCGGTCAGTTCTAAGACACCTCCCCATTCGAACTTGCGGCGGTTGTTCGTGGCGTTCGCGAGGCCCTCCAGAAGCTGACGAACATAGATAGGCTTAAGCTCGGTGAATTCGGCGGCTGCCGCAGCAAACGCCTCGTAGTTATTGGTCGCCGCCATTCGCAATTCCTGGGCGAGGGCCGTAACGGTGTGATGCGACCCGCCGGCTTCCGGTCGCCAGGTTTTCAAGAACGCGACGATCTCGGAAATCGGCCGTGACGCGAAATCGGTTCCCTGCAAAGGACTCTCCTCGCGCGGGAAGAATTGTTGTCTCCATGCGTCAGGATCGCCAAGCTCTTCAACGGTTCGGTCGAGCTCCAATTGGCGAGCGGTAGGTAGTACGGAGCGCCATCTCCAAACGGCATCGCGAAATGTTACGGCGCGAAACCTTCGCTCGTCTTCGGCATCCGGCGCTCGTTTCTGTTGCTCTTCGAACCTCGCCCTATAAATCTGGAGCTTTTTGTGCGGCAGCGCGTCGATGAGCGCAAGTATCGCGGTCTGATCGTCGTGCTGTAGTGACGGAAACCAGGTCAACGCGAGCCTCGCATACTCTTCACGGCACCAAGTTGCCTCGATCAGCAAATCATTTGTCATGTACGCTGACGCCAAATCAGGCGCAACCCCGGGGTTGCACGCAAGAAGATAAAGTGAGAGACGCGTGAAAATCTTTGATTGATACCCGGCCAGCAAGTGGATGACGGCAGACATAGAGGTCGGATCTGCGCGGATCAGGGCTTCTGCGGATTGTCTGACGGCGCTGAGGAGAGCCTCGTAGATGTCGTGCCGAGCCATGCCATCGTCGCCGATAGGGCGCATCGAATAATGGCCAGAGTCAGCTTTTCCAGTGATACGTGCCGCTTCCTGGAGAAGATCAGCGAAAAGCCGAACGGCGCCTTGACCGCAACTCGCTGCTAGAGGGGCTACGAGCGACGGCAGGAAATACTCATACATCTGATGATTGTAATGCGTTACCAGACGTCCATTGTGCTCCCAAATCTGCAGAAGAGCGTGTGCGACGCGGAGGGCTGCATCAGGTTGCCCTCCGTCAGCAAATTTCTTGACGAGCGTTTCCGGTACCTTCGTCGGCCAGTACCGCGCGCCTGGGCCTAGCCAGAATTCAGCGAGGTCGACCATAGGCGCCGATTCCTGCGGCGGAAGGGCTGCCAGGATTTCGAGGCCGTTATATTGAACGTCGGGGTGTGTTGATGAACCCACTTTGCGCAGGGTGTCAGCGACGGTGTTCCGTGTGGCAGAGTCGGGCGACTGAGCCATGCGCGAGAGGTAATCTCCCGCTGGCCATTGCCGAAAGTACATTGTGCCGGGCGCCTCGTCGGGCCCGACAAGCGGCTCGGCAAGCAAGCCCTGCTTGGCGAGATGCGGCAACCAGTCGGCGTTCTGAAGTCGCTCGAAGAAGTGCCGTTGCAGGGGCAAAGCTCCAGGAATTTCGCTTGCAAACAGTTTGGCCGCCTGTTTGCGATCAGGCATGGAGACCAGGTGCTCTACACGGCGAATGAGGGCCACATAGCGACCTTGCAGCGCGACAGCAACGGCACGGATAACGGTATCGAACGGACGTTGATATCGTTCGCAAAAATCCGCGTCGACTTTCAATGACCTGTGAAACGACCGCTCGTGCGCTCGGCCGAAGCTCTCGGTCAATGACGTCCAAAGATTAGCTATGTCTCCATCCGGCGCTAGGCCGAGCCGAGATACGATCTGCCGTATTTGCTCTTTGTGGTTCAATCGAGGTGCGAGCGCATCAGTGGCACGTCTGAGTGTCTGATCGTCGAATCCGAGGAGGAGCAATTTCTCGCGCGCACGTGCAATTCGCGTCACATCGCGCTCCGTTTGCAAAGCCCTTGCTTGCATCGGGACTTCGAGGGCGGAGCGCAACATAGAATCAAGCTCTCGCAGCGCGTGAGCGGCAATGGGCCTCGAAACGTTGAGGGCAAAGGCGCCAGCAGCCAAACGCGAGAAATCGACATAGCGATTTGCGATCGCGTTGCCGAGGAGCCGTTGCAACAGGGACGTCGTTTCCTGTTGCTGGGGTGAAAGATCAAAAGCGTTTACCGGCTGTTCCATCTGAAGCTCGATGGTTATCTGCTGTGACTTTTATGCTGGTGATCAAAGCGCCAGCGCGATCTCATGTTGCGTCTATGTTGCGTGGAGTTTTTGTCAGTCATTGGGAGCCGTTGAAATTACTTGGAAATTTTTCGCAACATGACGCAACATGAAAATCGAACAAAAGGGCAACTTCCAAATCTCTAAGTATTTGATTTTGTAAGAGAAACGTTGGCTGGGGCGCCAGGATTCGAACCTGGGAATGGCGGAATCAAAATCCGCTGCCTTACCACTTGGCTACGCCCCAAAGCGCCGCCGGACTGACGGCGGCCGCACCATAGCGACGGCCGTCGGGGGGATCAATGTGCGGAGCGTGCTGCGGCCATCGACGCCCGCCGTGCATCTTGGGACGTGCACTTTATGATAGTCTCGCAGCGATAATCTCGGTGCTCGCGGCCAATCCGCTCTTCCCGTCTGGCGTCCAAAAACGGGCGGGAACGAAAACAGGGGCAATATGACCGATCAAGTCGTGGTAACCGATGACGCCGCCGTGCGGGTCATTCGTATGAACCGTCCAGAGAAGAAGAACGCGCTGACCCAGCCGATGTATGAGGCGATGACGGCCGCGCTGCGCGAGGCCGCTGCGAGCGAGGCGATCCGTTGCGTCATGATCACCGGCGGGCCCAACGCGTTCTCTGCCGGTGCCGATATCGCCGAATTCCTCGAATCGGCGCAAAGCGGCGGCCTGCGGCCGAAGACCGTGGAATTTCTCCATGCGCTCGCCCGCAATCAAAAACCGCTGGTCGCCGCGGTCGGCGGTCTCGCGGTTGGCATCGGCACCACCATGCTGCTGCATTGCGATTACGTCGTCGCCAGCGCCGACGCTACGTTTGCGACGCCGTTCAGCCGGCTCGGGCTCATTCCCGAAGCCGGATCGAGTCTGCTGGCGCCGATGCGCATGGGCCACGCGCGCGCCTTTTCGCTGCTGGTCATGGGGCGTCCGCTCTCGGCGCAAGCCGCGAAGGAGGCGGGCCTCGTGAACGAAGTGGTCGATCCCGCTGCCGTGGATGATGTTGCGCGCAAGGCGGCGCAAGATATCGCGGCGTTGCCGCCCGGCGCCATCGCGGTGTCGCGGCGGCTGTTGCGCGGCGAGCTTGACGATGTGGTCGAGCGGATCGATACGGAAACCATGCTGTTTCGCGAACGGCTGCAATCCGACGAAGCGCGCGCCGCGTTCACCGCCTTCCTCGGCCGCAGGAAGTGAGGCCGGCAATGTCGCTTGCCGGAAAGACATTGTTCATCACCGGCGCCTCGCGCGGCATCGGGCTCGCCATCGGCCTACGTGCCGCCCGCGACGGCGCCAACATCGCGATCGCGGCCAAGACCGCGCAACCGCATCCGAAGTTGGCCGGTACGATCTATACGGCCGCCGAGGACGTTGAACGCGCCGGCGGCAAGACACTGCCGCTTGTGGTCGACGTCCGCGACGAAGCGATTGTCAAGAACGCGCTCGACGCAACGGCGCAAAAGTTCGGCGGCATCGACATCGTCGTCAACAATGCCAGCGCCATTTCGCTCACGAGCGTCGCCGACACCGATATGAAGCGCTTCGATCTCATGCATCAGATCAACGCACGTGGCACGTTCGTAGTCTCCAAATGGGCGATTCCGTATCTGGAGAAGGCCGGCAATCCACACATTCTCATGATCTCGCCACCGCTCGACATGAACGAGAAATGGTTCGCGCCGCACACCGCCTACAGCATGGCCAAGTTCGGCATGAGTCTCGTGGTTCTTGGTCTTGCTGGCGAGCTGCGGGACAAAGGCGTGGCGGTCAACGCGCTGTGGCCGCGCACCGTCATCGCCACCGCCGCCATTCAGAATCTGCTCGGCGGCGAGGAGCGGATGCGCCAGGCGCGCAAGCCGGAGATCGTGGCCGACGCGGCTTATGCGATCTTCACCACCCCTGCGCGCGAACTCACCGGCCAGTTTCTCATCGACGATACGTTTCTGGCGCAGCGCGGCGTCACCGATTTCGATCGCTACAGGGTGGACCCGACGCAGGAATTGTCGCAAGATTTCTTTCTGCCCGATGACGTTCCGCCGCCGCCGAACGTGCACACGGTTGACAATTACGGAGGCCGCCGGTGACCTATCGCGCCCCTCTCGCCGACATCGGCTTTGCCCTCAAATACGCCGCCGGTCTTCCCACGGCGATCGACGAAGGCCTGTTCGGCGACCTCACCATGGACGACGTCGATGCGGTGCTGGTGGAAGCCGGCCGCTTCGCCGGCGAGGTGCTCGCGCCGCTCAACCGCGTCGGTGACACGTACGGTACGCAGTTCAAAGACGGCGTTGTGACCACGGCGCCCGGTTGGAAGGAGGCTTATAACGGCTGGCGCGAAGGTGGCTGGAACGCCGTCGCGGGACCCGCCGAATGGGGCGGACAAGCCCTGCCGCAGACGCTCAATATGGCGTGCCTGGAAATGTGGAACGCCGCCGCCCTGGCGTTCTCCCTCGGTCCGCTGTTGACCATTGCGGCCGTTGACGCCCTTCATGCGCACGGTTCCGATGCACTCAAACGCACGTATCTGAAAAAGCTGGTGTCCGGCGAGTGGACGGGCACGATGCAGCTCACCGAGCCACAGGCCGGTTCCGATGTCGGCGCGCTACGCACGCGCGCTGAGCGCGCAGGCGACGGCACCTACCGCCTCAAAGGACAAAAGATCTTCATCACCTACGGTGAGCATGATCTCACCGATAACATCATTCATTTCGTGCTCGCCCGGCTGCCCGATGCGCCGCCGGGCACGCGCGGCATTTCGCTGTTTCTGGTGCCGAAATTTTTGCTCAATCCCGACGGCTCGCTCGGCGCCCGCAACGACATTCGCGCCCATTCGGTCGAACATAAGCTCGGCATCCATGGCTCGCCGACGTGCACCATGATCCTTGGCGACCGCGACGGCGCGGTCGGCTACCTTGTCGGTGAGGAGAACGCCGGCATGGCCAGCATGTTCACCATGATGAATCGCGCGCGGCTCGCGGTCGGCTTGCAGGGCGTCGGCATGGCCGAAACTGCCACACAGCAAGCGCTGGCCTACGCGCGCGAGCGCCGGCAAGGCCGCACCGCCGGCATGAAGGCAACGGAATCGGCGCCGATCATCGCCCATCCGGACGTGCGGCGGACTCTGCTCTCCATGCGTGCGCTCACCGGCGCGGCGCGCGCCATCTGTTACGCGACCGCCATCGCGCTTGATCGTTCCGAGCGCAGCAAAGACGCCGCGGTGAGAAAGGCCGCCCATGAGCGCGCTTCTCTGCTCACGCCGGTCGCCAAGGCGTTTTCCACCGACATCGGCATCGAGGTCGCTTCGCTCGGCGTGCAGGTGCATGGCGGCATGGGCTTCATCGAAGAGACCGGCGCGGCGCAGTTTTATCGCGACGCACGCATCACCCCGATCTACGAAGGCACCAACGGCATCCAGGCGATCGATTTGGTTACGCGGAAGCTGCCGCTGTCCGGCGGCGCGGCGGTCGCAGCGATGATCAAGGAATTGCGCGGCATCGTCGAGGCGGTGGAAGCCAACAACGATCCGGCGTTCGGCTGGACGCCGGTGCGGCTTGAGGAAGCGGTCGAAAGCCTGGCGCGCGCCACGGAGTGGCTGCTCGGTCGCCTCGATAAGGACGCCGACGCGGCATTGGCCGGTGCGACGCCTTATTTGCGGCTGTTCGGGCTTGCGACCGGCGGCTGCCTGTTGGCGCAGCAGGCGCTGTCGGCGCTGCGCGTCGGCACGGAGGCAGCGCCCCGAATCGCTCTGGCACGCTTCTTTGCCGAGAATTCGGCCGTGCAGGCCAGCGCGCTCGAACGCTCCATCGTCGAAGGCGGGCCCGGCGTTCTCGGCGGCGACGCGGCGCTGGCGCCGGTCTGATCCGCTGGTCTGGTCCGCACCTTGCGCATTTGCAATCAATTGACACTAGCGCGCTTCTTTCGCATTCACGACCGGGAGAGAAACAGGGGCTGCTGGTGAATCTTGCCGAGAAGATTCCGGAGAAGAAGGGGCCGCCCAGTTCCGGCGCCGCCACACAGGCAAAAGCGACGCCTTGGCGCGTCGCGCTGAGTTATATTCCCGGACTTGCGTTGTGCGCCGCCATCGCGGCAACGGCGTTCAGCATTCGCTTCCTGCCCGGCTTGGCCGCGATCAGCCCGATGGTGGTCGCTTTTGTCGTGGGCATCACGGTCTCGGCGCTGAGCGGCAGCCTTCCGGTCATGGCGCCCGGAAACCGATTTGCGGCGAAGAGCCTTCTTCGATTCGCCGTGGGCCTGCTCGGACTCCAACTCACCATCCACGAGCTCGCGGAACTGGGCGGCGTCACCCTGCTCGTGGTCCTTGCGGTTTTCATCGCGACTTTTCTGTTCACGAAATGGCTCGGCCGCATGCTGGGCGTCGAACACCGCCTTGCCGAACTCATCGCCGCGGGCACGTCCGTGTGCGGTGCGTCCGCGGTCATCGCGACCAATGCGGTGACCAAAGCCCGCGACCAGGACGTCGGCTACGCGGTCGCCGCCGTGAGTCTGATGGGAACGGTCTGGATGATTGTCTATCCGCTGTTGTACGGCGTCCTTCATCTCGATCTGCGCACTTATTCGCTGTGGGCCGGCTCGTCCATCCACGAAGTGGCGCAGGTCGTCGCCGCCGCGTTTCAGGTCGATCCATCGGCAGGCCAAATCGCCGTTCCGGTCAAGCTGGCCCGCGTGGCGCTGCTGGCGCCGCTTGTCCTGACGCTCGGTTGGCTTCGGTTCCGCCGCGAAGGCGATGCGGCGGCAGCGTCGTTTCGCTGGCAACAAATCTTTCCCCTTTTCATGGTCGGTTTCATTGCGCTTGTTGCGCTCAACAGCGTGGTCATGATTCCCAGCCATTGGCGCGGCGTCGTCGGGCAGGTCACCACGTTTCTGCTCACCATGTCGCTCGGCGCCATCGGGCTCGAGACGAGCGTGCGCGATTTGCGGCATCAGGGTATTCGGCCGATGGCATTGACCGTCCTCGCCGCCCTGTTCATCGCGACGTTAAGCCTCGTCCTGATCACGGTCCTGACTTGACTGACCCGGCCGATTTTCTCCGGCCGCGCGGGAAAAGGCCGCCGTCCATCTTCCCTGGCCGCGCGCGGCGTCTTAAGTGTGGGTCATGTCCACTCTGCTGATTACCCATCCGGCGTGCCTCGAGCATTTGACGCCGGCCGGTCATCCTGAACGGCCCGACCGCCTGCGCGCGGTAGAGCAGGCCCTCGAAGCGGAGAAATTCCAGGCGCTGGAGCGCGTGCGGGCGCCTGCGGCAAAGCTCGAAGTTATCGCGTTGTGCCACCCGATGGACTACATCGTGGAGGTTCGCAACGCGACTCCGCAGGAAGGTTTGGTGCAGCTCGATGCCGACACCTCGATGTCGCCCGGCACTTTCGAGGCGGCGCTGCGGGCGGTCGGCGGCGCCGTGCACGCGGTCGACGAGGTGATGACGAAGAAGGCTACAAACGCCTTCGTCGCCACGCGCCCGCCCGGCCACCACGCCGAGACCATGCGGCCGATGGGCTTTTGCCTGTTCGACAATGCAGCCATCGCGGCGCGCTACGCGCAGAAGCAGCATGGCATTGCGCGTGCGGCGATTGTCGATTTCGACGTTCATCACGGGAATGGCTCGCAGGAGATTTTTTGGGCCGACAAGTCGGTCATGTATTGCTCGACCCATCAGATGCCGCTGTTTCCCGGCACCGGGGCGGTCGGCGAGTCCGGCGAACACAACACCATCGTCAACGCACCGCTTCGGCCCGGCGACGATGGCGAGGCTTTCCGCGCCGCCTTCGAGAGCCGCATTCTTCCCCGGTTGCGCGATTTCCGCCCGGACCTGATCGTCATTTCCGCCGGGTTCGACGCGCACTACCGCGATCCGCTCGCCAGCATCAATCTGGAAGAAGAGGATTTCGCCTGGGCGACGCAAAAGATCATGGATGTCGCCGACCAATATGCCGACGGGCGCATCGTGTCGCTGCTCGAAGGCGGCTACGATTTGCAAGGTCTGGGCAATTCGGCTGCTGCGCACGTTCTCGCGCTGATGCACGGCTGACGGTATGATGTCGCCGAATCGGAACGGACAATGGCCCAGAAGGACAAGAACAACAGCGATATCGTACAGCTTCCCTTCGAACGCGCGATCGAGGAATTAGAATCGATCGTCAAGCGGCTCGAAGAGGGAAAAGTGCCGCTTGAGGAATCGGTCGCGATCTACGAGCGCGGCGAGGCGCTCAAGAAGCGCTGCGAGGATCTTTTGCGCCAGGCGGAAGCGCGCGTGGAGAAAATTACGCTCGATGCCGGCGGCAAGCCTATAGGAACCGAACCGCTCGACGTGGACTGATCGCGACGGCCCGCCGACGCAATTGGCTATGCGGCGCGCAACTGAGTGAAATTCCGAGGCAGTATCGAATGCTGCCTGCTAATGACTGCCGGCGCCGTCAGTGAGACAGCTTATGATTGTCGCGTCGGTACGGCAGTGCATAAGATGGTTGTCGAGCGCGTAAAAGACGCAGAGCGCGAGGCTCGCCCAGACCGCCGCGCTGAAATAAAGCGACATCCAGGCAATCTCGTCCTTCCACTTGGCAAAGTCTCGCGTCACGATCCAACGTGTGCTCGCGTCACGCAGGCCTTCAAAAGGTCTCAGGAACTTGCCGCCATGAGCGGCCTCGTCCTGCCAACGGCTCAGGTACATCGGGACATCGAATCTCACGAGAAAAATGAGATAGCCTGCAATGCCGATGATCGCGATGGCGAGGACGATGCGACTCGGACCTTCAAAATCCAAGAGCAAACGGCAGAGGCCAATTCCGATTGCGAAGAAAGTTGCCGCCCATATCGAATTTTCGACGGCGCTGCCCAAGTAGTTGGTGGTGAGTACTGCATACCATGAAAAACATTCCGCGATGACAATCAGCGGTATGATCAGCCACGCAATGTTCAAGGCGGTATCCGCTCCCGTCATCGTACCGAGCTGGTGCAAGACAATGACCCACTGCGCCGCGAAGCAGATCTCGGCGATGGTGGCGACCAAACGCCCGATGACGACGCTCGACAGCCACGTGTCGAACAAGCAGATCCGTTGAACGTCCGCGCGCGGAAGGAACGATCTGAATGCGCAGCCGAAAACATAGGCTCCGCTGAGGAAGAGCATGAGCCCGATATCGGACGCGCCCTCGAAGCTGACGGTCGGCCGTTGATGGAACTGGTGGTACAGCAGGGACCAAATCGCAATGTTTGCGCCGCTGACAAGGGTCAGCAGAGTCCACCACCAGACCAGGGGATTCGACCAAGCCAGAGAACCTGACCGGGCCTGCCATGCCAAGCTCATGGGCTGCGCCGCTCCTGTCGCCAAAACTACATTTCGTTGTGATAATTGTGTCACAAATGCGCACGGCTTGCACCATCGAGGCGGCCGGTAACGAGATTTTTTTAAAGTCGGTGCAGTATCGGTTGGCTGGGGAGCAGCCGAGGCTGCTGGTTGGCTTCATCGGCGCGCGGAACGCGTCGTAATTTTAACGTAACGGCGCCCGGAGCATCCTCGTCGGCATTAGTGGTGCGGACTTCTGAACGCCGACTAATGCAGCACGCGGTTCTTTCTATTCGCGAACGCGGTGCCGATGAGCACCCGCAGCAGGTCGGCCGTCGCTTGGATGACCGGCGGCGCGAACCGATCCGCCATCAAGGCGCTGTAGCTGCCTTGCCCGAAATAAAGACCGTCGGAGACGAGGAAATTCATGCGGATCAGATCGCCGGTGGGCGGCGGCAGGCGCGGCATGTCCGATGGACCATAACTGTTGACGATGAACTGTGAAGCGCGCAGGAGCTCATCGGCCTTCTCAACAAAGTCCGGCGGCGTCGACTCCAGGATTGCGAGCTTCTCGTTGTGATTGATGTAGCGCAGACGCCCGTCGGGAAACGCCGCCAGCACGTCGAGCCCGTCCTTTTGCGGCCACTCGATGATAACGCCGAGTAGGCGCTTGCGCGGCACCGAGACTTTCATGGCGCGCAGGCGCCTGAAGGCGAGAACGCGAAGGCGGCTTTCCGCGTCCAGATCGTTGCCGATCGTCTCCAGCGTCTCGCGGTCGGGCGCGTCCGACAGGACCGCCGCCAACGGCCCGGCAAGTTCGCCCCCCGCGAATAGCGCAAAATCATCGCAAAACAGAAGATTGTAGAATTGATTGATCCCTGGATTCCGATATGGCCGATAAAAAGTGCGTAGCGGGGCGCGATCCTTATTCTGCGGAAACAGACTTCCGAACATGGTGGCGCTCCTGCCGGCGAGGGCCCGGACCGTCGAGTTTGCCACAGATGTCTTATTCAAGCCTGAATCCGTCTGACCGGCCGATCCGAAAGACCAGCTAGATCAAGCGGCTGGTTCGTCCCCGTGGCGGCTAAAGTTCAGCTTTCTTCATTTTTCTTCGCATTTTGCCCGCCGCATTGCCCGCGTTTGTTCCTTGCATAGCCATACCTGCGTACCCAAATCGCGAACGTCGCGAGTTGATGCAGCGCACGGCGTTGTGCAACTCCCCGTAAAGGATCACGCATGCAACACGATTTCATTCTACTCGACCGCTCCGGCTCCATGCAGGTGCTGTGGAGCGAGGCGCTGCACTCGGTGAATGCCTATGTGACGAAACTGGCCGAAGACCAGATCGACACCGGCGTCACTCTGGCGACGTTCGACAAGGACGGCGAACAATTCAAGTTCGAGATCATCCGCGACCGCATCGTCCCTTCGACCTGGCAGCCGGTGTCCACCGAAGACGCGACTCCGCGTGGCATGACGCCACTTAACGACGCCATCGGCCGCATCGTCACGCTGGCCAAAGCCGGCTTTAACGGCACGCCATACGACAAGCTCGCGCTCATCATCATGACCGACGGCCTGGAGAACGCGAGCCGGGAATACAGCCACAAGGCCGCGAAGGCGCTGCTCGACGATTGCCGCGCCAAGAACTGGCAGGTGATTTTCCTCGGCGCCAACTTCGACAACGCCGCGCAGGCGGAGGCCTACGGCAACGTGGCGGCCCAAAGCATAACCGTAGGCGCGGCTAGATTGGGCGCCGCCATGAGCGCAACGGCCGGCAAGCGGCGCGCCTACGCCGGCCACGCCGCGCCGATGCAGTACTCCGAGGAGGAAAAGCGCAGCTTCGGAAAGTAACGCCTTGCCCAAAGCGCGGTAGGGGCGGGTCTAAGACCCCGCCCCTACGCTCGCAATAATGCGGCGCCGTGCATCCGTCTCGCAAGACATTCAGAAAAGTTCGCAATCATTCGCTGCTTTACTGTTTTTGCCGCTATTGTGCGATTGGTCCGCCACATTTTTGCATTAGGCCTCCAGAGCAGTCGCGGCGGTCCGCGTTTGGCGGGCCGGCTGCGGATTGGCGTTTGGCCATCGGCGGCGCACTTCGCCGCAGCATGCGCCAACAATGCAGCAAATCAGGAGGACGTCATGAGTCGTTGGTCGACGGTCGCACTGGCGGGCGCGTTGCTCTCCGCTGTCATTGCCGGTGGACCGACCCACGCTTTTGCTTTCGATTTTCAAATCTCTAAACCCGCCAGCGGGGGCAATCTGTCTGTGTATTTTGTCGAGGGTAATGGACCGGGCGGTCCGGGCGGGTCGTCGATCATGTCGCTCGACGAGGCCGTGGCGCAGGGCGCGGTCAAGGTCTATCAGCAGCGCGCGAATTGGTCCACGGATGCGGCCGGGCACAAGATTCAAGTCAACGGTCCGGTGGCTCTGGAAAATCTGTCCGGCCAGAGCATCTTCCTGCAGCTTGGCGGACTCGTCGCCGGCGGCCTGCAGGATCAGGTGGTCGCCAGAACCTTCCTGCTGCCTCCGGGCCCGGGCCGCATTTCGATCGATACGCTTTGCGTTGACCCGTTCCGTTCGGTGGCGCGCGTGGGCGAAAGCGCCGAGCAGTTCTCGGCGCCCGCAGCCCTGTTTCCCTGGCGCACCGCGAGGGTGACGGCCTTGGCCGCGAATTCGGAGGCCGCTGCGCCGCAAATGTTCTCCAGAGATGTGCGGCAGTTGGGAATCTGGTGGAGCATGGATTCGCTCCGCGCGGCGCTCGGCCAGAAGCTTGGCGTACCGTTGGAGCCGGAGACGCCGGCTTCCTGGAACGAAGACGAGGACCTGAGGGCCAACGCGTTGCTGGCCGACCGGCACGCGGGCTGGAGGAACAGCCTGCCGCTGTCCCTGCAAAATCCGCAGCTGGCCAAGGCCCAACAGCCGTTTGTGCATGCCCTGGAGGCCAAGGGCGCGAACGGCAAGTTCGTCGGCGCCATCTTCGTCATCAACGGGCAGATCGAAGGCGCGGACATCTATCGTTCGCACGATCTGTTCGCGCAGATGTGGCCGAAGCTGCTGCGCGCCTACGCGACGGAAGCCGTCGCCTTCTCCGGCGCCAAGCCGGCGCACTTGCCGAAAATCCGGCAATTGCGGCAGTTCCTGACGGCGGCCGAGCAGGCGCCGGCTAGGGATTTCGGCTCCGGCAACTCCGTTCATGAGAGCGATGCCGCGATCTACACCGCTACCGTCGACAAGGACGGAGCCTGGGTCTATCGCAGCTATTTGGCCAAGCTGCCGACCGACGCGCTGCTGCCGGAAGGCGCCATTGTGAGCATTCTCGACAGCGGCAAAGTTGATGAGCGGGCGCTCGCGAGCCTCGACGACAATCAGATGGTCGTCCTGCATCGCGATCATTCTGACAATCGCTTCGCCGGCACGGTCGAGCCAAACCCCGCGAAGATCGCGGCCACGACCAGGCAGGCTCCGGTCATCCGGACTGTCCTCACCGTTCCGGTTCGCGACGCGGCCAACGCGGTATTCAGCGACCGCTGGCAGGCAAGCGTGGTGACAAAGCCGCAGATTGAGGACGCGCAGCCGAGCAATCAAAATGCTGATCTCGGTCCGAGTTCGCCGACCTTCGACCTTATTGCTCTGATCGCCGGCGCGTTTGTGCTGCTCGCGTTCTTACTGTCCGGTTTCCGGCTGCCGCCCGTGGTGTCATGGGCGCGAAGCCTCGCCGGTATGGCGAAGCGCTTGTGGTGCGCGGCGACTGCTCGGCTGCTGCAGGTTGCGGCGCTGGCTCAGCCCATCCGCAAGCCCGCGCAGCCCGCACCGGAGGTGCTGGCGCCGGCTGTCGTGCAGCGCCTCAGCCAGGTCGTGCGCCGCCGTTCTTACGCGGACCGCGCCGCTCTGATCCGGTCACGTCGGGTCGTGCCGCCGAAGGACGAGTCGCACGACCTTCCGCTGGCGGCTTGAGGTTACGTCAGCGGGGCCTCTTGCAGCATTGGCAAACAAGTGAGCGGCGCCGCCAAACACGGCGCCGCTTTTTTATTACCTTGGATCGGCGATTTCGGCGCGGCATCCAGCGCAGGGCAGGGCCCTCGGCGCACGCTTGCTCAGGTGCATCAGGGGTGCAACAACGGCGCCATAAAGCAAATGCAAGTGGAGAAAATCGCCCATGCGTACGGTCGCACTCGAGGAGCACTTCTCGGTCCCTTCCATCGCCAGTCGCATCGACAAGGATGTGCTGAGCCACCGTGGCTACCGGCCGAGAACGTTGCCCAAGGATGTGCCCAATCCGCTCGAGCTGCTGCCCGAGATCGGCGCGAAGCGCCTCAAGTCCATGGACGATGCCGGCATTTCAGTGCAGGTGCTCTCGAACAGCGGCCCTGGCCCCGATCTCGTGTCGGGCCAAGCCGGCGTCGATATGGCGCGGGAGACCAATGATTTCCTGGCGAAGGCGATCGCGAGCCATCCCGGCCGCTTCGCCGGCTTCGCCGCGCTGCCGCTGCAAAGCCCCGACGCCGCCGCGGTCGAATTTACCCGCGCCGTCAAGCAACTGGGCTTCGTCGGCGCCATGGTTCACGGCACCACCGAAGGGCGTTTCCTCGATCATTCAAGCTTTCAGCCTGTGCTCGCCGCGTCCGAACAGCTCGACGTGCCCATTTACATTCACCCGCACATCCCGCCCGAACCGGTGCGGCAGGCTTATTTCTCCGACCTGCCGGCCGGACCCGGCCGCGTTCTTGAGACCGCCGGCTGGGGCTGGCACTCGGAGACCGCCGTGCATGTGCTGCGTATGGTCGTCGCCGGCACGCTCGACCGGCATCCGCGGCTCAAGCTCATCATCGGCCACATGGGCGAAATGCTGCCGATGATGCTGGCGCGCGCCGATAAGGTTTTCGCGCTCGACAGCGGTCACCTGACGCGGCCGATTAGCCGCACCATTCTCGACCAGGTCTGGATTACGACCAGCGGCATTTTTGACGAGCCGCCATTCCTTGCAGCACTGCTGACCTTCGGGATCGATCGCATCATGTTCTCGGTCGACTATCCCTACTCGCCCGATGCGATGGGCCGCGAGTTCCTCGAGCGCATCGCGCTCGCGCCTGCCGACATGGCCAAGCTCGCGCACGGCAACGCCGATGCGCTGCTGAAGCTTAAGGTCAAATAGCGGCGGCGCGGCCGGCAGCGTGAGTCGGCCGCCGAAATACGCTATAGGGGTGCAAAGCGATAAAATATTGGGAGGCACGCCGTGGCGGCGCCGATTCGCGTATTGCTGGCCAAGGTTGGCCTCGACGGCCACGACCGTGGGGTGAAGATCGTCGCCCGCGCGCTGCGCGATGCCGGCATGGACGTGATCTATACCGGCCTGCACCGCACTCCTGACGAAGTCGTCACCGCCGCTATCCAGGAAGACGCCGACATCCTTGGCGTCAGCCTGCTCTCCGGCGTGCAGATGACGGTATTTCCGAAAATTTTTGCACGCCTCAAGGCGGAGGGCGTTGACGACATGATCGTCGTCGCCGGTGGCGTCATGCCCGACGAGGACGTCGTTGCCTTAAAGAAGATGGGTGTCAGCGAAGTCCTGCTGCAGGATACGCCGCCTGAAAAAGTCGTAAGCCGCTTGCGCGAACTGGTCGCGCAACGCGGAGAGCGTTGACGGATATGGAATCTTGGTCGTTTCCGCCCCTCTATGATGAGGATTACCTTCCGGACGGCTCGAGCCGCTATTGGTTTGCTGATCGCGAAACCATGCCGGTGGCCGATCGCGAGGAGTTTATTCTCCAGCGCCTGAAGGAGATCTGCGCCTATGCGTACGAGCGCGCGCCATTCTACCGACGCAAATGGGACGAGGCCGGATTTCATCCTTCGCAGCTGAAGTCTCTGGAAGATTTTGAATCGAAAGTGCCCGTCATCGACAAGCGGGACTTGCGCGCCGCGCAGGAGCGCTCGCCGCCGTTCGGTGACTACCTGTGCGTACCCGAGTCCGAGATTTTTCATATTCACGGCACCAGTGGCACGACGGGCCGGCCTACAACATTCGCCATCGGCCGCAACGATTGGCATGCAATCGCCAATGCGCACGCCCGGGTCATGTGGGCGATGGGATTGCGGCCCGGCGACACCATCTGCATTGCGGCAATTTTCTCGCTCTATATGGGAAGCTGGGGCGCGCTTGCGGGTGCGGAACGGCTGCGCGCGCGGTGCTTTCCGTTTGGAGCCGGCGTGGGCGGCATGACGGCGCGCTGCGCGCAATGGCTGAACTTGCTCAAGCCGACGGCGTTTTACAGCACGCCCACCTATGCGCTGCATCTGGCACAAGTCGCCGAAGACGAAGGCCTCAATCCGCGCGATTTCAGATTGCGAACCATGTTTTTTTCCGGTGAGCCCGGCGCGTCCATTCCGGGAGTTCGCGACAAGATTGAGGAGATGTACGGAGCCCGCGTCATCGACTGCGGGTCCATGGCCGAAGTAACGCCATGGATGGGTCTTGCAGGAAGCGCCGAGACCTCCGGCATGCTGTGCTGGCAGGATATCGTCTACACCGAAGTCTGCGCGCCCGACACAATGCGGCGCGTTCCATACGGGGCCCGCGGCACGCCGGTCTACACCCATCTGGAGCGTACCTCGCAGCCCATGATCCGGCTGCTGTCGGGCGATCTCTCGCTCTGGACCAACGACAAGAATCCTTGCGGCCGCACTTATCCGCGCTTGCCTCAGGGTATCTTCGGCCGCATCGACGATATGTTCACGATCCGCGGCGAGAATGTCTGTCCGAGCGAAATCGATGCGGCCTTGAACGAACTCCCCAACTACGGCGGCGAACATCGCGTCATCATCAGCCGGGAAGCGGCCATGGACGAGCTGCTGCTGCGCGTGGAGGCCGATGCCGCGACTTACGCCCAAGGCGCCGACGCCATTGGCGGCTTTCGCGGCGAGGTCGAGCGCAAGCTCGGCAACGTGCTGGCGCTGCGAACCGTCGTCGAGATCGTTGCACCGAACACGATCGCGCGGACCGATTTCAAGGCGCGCCGGGTGATCGATGACCGCAAGGTCTTCGCCGATATGCATGCGCAACTGGAAAAGGTGCGTTCTTGAACGGGAGGGCTTCCTCTTCCGATCTGGTGGCTCGCGTTGCGGCCGGCGAGCCGGCGGCAATCGCACGGTTGATCTCGCGTTCGGAACACGGCGAAGCCGAAGCGCGGGCCGCGCTCGGCAAGATCTACAAGCTCGCGGGGCGCGCCCACGTCATCGGGATCACCGGCGTGCCTGGCAGCGGCAAATCGACTTTGGTCGGAAAATTGACGGAAAAGCTGCGCGCCAAGAGCGGCAAGGTTGGCGTAATTGCGATCGACCCGTCCAGCCCTTATTCGGGCGGCGCCATTTTGGGTGACCGCATACGCATGACGGAGATGGCCTCCGATCCGGGAGTCTTCATCCGCTCCATGGCGACGCACGGCGCGACCGGCGGCATGGCGCATAGCACGCTCGACGCCGTCGATATTCTCGACGTTGCCGGGTTCGAGACAATCATCATCGAGACGGTCGGCGTCGGCCAAGACGAAGTCGAGATCGTCAAGGCCTCGCACACAACCATCGTGGTCACGCCGCCGGGGCTCGGCGACGAAATCCAGGCGATCAAGGCCGGGGTTTTGGAAATCGCGGATATTCATGTGGTCTCCAAATGCGACCGCAGCGATGCCAACCGCACCATCACCGATCTGAAGCAAATGCTGATGCTCGGGCCGGTCGCGGAAAAGCCGCTGTGGACCATGCCGGTGATAGGGACAAGCGCCATAACGGGCATCGGATTCGATGAGCTTACCGACGCGATCGAGCGGCATCGAACAGCGATGTTCGACAGCCCGACGGGGCGAAGCCGCCGCCAGGCGATCGTTGGGTTCCGGTTGCGCAAGACCGCCGAAAAAATGCTGCTGCAGCGCTTCGCGGAAGTGTTCGATGGCGAGGATGGTTCGCTCACCGGCCGCCTGATGCGCCGGGAGAGCGATCCATATTCGCTCGCAGTGGAATTTCTCGAAAAGGCCGATCGCACATCTCAAGGAGCACGTCATGAATCGGATGCTCGATCCAAAATCGCTTGAGAAGGTCTGCGGCGAGGTCGCCGATTGGGAGCAAAAGGAAGTCGCGGCCTTCCTGCGCAAGCAGGCCGAACGGCGCGAACAGTTCTTCACCAGCGGCGATATCCCGGTAAAGCGCGTGTACACCGCGGCCGACGTCGCCGACATTCCGTTGGAGGATATCGGATTGCCGGGCCGCTATCCGTTCACCCGCGGCCCGTATCCGACCATGTACCGCAGCCGGCACTGGACGATGCGCCAGATCGCGGGCTTCGGTACCGGGGAAGACACCAACAAGCGATTCAAATATCTCATCAAGCAAGGCCAGACCGGCCTTTCCACCGACTTCGATATGCCCACGCTCATGGGCTACGACAGCGATCATCCCATGAGCGACGGCGAGGTCGGCCGCGAAGGCGTTGCGGTCGATACGCTCGCCGATATGGAAGCGCTGTACGACGACATCGACCTTGAAAATATTTCGGTGTCGATGACAATCAATCCGTCGGCGTGGATCCTGCTCGCCATGTATGTCGCGCTCGCCAAGAAGCGCGGGCTCGATCTGCATAAGCTGTCCGGCACCATCCAGGCCGACATTCTCAAGGAGTATATGGCGCAGAAGGAGTATTGCTTTCCGATCGGGCCGTCGGTGCGCATCGTGCGCGACTGCATCACGTATTGCGCCGAGAACATGCGCCGCTACAACCCGATTAACATCTCCGGCTACCATATCTCCGAGGCCGGCGCGTCACCGCTGCAGGAGGCCGCGTTCACACTGGCGAACGGCATCGTCTATGTGGAAGAGGTGCGCAAGACCGGAATGGATGTCGATAAGTTCGCCCCGCGCCTGGCCTTTTACTTCGTGAGCCAGGGCGACTTCTTCGAGGAGATCGCCAAATTCCGCGCCGCGCGCCGCGTTTGGGCGAAAATCATGAAGACGCGCTTCGGTGCCCAGAACCAGGAATCCATGCGGCTGCGTTTCCATTGCCAGACAGCCGCCGCTACACTGACCAAGCCGCAATACCGGATCAACATCGTGCGCACGGCCCTGCAGGCGCTCTCCGCCGTGCTCGGCGGCTGCCAGTCCTTGCACACAAACGGTTACGATGAGGCGTTCGCGATCCCGACCGAGGATGCCATGCGCATGGCGCTGCGTACGCAGCAGATCATAGCCGAAGAGATCAACGTCACCAACGTCGTCGATCCGCTCGGCGGGAGCTATTTCCTGGAGAGCCTGACCAGTGAATACGAGAAACGCATCTTCGAAATACTCGACTACGTCGACGCCAACGGCGGAACCATCAAGCTGATCGAGGAGGGGTGGTTTCAGAAACAGATCGCCGATTTCGCCTACGAAACAGCGCTGCGCAAGCAGACCGGCGACAAGCCGGTGATCGGCGTCAATCGGTTCGCCGACGAGGAAGATGTGCATGAGATCGAGACGCACCCCTACGATCCGGATACCGCGAAACGGCAGATCGCGCGCACGCGGCGCGTTCGCGCCGAGCGCGACCCGGCAAAATATCAGTCGGTCATGGAAAGGCTGGTTGCGGTTGCCAAGGACGACAAGCAGAACATCATGCCGGTCAGCATCGAGGCGGTTGAGAGCGGGGCGACAATGGGAGAGATTGTCGACCTCCTCAAGAAGCTGTGGGGCACTTATCGTGAAACGCCGGTCTTTTGAGATCAAATCCTCAGTGCGGCTGTCTTTGCCGCGCGTGGTCCGCTAATTGCTTGGCCCCGGCCGATGTGCCGGCGGCATGACGAGCGCGCTGCCTTGCTTCGATAACGGAGTCCGGAATGCCTCTCTTCAGTTTGCGCGGGCAGAACCCCGACATGGCGCCTGCCGGTGCCTGTTACGTGGCGGAGACCGCGGTCGTCATCGGCAAGGTGAGGATCAAGGCCGGGGCCAGCGTTTGGTTCGGCGCCGTGTTGCGCGGCGATAATGAGTGGATCGAAATCGGCGAGCGCACCAACATCCAGGACAACTGCACGCTGCACACCGATCCCGGATTTCCGCTGACCGTAGGAGAGGGTTGCACCATCGGCCACAACGCCATCCTTCACGGCTGCTCGATCGGCAACAATACGTTGATCGGCATGGGCGCTATCTTATTGAACGGCGCCCAAGTCGGTTCCAATTGCATCATCGGGGCCGGCGCCCTGGTTGCGGAGAAAAAGACGGTACCGGACAACACCCTCGTGGTGGGTGCGCCGGCGCGAAAGCTTCGCGACAACGACGAAACGGCGGTTAAGCTGATTGCAAAATCTGCGGAGATTTATTTTAACCGTTGGCAGAACTATGCGGCCAATTTAAAGCTGATTGTGTAGGTCCAGGTTTGCCGCAGTTGCCATGATCGAGCCACGATGGCGCGCGAAGAACGAGTATCGGAGAATGGACCGAGAGCGCTCCACGTCTGTCCCGAAGAGCCGTTCGTGGTGGCCGACAGCCACTGCTCCGTGCCGCCCCGCCGTGGGGTCGCATTGCGGGGTACTCCGCTTGGCAACATCGCGCGGTCTTAGGGTTTTGCGCCGGCCCGTGATCGGCTTGCTGGCCGCGCTGACATTCGCCGGTGTCGGACAAGCCCATGCGCAGGCGAAACTCGACGCCGACTACGCGGTAACGCTGCTCGGCATTCCCATCGCTCACATTTCCTGGACGGTTGCGATCCAGGACAGTCAATTCTCCGCCGCCGCCAACGGAGCGACGTCCGGCTTGCTGCGGGCTTTTTCCGCGGGCTCCGGCACCGCCACAGCCGACGGCAGCGTCGCCGCCATACAGCCCAAGCCTGCCAACTTCACGTTGACCATCGTGAACAACAAGGGCTCCGACGGCGAGAAAATCGTTTTCAGCGGCGGTCACGCTAAGGAGTATTTGGATCATCCGCAGACGACGAGCCCAAGCTGGATCCCGCTGACGGACGCGCATCGCGTCGGTGTTGTCGATCCGATGACGGCGTTGCTGTTTCATGTGCCCGGGAACGGCAACCTCGTGGTGCCGGAAGCCTGTCAGCGCAAGATCGCCGTGTTCGATGGCCACATGCGCTATAATCTCCAGCTCGCCTTCAAGCGGCTTGATAAGGTGAGAGCGAATACCGGCTATCAAGGCCCCGTCGTGGTCTGCTCGGTGAGCTTTTCTCCGGTTGCCGGTTACGAGCCTGGCCGTTACACACTTAGATATGTGGCGGCTCAACACGACATCGAGATATGGCTCGCTCCGCTGGCGGGTACACGGCTCCTGGTGCCGTTCCGGGCGTATACGCCTACGCCGCTGGGCCCCGGCGTCCTGCAGGCAACCCGCTTTGTCGTGAGCCCGCAGTCGAGTGCGATGAACACCCATTAAATTGCTGGCCCCCATCCTCCGTGGGCAGACCGATCCGACCCGAAGGCAAAGCGAGAACCAATATGAAAGCTGCGTATTTTGAAAAATTTGGCGGCCCGGAAGTGTTGAAGTACGGCGATGTGCCGGATCCAGTCGCGGCGCCCGGCCAAGTGCTGGTTGATGAGGCGGCGGCCAGTATCAACGCTGCCGATTGGAAGTTCCGTGCCGGCGAATATGCGCGGCATGCGGATTCGAAATTTCCATTGGTTCCGGGCCGGGATTTCTCCGGGACCGTTAGCGCCCTTGGCTCCGGCGTCAACGATCTCAAGGTTGGCGATGCGGTGTTCGGCGTTCTTGAGCCGGGCAGGGAAGGGACCTACGCCGAGAAGGTCGCCATCGGGGCTGCGGTCGTCGCCAAGAAGCCGGAGCGGCTGTCGCACGTGAACGCCGCCGCGCTGGCGCTCACCGGTCTTACGGCTATCGATTCCATTGAGGATACGCTGAAGCTGCAGCGCGGCGAAACGATACTGATCCAAGGTGGCGCGGGCGGCGTCGCCGGCTTCGCCATTCAGTTTGCCAAGTACCTCGGCGCTCACGTCATCACCACGACCAGCGCCGCCAACGTGGAGTATGTCCGCGGTCTCGGGGCTGATCAGGTCATCGACTATAACGCGCAGGATTTCACCAAGGTCGTGAAGGGCTGCGACGCAGTGTTTGACACCGTTGGCGGCGACGTGGCGCAGAAATCCTTCGCGGTGCTCAAGCCGGGCGGCCGTGCCGCCTTCATCGCATCTGGCGCCCAGGCGCCGAAGCCCGACCGCAGCGACGTGACGGCGCTGCGGCCGCCGGTGCCACGCTCGCGCAAGGCCATGGAACGCATCGCCCAATTGTTTGAGGCGGGAGCCATCCGCCCACCGGAAGTCAAGCTCTATCGGCTATCGGAGGCGGCCGACGCCCATCGCCTGAGTCAGGCGCGCCATTTCCGCGGCAAGCTCGTCTTTCAGATTCGCTAGGTTACCACCGGGCGCTCAGATACTCGGCAACGCAGGCGTCCGACGCTTTGGCGTAGGTGCCGCGCCGGCTGACCACCGCGCCCGTCAGGTCGCGTAGCGCCAGCGCCATTTCCGCGGCCTTGACCGCCACCGCAATGCCGTTGAGTACGAGGGCGCCATCGATGATGAAAGGGCGTTCGCGGGAGAACAGCAGCATGGGCAGGCCGCCGGCTGGAAGGATTACCTCGGCGCCGCTGGCGACCAACGGGCGAACCTGCTCGATAAAATCGGCGCGGACACTCGCGTAAGAATTTTCCTCGGTAAAGGCGCGCATGAAACTCGGCAGGTCCATGTGCACGGCCCGTACGCCGACCACGCGCCGGTCAAAGCAGTGGGCCCGAACCTGCCGCTCATGCCAATCGATGAAACTCGGATCGATCGTCACCAGACCCAGCTGTTCGCCCATGCTGAGTGCCGCCAGCATGCTCGCCTCGCCCAGTCCGACCACGGGAATGTCCACCGCGCCGCGGATTTCCAGAAGGCCCGGCTCCTGGAAATGGCCGATGACGAAAGCGTCGTAGCCAGCGCGTTCCGCTTCGAGGGCATTGCGAATGGTCTGCGCCGCGCAGCGGAATTCGGTCAGCGGATGAAAGTGCCGATCGGGCGGATCGAGGCCGTGAACCTCGAACTTGACGCCGGGACTGGCGGCTTTGTCGAGAAACGCCTGCAGCCGCCCGATGTAAGGCGCCTGCTCGGTCGGGTGAACGAAGCTCTGGTACCAAATACGCGCAGAACGGGATGGCTCGGCCATGTCGCTCCCCCGACAAACAATCTGGATGGCTCGTTGTGGCACTAAGCAGCGGCGACGCGCAATACGGGTGCGGGTTCAAGCGCGTGAATGACATTTACTTTGCGGACGTGACAGTCGGCGACACGCGCAATCGTGAATCCTGATCGTCACTTCGCCGCGGGTCCACGACACGCGTCGCCATGGCGTAGTGATTGTTCGGGCCGGTGAACGGCGGAAACGCCCGAAAGTCCGCGCGCATGTCATGGCGCACCGGCGAGTGCAGCGCCTGTTGCAGCGCCTCCGCACTGTCGAACGCCACCTTGTTTCGCTGCATGAAATGCAGCCGCCGCCACGGATTGCGGCTGACCCAATCGAGCCGGGTATAGACTTCGAGCTCGCGTATCTGGGGAAACATCGCCATGTGTCTGGTGTGACTTTCCAGGTAATGGGCGTGCCACGCGTTTAAATCCTCGGCCTCGCCCTCGTAGGACACGAGATAGGTGCAATAGGGCTCGCCGGGCGGCGTTTCGAATGCCGGCTCGGGTACGGCGAATGGGCGAACGAGCATGGCCTGTTGCGCAATTTCCGCCTGGGCCAGCGCCGGAAACTCGTCGGGCGAGCCAAGCGCGCCGAGATGGCCATTGCGCGACAGTGCCGCCTCAAGGTCCGGCAGTTCATCGAAGTAGAGCTGAAGAACCAGCGAAGGCGCGGGACCATCCTTCACGTACGGATCGCTGGTGCTGGCCGGCGTATGCAGCAAAGCCTTGGCGAGCTTCGGCGTGGCGCGAAGAAATCCTGTCAACTGTGCTAGTTCGGCCGCAGCGACGTCGACGCCGGACTTGAATGTTAAAAACAGGCATGTGTTCATGGCCATGCACTAAAGCATTGGGAGGGCGAATTGACCACAACGAAGACGTTTCGCATCTGGGCGCAGGGCGCCACCGATCAGGTCGCCCATCACAATTACCTCGCGGCGCTGCTGCCGCACATGAAGGCCTGCTGCGATCCCGACTTCGAGCTAGAATTCAAAACCATGACGCCCTCGGTCACGACGGTGCATGCGCTGTCCGAACACCGCTTCTCGCGCGAAGTGATCCGCCGCGCCATCCAGGCGGAGCGCGAGAATTATGATGTCTTCTTCATGAACCATTTTCAGGACGTCGGCCTCTACGACGCGCGTGCGTCGGTGAGTATCCCCGTCCTTGGCCTCGGCGAAGCAACCCTGCTGCACGCGTGCACGATGGGCCGGAAGCTTGGCCTGCTTGCGATCAATCCCGCCTTCATCCCGACTCACGCCGAGCAGATTCATCGTTATGGGCTGCAACAACGCATCGCCGGTATTCGCGCCATCAACGCCAATATCGCGGACTATATGGAGGCTTTCGCTGCGCCAGCGAAAAAGGCAGAGCTGTGGGCTCTCTTCGAGGGCGAGGCGCGACGACTGATCGATGCTGGCGCCGATATTATCGTGCCGACCGGCGGCATTCCGATGATGCTGTTCGGTGACGATCCGGGCGCCAACGTCGACGGCGCCCCGATCCTCAACGGCGTCACAGTGGTCATCAAGGCCGCCGAGATGGCGGTGAAGTTGAAGCGCCTCGGATTTCCAATCGCGAGCCGCCACCCGCAGTCAGGCTTTGCCCTCCCGTCGCCCCAAGCGCTTGAGGAATTTCTGAGCCATGGTTGAATCAGCACCACGACCACGAATCAAACTCTAATTTGCTTGCAGTAAAGACCAGGTCGCGTCGGGTTCGTCCGGCGGTACCGAAGACAGCAGCGCTTGCGTGTGGGGATGCTGCGGATTGGCAAAAACCTTCTCGGTCGGCCCCTGCTCGACGATTTCGCCGCGATACATCACCAGCACCCGGCTACACAGATGCCGCACTACCGAGAGGTCGTGCGAAATGAACAGCATGGCAAAGCCAAGCTCATCACGCAGCCGCGCCAACAGATTAAGCAGCTGCGCCTGAATAGAGACGTCAAGCCCGGAGACGATTTCGTCAGCGACCAGCACCTTGGGAATATTACAAAGCGCGCGCGCAATGTTGACGCGCTGACGCTGCCCGCCCGACAATTGCCCGGGCAGGCGCGATGCAAAATCGTCCGCCATGCCCACTTCCGCCAGCAGCTCCCTGGTTCGCTTGAGCCGCTCGTCCCATCGCGCGTAACGGCTGCCGGCCTCCATCGCCTGGGTGACGATGCTGGCGACGCGGCGGCGCGGGTTCAGCGCCGATTGCGGATCCTGGAATACCATCTGCAAGCTGGCGGCGCGCCGCGCACTACCACGCAGCGAGGTGTCGGCGACGTCCTCGCCGTTGAACAAAATCCGGCCTTGCGAGGGTTGCTCGAGCCCGACCAGCATCTTGGCGACAGTGCTCTTGCCGCTGCCGCTCTCGCCCACAAGTCCGACAAACTCGTTCTCCGCTACGGTGAATGACGCATCCTTCACGGTCGAAATGGTGCGAGCGTTGTTGAAGAACCCGCCGCCAATCTGATAGCTTTTTGCGAGCCTTTCGACCTGCAGGACGCTCCGCTCTGAGATCTGCGACGCCGCGGCTGTTTGCGAGGTTGCCAGTATACTTGGCGTGGCGCTTGCGCGGATGCACGCCACATTGTGGCCGTCGGCAATCGCGACGTTCGGCGGCTCGCTGCGGCGGCATTCCTCGACCGCGAGCGGACATCGAGGCGCGAAATGGCAGCTGGCCATGCTCTGCAGCTGCCGCAAGCTCGGCATCTGGTCCGGCATGACATAAAGCGCGCGCCGGTTTGCGCTCATCGACGGATTGGCGAGCTGCAGGCAGCGCGTATAAGGATGCGCAGGCGTCGACAGTACGGCGCGCGCCGGGCCGCTTTCCACCGCGCGGCCGGCATACATGACGATCACCTCGTCGCACAGTTGCGCGGCCAAGCGCAGGTCGTGGGTGATGAAAACGACCGCAGTGCCGTGCTGGCGCTGCATATCGGCGATCAGGCGCAGGATCTGCGGGTGCATGGTGACGTCGAGCGCAGTCGTCGGTTCGTCGGCGACGACGAGGCGTGGGTTGCTCGAAAACGCCAGCGCGATGAGTACGCGCTGGCACATGCCGCCCGATAATTGATGCGGATACTGCGCCAGCAACTCGCCGGCGTGCGGCAGCCTTGCGGCCTCCAGCATAGCCAGTGCGTGGGCGCGCCGCTCCTTGCGGTTGCGCCGTCCAAGCCGCGCCAAGTGTTCGTCGAACTGCACACCGACGGTTTGCACCGGATTGAGCGCCGTCATGGGCGCTTGCGGGATGAAGGCGATGGCGCGGCCGAGCAAAGCGCGGCGTCGGCCGGGCGCCATTCGCACCAGGTCTTCTTCCTCGAAGAGCAGCGACCCGCTGGTAACCGCGAAGCCAGGCGGAAGGAGCTGCGCGATGGCGCGCCCGATCATGGTCTTTCCGGCGCCTGACTCGCCGACAAGGCCGAGAATCTTCCCGGGCTGAAGGCCGAACGACAGCGAGCGGATCGCCGGAACGGTGGCGCCGTCGATGCTGGCGCTCACGGTCAGGTCGCGGGCCTCGAGCGCCAGCATGGTCTCAGCGCCCAGTCTCTGCCAGCCGCACGTCGAGCGTACGGCGGAGCCCGTCGCCGAGCAGATTGAACGCGGCAACCGTCAGGAAGATGCAAAGAATCGGCAGCAGCAGGTTCCACGGCGATTGATAGACGTATTGCCGCGCGTCCGCGATCATCTGGCCCCACGCCACCTCATTGGCGCCGACCCCAAGCCCGACAAATGAAAGGATTGCCTCGACCACGACCGCAATCGCCATTTCCAGACTGATGAGTGTGATGAGCAGCGGCAGCGTCGCGGGGAACACCTCGCGGATGATGGTCTGCCAATGGGTGAAACCCAAAAGCCGTGCTGCGGCGACGTAATCGTGACGGGTCACGATCAGCACCTCGCTGCGCAGCACGCGGCAGAACCGCGTCCAGTCCACCAGCACGATGGCGAGAATGACCCGGTCGAGTCCGACGCCAAGGCCGACCATGAGGATCAGCGAAAGGATCACCGGCGGAAACGACATCCATACATCGACCAAGCGGCCGACGATCCAATCGATGGCGCCGCCGAAGTAGCCGGCAATGTGCGCGAGGATGGTGCCGATGATCATGGCGCCCATCGACGCGCAGAAAGCCACGATCATTGCCGTTCGCGCTCCGTAGATCAGACGCGACAGCACATCGCGGCCGAGGCTGTCGGTGCCGAGGGGAAAGTTTTGATCGCCGCCGCGCGCCCACGCGGGCGGCGCCAGGATCGCGAGCAGGTTTTGATCGGCGGGATCGTGCGGCGCCAAGACGCCGGCGAAGAGCGCGCAGATCGAGATGCAAAGCACCATGCCGAGCGCGACCAGGACCCTCGGCGAGCGCAGCGATCGCGTGACCGGATCGGGCATCAGCGCACCCGCAGTTTCGGGTTGAGCACGACGTAGAGGCTGTCGACCATCGTATTGATGATGAGCACGACCACACAATAGGTGAGCCCGATCGCCTGAATGAGCGGTAGATCGGCGTTGCGGACCGCGTCGACCATCAGGTTGCCCATGCCGGGATACGAATAGATCACCTCGACCAGGAGCGTGCCGCTGAACAGAATTCCGAACTGGACGCCGGCGAGCGTGAGCGTCGGCAGCGATGCGTTCTTGAGCGCGTGACCGAGCAGGATTTGCCGTTCGGAAAGCCCCCGCAGCCGCGCCTGCTGGATGTAGTCCTCGTGATATACGTCGAACAGGCTCGAACGCAGGACCCGCATGATCCCCGGTGAAAACGCGAGGCCGAGCGCCAGCGCGGGAAGGATCAAGTGCGCGACCGCGCTCGCAAACACATCGAAGCGCCCGACAAGAAGGGAATCGATGAGCAGAAAGCCGGTGATGTGGAAGATCGGCAGGTTCGGCGCGACCTCGCCGGTGAACGGCAATATGCGCAGTGTCACGCCGAACACGAACAGGAGGATCAAACCCCAGAGGAATTCCGGGATCGATAGGAGCAGGATCGAAACGAAGTCGGCGGCGGCTTCGAACAGCGTTCCGCGCAAATGGAACAAGAGTAATCCGCCGCCGACGCCGAAAATCGCCGCAAGGATCATGGCGGCGACGGCAAGCTGAATCGTCACCGGCAGCGTGCTCGCCACCAGCGTTCCGGCCTCGCGCCGTAGCGCGATCGAGCGCCCGAAATCGCCGTGCAACGCGCCCGTGAGCCAGATCACATATTGCTCGGGCAGCGGCCGGTCGAGCCCCATTTCGTGGCGCTTGGCTTCGATTTCCTCGATCGTGGCGTTGGGCGGCAGCGACATGGCGGCCGGATCGACCGGCAGAAGCCGCAGCACACAGAACAACAAAGCCGAAACGATCAACAGGATCGGAATCGCCGCGAGCAAGCGGCGCGATATCAGCTTGGCAACGATTGCGAACATCTGGACGTCATCACCCACGAAGGCGGGCGATCCAGTAAACGCGATGATTCAAGTTCGTCCTGCACCGTCTGAGATTACTGGATGCTCCGCCGGAGCCTGTCATCGGACCGCGCGACTTCGCGCGGGTCCGTTGGCGGAGCATGACAAGTCAGGATCAGCTCCATTGCAGCGTTTGCGGCAGCACCCAGCCATTGCCGTATTTGGTATAGGTGAGGTTCTTCTTGCGCACCAGCGTCACCACGCTCTGCAACAAGGGCATGGTCGCGCCGTTCTCCACGGCATAACGCTCGAGCTCGTGGTAGCCGGCGATGCGCTTGTCATAATCGGCGACGCCGAACAGCGCGAGCACCCGGTTGCCGATATCCTCGTCCTTCCAGGGCGAGAACGGCATCTTCGGATTGAGCTGGTAGCCGGAGAAAATCTCCGGATCGCCAGTGGCGTTGTCCCAACTGTACAGCGTCGCTTCGGGCAGCTTTGCGCCGCGATTGAGTTCGAAATACTTGGCGTACTCGATCACTTGCAAGTCGGCATCGATGCCGACCTGCTTCCACATCTGCACGATGGCGCGCGCTATGTCGTAGTCGCTGGGGAACTGGCCGTTGGTCGCGGCGAAGCCGATCTTCACCGGGTTTGCCGGACTGAAGTTCGATTTGGCGAGCAGTTCCTTGGCCAGCGCCGGGTCGAATTTGAAGGTGAAGTCGGGAAGGTAACCCGGAGTACCGGGCGTGGCGAGCACCGAGAGAGGTACCGCGGCGCCGCCATAGAACGCTTTCGACAGCGCCGCTTTGTCGATGGCGTGGTGAGCGGCCAGCCGCACGTTCTTGTCGGCAAACGCCAGGTCGGCGCGCACATTGATGAGCACCACGCGGGTGATCGGATTGAGCTCGGCGGCGAGCGTGGCTTCGCCTTGCAGGCGCTCGACCTCGCGCACCGGCACGTTGATGGTGAGATCGGCCTGACCCGACTGGATCGCGGCCACGCGCGCCGACGGGTCCTTGATGATCTCGATGGTGACGCGCGCCACCTTCGCCTTCGGCCCCCAATAATTGTCGTAGCGTTCCAGCACGATGCGCGAGTTCAGCTCGTATTCGGCGAGCTTGTAGGGGCCGCTGCCGACCGGCTTTTTCAGGAAATTATCGAGGCCCTGGCTCTCGATGTATTTCTTCGGCACGACGTAGCTGCCGAGAAACGCCATCCATTGCGGCATGGTCGGCGCCGGGCTGTCGAACTTCATGGTGGCCTTGGTGGGCGACTCGATGACGATGTCCTGCACCTTGCGCATCGAATTGCCGATATCGAGCTTGAGGCCGGACTTGTTGCGCTCGAGGAACGTGTAGCGGAAATCCTCGGTGGTCAGCTTGTCACCGTTGTGGAAGGTGACGTCGTCGCGCAATTCGACCGCCATGCTGAGCGCGTCCGGCGCGAGACTCCAGCTCTTGATCAGATGTGGGATCAGCTTCAGCTCGGGGTCCTGGTCGAGCGGCTGATCGTAGACCGCCTTAAAGATCGATTGCGCGTCGGGCGTGAAACGCTGATTGGGGTCCCAGGTGGGAACGTCGTTCGGCCAGCCGATGGTCGCGGCGTCGTTGGCCGCCAGTGCAGGAAGACACGGCGCCGACGCAGAAATGCCTGCGGCGGTGCCCATGACCATTTTCAGGAACGCCCGTCGCTGCAGGTTAAATGCCATGATCTGCTCCTCGTGCCCCGGCGGAAGACTTGCGGCGATTATAGCGTTAATTCCGAGGCCGTCATGCGCGGCCTTGCTTGGCGTCAGCGATTGCGGCGTCGCGGTCCCAGGCGCCGGGCGAGACGCCGCGCTCGCGCAGTTTGTATTTTTGCACCTTGCCGTTCTCGGTCGTCGGCAGCGTGTCGACGAACTCGATGAAGCGCGGCACCGCGAAGCGGGCGAGCCGCGGCCGGCAAAATTCGCACAGCTCGCTTTCGGTGAGCGCGCTGCCCGGCCGCCGCACGATGGCGGCCATGACCTCGTCCTCGGCCAGTTCGGACGGCACCGGAAACACCGCGGCGTTGCCGACGTCCGGATGGCTGAGCAGCACCTGCTCGACCTCGAAGGACGAAATATTCTCGCCGCGGCGGCGGATGGCGTCCTTCATGCGGTCGACGAAACGGAAGTAGCCATCGGCCTCGCGCACGACGCGATCGCCGGTATGAAACCAGCCGTCGCGGAACGCCTCCGCGGTCTTGTCGGGCATGGCGAAATATCCGGTGGCGAAGGCAAGCTCTTCGGCCGAGCGCACAACAAGCTCGCCGGGCGCGCCCTGCTCGGCTTCGTTACCGCCGGCGTCGATGACGCGCGCAAGGAATCCCTCGCGCACCGTGCCCATGCGGCCGGGCCGCCGCTCGGCGGCCGTGCCGCCGATGACGAAATTGGTCTCGGTCGAGCCGTAGCCGTCGATCAGTTTGATGCCGGTACGCTGTTCAAACACCGCGTGCAGATTGGCCGGCACGCCCGGCGCGAGCGCGCAGCGCACCGCGTGGCTTCGTTCTTCCGGCGAAGGCGGCCTCGACAGCAGAATTGGCACCATGGCGCCGAGCAGATAGGTCACAGTTGCGCGCCTTTCGTTCAGGCTCTGCCAGAAACGTGAGGCGGAAAAGCGCGCCTCGGCCACGAGCGTCGAACCCGAGAGCAGCGCGTGGTGAAACGCGCCGAGCGCATTGGTGTGAAAGAGCGGCAGCGTGGTGCACAGCACATCGCCCTGGCAAATTTCAAGATTGCGGATGCCGTGAAGCCCCCACCAGAAATATTGCGCATGCGGACAGCATACGCCCTTCGACGGGCCGGTCGTGCCTGAAGTGTAGAGGATCGCCAGGGTTTGCGCGGGATCGCCGGCCACCGGAGCGATCGCTTCGGCGCGCGGCGGAATATCGCTCACAGGAACGCGATTGAATAGCGCCGGCTTGGCGCCGCCGATCAGCCAGATGCGCTCGATCGCGAGGCCATCCCACTCAATATAGGAGAGCGCTTCCACGATGTCCGCCTCGATGATCAGAAGGCGGGCGCCGGAGTTTTGCAGATAATGCTTCAGCTGCGGCCCGCGCGCGGCGACATTGAGCGGCACCGCGATGGCTCCAAGCCAGGCGCAGCCGAGAAAGCTCTCTATGAACTCGGGGCGGTTGCCGCTCATCAGCGCAACGCGGTCACCGGGCCGGATGCCGGCTGCGCCAAGCGTGCCGGCAAAGCGGGCCGCTGCGCCAAGCGTATCGGCAAAGCTCCAGCGCGTGTCGCCAGCCACGAACAACGGCTCGCTGCCATAGCGGCTCGCCTGCCGTTGTAACATCGCCGGCAGCGTGCGCTCGGGCGGAGGCAATGCGGCTATGATATCGTCAACGCTCATTGGCGCGGTTTTCTCGCGCGGCTCTTCCGGCTCTTCGCGCGCTTTTTTGCTGAGCGGGCCGCGACGGCAACGTGCCTTGCCGGCTCGGGCACCAGCGCCAGCACCCGCAGCGGGCTGCCGCTGCCTTCTTTGATCTTCAGCGGCGCCGCGATGATGACCGCGCCGACCGGCGGTAGCAGGTCGAGATTGGTCAGGCACTGCAAGCCGAAGCGGCCGGAGCCGTGCATGTAGTAATGGCAAGGGTAGGGCGGCTTGAGGTGAAAGGCCTGGCCGGCATCGGTGCCGATCGCCTCCGAGCCGAAGCCCAAAACCTGGCGCTCATCGACAAGAAACTGCACCGCCGCCGTGTCGGGTCCTGGCGTGTGCTGCCCGGTCTCGTCGAGGTTCTGATAGGCGACCGGATCGGTGCGCTTCGACCAATCGGTCCGCATCAGGATCCACGATCCCGGCGGAATGCGGCCGTGCCGACGCTCCCATTTGCGCAGGAAATCGACGGTCAGCAAAAAGTCGGCATCGGCGGCGGCTTCCTGCGAGCAATCGAGCACGCAGGCCGGCGCAACAAAGCTCTTCACCGGAATCGTATCCGTGGAGTTGTCGGGCAGATGCCGGCCGGAAATCCAATGGATCGGCGCATCGAAATGGGTGCCGGTATGTTCGCTGCAGGAAAAATTGTTCCAGTACCAGCCTGGCCCGCGCGCGTCGTAGCGCGAGGCTTCCTCGATGCGAAACGGCCAAGCCTGTCCCATTTCGGGCGGCAGCACGATCTGCGGGAAATCGGGCGACAGCGTCTGGGTGAGATCGACGATGCGGATGTGCCCGCCGGCAAGATCGGCGATCAATTGGGACAACACGCGTTCGCTCATCGCAATGCTCGATCGTTATGGCTGCTGTGCCGCAAGCTCTCGCTCCAGCGCCTTCGGATTGTCGCGCCAGCGCGCCACCCAGTCCTGGGCGATGTCGCCTGGAAAAACATCTTCGGCGCCGCCGCGCAGCGCCTCGACAATGTCGGCGGCGAGCCGCGCCGGCGCGATCTTCGGCGGTGGCAGCGTCTGATTCCATTCGTCATCGATTGGGCCCGGAAATACGTTGACCACGCGCACGCCTGCCGGCGCCAGTTCGGCGCGCAGGCATTGCGCGAGCGACAACGCTGCCGCCTTCGAGGCCGAGTAGGTGCCGTGCGGCGGAAAGTTCGACAGCGCAAAGACGGAAAGCAGATTGACCCAGGCCACCGCGCTCGACTGGCCGTCGGCGCCGCGTGCGCGCATGGCCGGGCCGAATTCCTGTGCGAGCCGCAACAGGCCGAAATAGTTGATATCCATCTCGGCGCGCGCGGTCTCGATGCCGTCGCGTGCCGAGATGCCGAAGTTGCGATGATGGTCGGCCGTATTGATGAGGATGTCGACGCGGCCGCCGATTTCGCCGGCGAGGTCTTTCACGGCCCGCGAGTCGGTGAGATCGAGCGGCACCAGGGAGACTTGCGGCAGCGCTGCAAGGCGCTCGAAGCCCGGCGGCTTCTTCCACGGTTCGGCGTGTCCGGCCCAAACCAGATCGGCGCCCGCCGCGACGATGGCCTCCACCAGCGCCTGACCGAGCGGTGTCTTGGCGTCGGTGATCAGAACCTTGCGGAATTTCGGATCGCAGGTCATTTCGCGGAGCTGGCGATCGTCAGCCATGTTGGGGGTATCCTTCTCCGGGATCGCGACCAAAGCGGCCTGTCCGGCGCGGTCGAGATTGGCGGAAACGCGCACGCGCGCCGGCGCCGGCGCGCAGTCGCCGTGCAGATGGGCGACAATGACCGGTCCGCAGTCGAGTTTGACGAGGCCGAGCCGCCACGGCATGCGCTCGCGATAGAACAGCTCGTTGCTGTGGTGGAGCAGCGTTTCGGAAACGAGTTCGCCACCGCCGTCCTGCGCGCGCCAATCCAGCCGTCGCGACAGGCAAACGCGGCAGGCCTCGCGCGGCGGATATTGCACCGTGCCGCAATCGCGGCAGACTTGCAGCTCGAGACGGCCGCGCGCCGCGCCCGCGGTGAGCCCGAGCGCAACGCGGCTCCGCAGGCCCGGCGGCAATGTCTGCACGCGCGTGCGCAGGATCGGATTCTTGCGCGGGGGCCGCACCAAAGGTCGCGTCATGGTCTTAATGCCCCGCTGCGAGAATGGCGGCGCCGCTGCACAGGCCGCGATCGTAGTTGATCATACCGAAGCCGCTCGCGAGACCAAGCCGCGCCTTCGGCACCGCCGCGCCAAGCGTCTGGCCGGTCACCTGCCGCGCGATTTCGACCAGGCCCAAAAAGCCGCCGGCCGCGCCGGCTTGGCCTACCGACAATTGCCCGCCCGAGGTGTTGTGGGGAAACGAGCCATCGGCGGTAAAGCTTTCCCGGCGGACAAAATCGGCGGCTTCGCCTTTGTTGCAGAAGCCGAGGTCCTCGATCTGCATCAGGCTGATGACCGGATAATCGTCGTAGGTCGCGAGCACGTCGATATCCTGGGGGCCGCATCCGGCCTGCGCGTAAAGCTCGTCGCGATCGAGCGCCCAGCCGCCGCGATATTGGATCGGATCGTCGGGAAAAGCGTTGTGCCGCTCGATGGTCGCGAGAATGCGCGCATAGGGCAGGCCGAGCTTCTCGGCCTCGCCGCGGCGAAGCACCAGAAAGGCGTCGGCGCCGGCGCAAGGCATGACGCAATCGAACAGGCGCAGCGGATCGGCGATCGGGCGCGCGTTCAGATACTCCTCAAGCGTCAGCGGCTTTCGCATCAACGCGTAGGGAAACTTCAGCGCGTTGTCCCGTTGCGCCACGCAGATCTTGCCGAAATCCTCGCGGGTGGCGCCGTAGGTGCGCATGTAATAGGCGGTGAGAAACGCGAAGCTCGCATTGGCGCCGCCGGAGCCGTACGGATAGACGGCATCGCGCGCGAACTGGCTGAACGTCGCGAGATTCAGGCGAAACGAATCGGTGTGATTGGTGTCGCCGGCAATGCAGGCGACTGCGTCGGCGTCGCCCGATTGCACGGCCCGCGCCGCGCGCCGCAGCGCGACGATGCCGCAGGCGCCGCCCATGGGAATGTGATCGAGCCAGCGCAGCGTCAATCCCAGATGCTGGGTCAGGCCCACGGCGCTATCGGGCGACAGCGTAAAGCTCGACACGCACAGGCCATCGAGCTTGTCCTTGGCAAGGCCGGCGCGTTTGAGCAGGTCGGCGAGCGCGGCGGCAAGGAACCAGTGCGCGCCGCGGATTGAGTAGCGCACATACGGCACCGTCGTGGGGCAGGCCACCACGATGTCGTCATAGGCGGCGCGTGTGCGGCTCATACAGAGCTAGTGTATCAGACCTAATACTTCGACAGCAGCGAGCCGAAACCGTCGACCCTGTCGTTGATGCCGTTTTCGCGCAGCGCATACCAGTAGGTCGCCGTGTTGATGGCCAGCACCGGCTTGTCGAGCCAGAATTCGGCTGTGCCCGCAAGTCGCGCCATGATCAGATTGGTGCCGACCTGCATGACGGCGTCGACGTCCGGTCCGTTCACTTCCAGGATGGCGTCGCGCAGCGTGCGTTCCGATACGTGGGCGATGGCGACCGGGCTCTCGCATTTCAGCCCTTTCAACCGCACGATCTCGAACCCGCAATCGGTGAAGAAGCGGCGCACCTGGCCGTCGCCAAGCGGCATATAAGGCGTGATGACGCCGACGCGCTTGATGTGGCCGAGCCGCTTCAGCGCCGCTTGGCTCGCGTCCGAGCCCATGGCCACCTTGATCCCGGCGTGCTTCTCGACTCTTTCGCGAAGCAGCAAGCTGCCTTCCAGTCCGTCCCAGAACGTCTCCGACGACATGCCGAGGATGAGATAGTCCGGTTCGCAGGTCATCACCTGGTCGATCGCCTGAAACATGGTGCCGCGGATATTGACCATCAGCTGATCGAAATCCTTGTCGTTGCGGATCGGATCGTTGGGGATGTGGATGCGGCCGAAGTGATTGGTCACGCCGGGCGGACGCATGGCGTCGTATTCGGGCTGCACCGATGTGTTGGTCGACGGCGCGATCACGCCGAATTTTTTACGATAGCCCAGCGAATCCGTCATTCCGCCACCCTTCCAACGGCCTTGACTCACGCGGATTACGACCGCACTGAATGAACGTCATTGCGAGGCGCCCGCAGGAGCCAACTTAGACAACGTCTTAGCCTCATGCTGCGTACGGGAAAAGAGCATATCGAATCGCTGCGCGACGGCCGCGTCATCTTTATCGGCGGCGAGCGCGTGGACGATGTCACGCGCCACCCCGCGTTCCGCAACGCCGCGCAGACCGTGGCGGCGATCTACGACCTCAAGGCCGACCCCGCAAACCGCGAGGCGATGAGCTACGAGGAGGACGGCGGGCGCCACTCCATCTATTACCTGCGCGCCAAGTCGCGTGACGACTTGCAGCGCCGCATGATCGGCCACCGCCGCATCGCCGACCTCACCCACGGCTTGTTCGGCCGCTCGCCGGATCACGTCGCCTCCTTCATCACCGGCATGGCGATGAAGCCCGACGAGCTGAAGGCGCCCTGCGCTCACGCCGACAACCTGCTCGCCTATTACCGCTACGCCCGCGACAACGACGTCTACGTCGTCTACGCGGTAGTGCCGCCGCAGGCCGCGCGCGATCCGGAATTCTATCAGCGGCAGAACATTCCGCTGCCGACGCTGCGCGTGGTTCGCGAAGACGATTCAGGCGTCGTCATCTCGGGCATGAAGATGCTGGCGACCGGCGCGGCCTTCGCCAACGAGATCTGGATCGGCAACGTGATCCCGCTCGCGCCCGACCAGAAGAACGAGGCGATCACCTGCGCGATTCCCTGCAACGCGCCGGGGCTGCAATTGTGGTCGCGCCAGCCGTTCGAACCCGGCTGCGCATCGGAATTCGACTCCCCGCTCGCTTTCCGCTTCGACGAGAGCGACTGCATGCTGATCTGCAACGAGATCAAGGTGCCATGGGAGCGCGTGTTCGTGCACGGCGACGCGCTCTTGTCGCGCGACATCTACGTCAAGACGCCGAGCCATTGCTTCGGCAACCATCAGTCGAACGTCCGCTACTGGTCGAAGATGCAGCTTCTCGTCGGCCTGTGCAGCAAGATCGCGCATGCCACGGGCGCCGATCAGGTGCCGGCGGTTCGCGAGGCGCTCGGCCGCATCTCGTCCTACGAGGCGATGATCGCCGGCATGGTGAACGGGCAGATCAACGCGTTCGAAGATTGGCCGGGCAACGGCTACGTCTGCTTCAACCGCCGCATGATGTATGCCGCGCTCGAGTGGTGCACGCAGAACTACAGCAAATTCGTGGACGAGCTGCGCGAGCTCATGGGCGGCGGCGTGTTTCAGATGCCGGCCAATATCTCGGTGATGCGTGAACCCAGCCTCGCCCGCGACTTTCAGACGTTCTGGCAGATGCCGCAGGCGGACGCGCTCACGCGCATGAAGCTGTTCAAGCTCGCCTGGGACATGGTCGGCTCGGAATTCGCCGGACGCCACCTGCAATACGAAAAGTTCTACGCCGGCGCGTCGTTCATCGTGCGCAATCATTCGTACCGCGAGACCGACTGGGCGGCGTTCAACAAGGTCGTCGAGGATTTGATGGCGACCTACGACCACGTCGGCGCCATCGGCAAGCTCGCGGCGGAGTAGCTGAAAATTGACCTCATCCTGAGGTGGCCGCAAAGCGGCCCTCGAAGGATGCAGGCCGAGGCATTCGCGGGGGCACCCTTCGAGGCTCGGCGGGCCGTCGGCGAGAAGGTACTTGGCCCCGAGCAGTCCGATCAGCCTGCTTGACTCACGCATAACTCAGAGGTTATACGTTAATCAATAACCAGCAGATTATCGATCCCAAATGCCGAATGCTCACGATGTGCTGTTTCGAACGCTCGCCGATCCGACCCGGCGGGCCATCTTCGAGCGATTGTGCCGCGAAGGCGAGCAGACGGTCGGGGCTCTGACAGCGCGGTCCGGCGTCTCCCAACCGGCCGTCTCAAAGCATCTTGGGATTCTGAAGGAGGCCAGGCTGGTGCGCGACCGCCATGAAGGCCGCCAGACGCACTATAGCGCGCAGCTGCGCGCCCTGGCTCCGCTGATCGATTGGACGAGCCAGATGACCGGCTTCTGGCAAAGCCGGTTCGACCGTCTCTAAGATCTGCTCAAAAGGATGGACCAATGAACAAACCGGCGACCGAAACGCTTTCCGTCGTTGTCGAACGGGAGCTGCCTTTTCCGGCGGACAAGATCTGGCGCGCGCTCACCCAACCGCACCTGATCGCGGAGTGGCTCATGAAGAACGATTTCGCGCCGGTCGTGGGGCACCATTTTAGTCTTCGCATGGACCCGCAACCGAACTGGAACGGTGTTGTTGACTGTCAGGTCCTCGTCGTCGAGCCGAACAAGACGCTGTCCTACGCGTGGGGTGCCCTTGGTCTTGAGAGTGTCGTGACTTTCACGCTCACCCCAATGCGCACGGGGACCCACCTGCGCATGGAGCAGACCGGCTTCCGGCCGGATCAGCCGCAGAACTACCAGGGTGCCAAGTACGGGTGGCAGCAGTTCTTCGGGAAGCTGGAGCAGGTCTTGGCGCGGGCGGAGTGATGCCGGTCCAATTCAAAGCCGCTGCAAATTTCGATGGCGTTCAATCACACTCCAAGCTCGTCATTGCCGGGCTTGACCCGGCAATCCATTCGGCCGTGGCGCCTGCAGTCACTTATCACCATGGAATCGCGGAGCGGCAGCATGGATGCGCGGGTCAAGCCCGCGCATGACGAGTGGAAATTGGCCACGCTTCGCTTCGCTCGCAATGACGCTTCAATCTGATAGAAATGCGCGTCAGTAATTGTCGATCCGCCAGGCGTTCGGGTGGCGCGCCTTGATGTTGGCGGCTTCGGCGACCGAGCGCGCGCCGGCGTGGAGCAGTTCGGTCTTGATCTCGTCGAGGAACAGATCGGCGACGTGCGGCGCGCCCGCGGGGCCGAGCGCGCCGAGGCCATAGGCGAAGCAGCGTCCGGTGAAGCAGAATTTCGCCCCGAGCACGAGCGCGCGCACTACGTCGAGGCCGCCGCGGATGCCGCTGTCGATCACCACGGTCGCGCGCGATCCGACCGCCGACACGATCGCCGGCAGCACGTCGACCGACGCCGGCGCGGCATCGAAATGCCGGCCGCCGTGGTTCGAAACCCAGATGCCGTCGGCGCCCAGCGCCACCGCACGCTCGGCGTCCTGCGGATGCAGGATGCCCTTGACCACGAACGGCCGTTTCCAGCGATCGCGCAGCCGCTTCAGTTCCTCCCAGGTGTGGCTGCCGCCCGAGCGCAACTGCATCACTTCGGCGGTCGCGTTCTGGTTCGCCTTTTCGGCGTACGGCACCAGGTTGGCGGTGATCGGCATGCCGTTGCGCAGAAGCTGCAAGGTCCAGGCCGGCGAGGTCAGCACCTGATAGGTGGTCCACGGGTTGATCGGGAACGGCAACCGGCAGCCGTTGCGGATGTCGCGCGGCCGCTTCGACTTGCCGGCGCTGTCGACGGTCGGTACCAGCACGTGGGCGCCGGCTTCGTCGGCGCGGCGCACCAGGTCGTAGGTGATGGCGTGGTCGTTGTAGGGAAAGCGGTAGAGCTGGAACCAGAACACGTCCGGCGCAATCGCGGCGATCTCCTCGATTGAGGCATTGCCGGGCGTCGCCAGCACGTAGGGGATACGCTGGCGCTGTGCCTCGGCGGCGAACAGCTTCTCGGCCCCCGGCCACATCAGGCCGGCCGAGCCCATGGGGGCGACGCCGATCGGGGCTGCGTATGTGCGGCCGAACAATTCGGTGCCGGTCGTCACCTTGCCGTCGATGCAGTAGTGCGGCAGCAGCTCGATCGCCTGGAACGCCGACGTATTGCGCGCGATGCAATATTCCTCGGTGGCGCCGCCATCGACGAAATCAAAGCCGAAGCGCGGCACCCGTAGGCGGGCACGCCGGCGCAGGTCATCGACGGTCGGAAAGCGCTGGCGCAGCCGCGCCGCAGCGCCGTCCGTGGCCTTTTCAGCCCGACCTCGATCAACCATGGTTTTCTCCCCGATGCCGCCGCAAGGTCTCACCGATAGACCTCGCGCCGATGGCCGACGGCCACCACCAGTACCACGAACCGGTCGTCCTCGATGGCGGCCACAATACGATAATCGCCGACGCGGTAGCGCCAGAGCCCTTTGCGGTCGCCGGTCAGCGCGTGGCCGAAACGGTGCGGGTCGTCGCTGCCGGCGATGCGCTGGCGCAAATAGCGCAGCACGCGCCGTTCGGCGTCAACGCCGAGCTTGCGCAGGTCGCGGACGGCGGCGCGATCGAACTCGACCCGCCAGACCGGCGCAGGCATCAGCGCATGTCCCGGAAAAGTGGGAACCGGTTTTCCGAAAAGGACATGCGCCACTCAAAATTGCTGGAGCATGTCCCGACTCCAACGGAACGGGACATGCTCTAGCCTTTTGTACGCTTCTTGAGGTCGCGCTCCAGGTTTTCCAGCGTCACCCGCGGTCCGCGACGTGAAAGACGCCGGCGCGCCAGGTAATAGTCCTCAATATCCTCGATTTGGCGCAGGATCGCCTCGCGCGCGTAGTAGCTCTTGCTGCGGCCGGTTTTCTTGGCGAGCGCGTCGAGCCGCTGCTCGATTTCAGGGGGCAAGCGAAGCGCGAGCATGTTGAAGCTCCAAATGTGCTATACATGTATAGCAAGTCATGTGAGCCGAGACAATGTTCTTGGGGCGTTGGGTTGTCGGCAACGTAGAGTGGTTAAGCGCGAAGCGCGGCACCCGCGCGCGCCGGCGCAGGTCATCGATGGTCGGATAGCGCTGGCGCAGCCGCGCCGGCCAGCTACTAGCGTTGGCCGATAAAGCTTTGGCGCTTGGACGATTTCGACTAATAGTTGCGCATGAAATTCAAGAGCCGCAACCTTCGCGCCTTGGCCGAAATGGTCATTGGGGA
The DNA here is from genome assembly GCA_049584975.1 of Xanthobacteraceae bacterium. GTDB lineage: Bacteria > Pseudomonadota > Alphaproteobacteria > Rhizobiales > Xanthobacteraceae > BOG-931. Next base: position 44,856 of record JBAUYV010000409.1, on the reverse strand, counting down.
CAATGGCAGCTTCCCTTATCGCTCCAGCAGTTATATCACTCAGTTTTTTGAGGAATGCGATCTAGATTTTGCACACGATGGCTCTACGCGATGGGCGTGGACTGTGGATCGCTTGGCGGAGTTGCTGACTGAACCGCGAGAGGCGCCCAATACTTTGCCCCCGCGTTTTGTCCACGTCCTCCGAGTACTAATGCAGAAAGGAGATGCGGCAGACGACGACCCCGATCGCCTGAGTGCTCTCGCAGAGCTGAATAAACCTTTGAGTCGCGAAGGATTTGAAGCTTTCTACGGCGATGACAAACTACTCTACGTGCGCCACATCGGGACACAAACTCTTTCGATAGCGATTTCACCACACCGACCGTTTACGCCTGACGAGATGCGGAAGAGGGAGGAATTGTCGCACTTTCTCGATGGTTGCTCTGAAGACAATCTGATTGAAGAAGTGCTGCTCCCTCTTTTCCGACAATTAGGCTTCCAGCGTATTTCGGCCGCTGGGCACAAAGACAAAGCGCTCGAATACGGAAAGGATGTGTGGATGCGATTTGTCTTACCAACTCAGCACGTTCTCTATTTTGGCTTGCAAGCAAAGAAAGGCAAACTTGACGCCGCTGGCAGCCGCCAAGGGAGCAATTCAAACATCGCGGAGATACACAATCAGGCCTTGATGATGTTGGGGCACGAAATTTTTGATCCAGAAACCAGCAAAAAGGTGCTTGTCGATCATGCCTTTATTGTGGCGGGCGGTGAGATCACAAAACAGGCTAAAAACTGGCTGGGCGGAAAGCTAGATGCTACCAAGCGAAGCCAGATTCTGTTCATGGATCGCGAGGACATCCTCAATTTGTACATCGTTTCAAGCTTAGCTTTACCTGGAGGGGCCAAGCCTGAGCCGCTTGATTTTGCTGCGGATGACGAGATTCCGTTCTAGCACAGCGCATAAGGCAGATTAGCGAAGCCTAATCCGCCCTTTCAGCGCAGAAGCGTTGCCCGGATAGAGCGCACCAGGAGCGTGAAGCGCAGCGAAACTCGGGGCGGCTAGCGATCGTCCTCAGGTTGCGCTTCGCTCCACCTGGGTTACGAGCTGTTCAAGAGGCGCCGCTGCGGCACCTCGGTTTCGTTATGTGGCGCTACGAATACAGGTGACCATGCATGGGCCCTCGATCACTACGTCTCTCAGGTTCACCTGAAGAATTTCTACTCTCCGGCGCTGGACGGCTTGATGTACGCCATCCGGAAATCGGACCTGAAGCGCTTCACTCCAAAATCGCAGGATGTGTGCCGGATCGAAGAGGGCAGCACGAACGCATACCTCACGAAGGACCGTGCGATTGAAGAATTCCTGAAGGATGTTGAGCCGAACTACAACGCTTCACTCGCGAAGCTACGCGAGAACAAGATGGATCAGGAAGCGATTGCGAGCCTTGCGGGGTTTGCGGCCTACGTGGTGACGTGCTCGCCTACGGCGATGCGCCTCCACTCCGGTCCACTCAAGGCGCAGCTTGAGGCGGAAGCGGCCATTCTCGACGAACAGGGCTTAATCCCGAAAGCACCTGAAATTCTTGGCGAGAAGTCGATCACCGAACTTCTGGCGGACGGCACTGTAAAGTTCACGGTTGATCCGAAGTACCCACAAGCGCTTGGCATCGCCAACATCCTGCACCATACGTCGGTGTTCGGGAATTCGCCGTGGGAAATCCTGCACAACGATGAAGAAGAGAGTCCTTTCTTCACCAGCGACTATCCCGCCGCAATCGAGACGTTCGATATCAACACGCCGATCAATCGTATCGTGCCTTTTGCGCCGGATATTGCTGTTCGCATCAAGCCCGACATCCGCCTTTCCGGTGCGAAGCCCGATATCAGCTTTGCGAAATTCAACGCCATATCACGGCATTTGAAGCGGGCCGAGGTACTTGAAATCAACCGGTTGCTTGTGCGTTGCGCGGAAGACCTGATCTTCTTCCGAGACGACGAGAAGTGGGTTGAAGGGTTCGTCTCTAAGAACCGCCGCTACCGCATCGAACCCGTGACCCACAAACTCCCGCACGGGACTGGCCACCTTCTGATCTCCACGCACCGAGTTCTTGCGCGGTAGCAAGCCTATCAATTGGGTCGCGGGTTAGGCTTCGCTCGCCGGGGCTACTAGCTATCCCTCGTCCAGCGAACCAGACAAACTCCGGCTTGGCATGTAATCCGAGGAGATCCCGCCATGGCAGCCCGCATTCGTCACATCGCGCTTTGCGTGAAGGACATCAAGGCCACCGCCGATTTCTACGAGAAGGCCTTCGGGCTCAAGCGCACCCCGATCCGCGAAGGCGCGACCGCCTGGAACTGCTACATGAGCGACGGCGAGGTCAATCTCGCGCTGTTGCAGTACAAGAGCGAAGTGGGTTCCGGCATGCCCAAGGGCTACGTCGGCATCCACCATTTCGGCTTCCAGTGCGACGACCTGCCCGCGCAGCAGAAAAAGGTCGAACAGGCCGGGGCTGAGTTCTTCTACGATCTCGGTGAGCCCGAGGACGAAGGGTTCGAGCGCAAGTTCAAGGACCCCAACGGTATCGTTTTCGACATCAACTGGAAAGGCTGGCAGCTGACCCGCGGCAAGATCAAGAACGCCGTCGGCGGCTTGCGGCCGGCCAAGCCGGCGGCAGCCAGAAAGAAGCTCGCACCAGCGCGCAAAAAGTCCGCGGGAGCGGGAAAAAAGCTCGCGCCAGCGCCAAAAAAGGCAGCGGCGGCGCGAAAGAAGGTCAGCAAGCGTACGAAGCCTGTGGGGCGAGGCAGAAACAACCCGTAGGGAGGCAAAGGCGCGTCTTCGCGCCGTGCCCACGTCAGCAAGCGTAGCCCGGATGGAGCGCAGCGCAATCCGGGTTTGTCGTGCAAGCAACGAAACCGTCCCGGATTTCGCTTCGCTCCATCCGGGCTACTTGCTGAAACGGAGACGGGGGAGACCATGCAAGTCGTCGATCTCAATCGCCAGCCGAAGGAAGAATGGCGGCCGGGCGTGATGACGCAGATGTATGTCTCGGCCCTAAACGGCGCGACCCAGCTCTGCGTGTTCGAGCAGTGGTGCGAGCCGGGCCACGGCGCGCCCACGCATCTTCACGCAGTCGAGGAAATCCTGCGCGTCTTCGAAGGGCAGGCCGAGGTGTGGATCGGCGAGGCGCGCGTCACGCTCACCGCGGGCCAGCTCGTCGTCGTGCCGGCCGGCCGCAAGCACGGCTTCGCCAACAGCGGCAAGACCGTGCTGCGCATCCAGTCCACGCTCGCCGAGCCCGTGTTCGAGGCGGCCTACGACGACAAGCGCGAGACGCCGCGGCGCTGGCTGCCGGGCTCAACGCCATGAAGAAGAGCACGAGCGCCGCGACGAAAGCAAAAGAGAGCGCCTCTCCCTCTCGCCTCATCGACGGGAGGATCAAGGAGCTGAGCGATTGGCGGGGCGCAACGCTCGCCCGGGTCCGAAGTCTCATCAAGGAGGCATGCCCCGACGTGGTCGAGGAGTGGAAGTGGAGAGGGGTTCCGGTGTGGGAGCACGCCGGCATCATCTGCACCGGCGAGACCTACAAGGCCGTCGTGAAGCTGACCTTCGCCAACGGCGCGTCGCTGGCGGACACTTCAGGCCTCTTCAACTCCAGCCTCGAAGGCAATATGCGGCGCGCGATCGATATCCATGAGGGCGACAAGATCGACGAGCGCGCGCTGAAACATCTCGTCCGCGCCGCTGCCGATTACAATCAGACAAAAAAGCAGAAGAAAGCGCCTGCGGCCACGCGAGCGGGCGCTGGCCCAAAGCGCCGGCCGCGCACCTGAGGGAAGCGATCGGCAAGCCCGCCTCAGGTGTATGAGGCCCCTGGTCTCTACCGCAACGGCTGTTGTAGGTTCGAGGCGCGCGATTTTTTGCTGTGTTCTCCTCCCATAGTCGCGACCAACGTCAGGGCGAGGCCGGGGCAAACTATGTTTACGACCGACGAAGTGCGGGCCATTCCCATACTTTCTGTGATAGCCCCAGCCGATCTCGATCGCCTCGCGCAATCCGCCGCCGACATTCAACTCGCGCCGGGGGAATTTGCGGTCAACGAGGGCGACGAACGCGCATTTTACGCGGTCATTTCCGGAAAGTTGGAAGTGGTCAAGCTGTTCGACGGGGTCGCGCGCACGCTCGGCTGGCGCGCGCCCGGCACCATATTCGGCGAGGTACCGCTGGCGCTGGGGGCGCCGTTTCCCGCGGGCTACCGGGCCGCGGAGTCGTCGCGGGTGTTGCGTTTGAGCGCGCAGCAATACCACGCCGTTGCTGCGGTCGCGCCGGAATTCGCGCAAAAAATGGGAGCGCTCGCGCGCGAGCGCATCGGCGGTCTGCAAAAAATCTCGGAAGAGCCGCCCAAGCCGCGCGTGCGGCTTCTCGGTCATCGCTGGGATGGCGCGTGCGGCGACCTTCGCCGGTTCCTCGCGCGCAATCAGGTCTCATTTGATTGGATAACGCCCGATGCGCCGGACCTCGAAGCCAAATGGCCAGGCGCACGTCCGGCGGACAGCGACTGCCCGGTGCTGCGGATCACGGACGGACCGGAACTGAGACAACCGCAGACGCGCGATCTGGCGAAGTTGCTCGGCCTGCAGACCAGCGCGCGCCTTCCCGAATACGACACGCTCGTGATTGGCGGCGGCCCGGCGGGACTGGCCGCGGCGGTTTACGGGGCGTCGGAAGGTCTGCGCACCGTGGTGGTCGAACGCGAGGCGCCTGGCGGCCAGGCTGGAACATCATCGCGCATCGAAAATTATCTCGGCTTTCCCAGCGGCGTTTCGGGCGATGAACTCGCGAGCCGCGCGCTGCAACAGGCCAAGCGGCTTGGGGCCGAAATTCTCGTGACCCGCTCGGTGGCGCGCATCGACGCGGCGAAGCGCGAGGTGATTCTCGACGGCGATGAGGTGGTGCGGGCGCGCACGCTCATTCTCGCCACCGGTGTCACCTGGCGCCGTCTCGCCATCGAGGGTTTCGACAAGCTCATCGGCAAGGGAGTCTACTACGGCGCGTCGCGCAGCGACGTGAGCGCCACGCAGGGCCTCGACATTCATCTGATCGGCGCGGGGAATTCAGCCGGCCAAGCCGCCATCTTCTTCGCCAGCCATGCGCGCAAGGTGACGCTGCTGGTGCGCGGCGCTTCACTGGAAGACAGTATGTCGCATTATCTGATCGAACAGCTGAAGGGCAAGTCGAATATCGCTATTCGACTGCAGTCGGAAGTGCAAGCGGCCCGTGGCGACACTCATCTGACGGAAATCGATATCCGCAACAAGGCCGACAATACCGTGAGCCGCCACGAATGCGCTGGCCTGTTTGTCTTCATCGGCGCCGATGCGGAAACCACATGGCTGCCGGCCGAGATCGCGCGCGACCGGCGCGGCTACGTGCTCACCGGCGAGGAAGTGGTGAAGGCCAAGCAATGGTCATCCAGCCGCGATCCGTATCTCCTTGAAACAAGCGTGCCCGGCGTCTTCGCCTGCGGCGACGTGCGACTGAGCCCGGTCAAGCGCGTCGCATCCGCCGTCGGCGAAGGCAGCATGGCGATCGCGTTCGTCCACCGCTATCTCGCGAACGAGGGGCGGACCTAAGATTGCGCTGACGCGGGCCGCGGCTCAGCCGCGTATCGAAGCGGCCACATCGGCCGATAAACGAATAAATGGTCCCCCGCGCCGAATGCTGTTGAATGCGCACCATTTTAATAAACATTAGCGGCCAGCCAGCAGTGTCGCGAGTCAGAGCGCCGACCAGCCAGCATGGGGAGTGTATAAAGGTTATTGAATCCTTTCTTATGCGAGTCTGCCAAAAAACCGCGCAGTAACAAATATCTCTTAAAGTCCACCATCTCATTTGAAAGTGGGCGAGACCTCCGGAATTGCGTATGGGTAATTGGATACCGGCAATTCGACAGACCACGACGTATTTAGGCGCCGCGGTAATTATCATTATTTGGGGCGGCATTTATTTTCTGTCCGATCAAGAGCATGAGCGAGCGTACTGGGACGCTGCGCGTCAGGGAAACAATCTCACTCGTGTTCTCGACGAATACGTTAGCGACGTAGTTCGAGAAACCGACAGTCAGCTGCTGGCCTTGCGGCAGTCCTATCAAAAAAATCCCGAACGTTTCAATATCGCACGCTGGGTCGCCGACACGCAGCCACGGGGAGACTTAACGCTGCTCTTTGGCATCATTGGAGCCGATGGGTTCGTCAAGCTATCAAGCATTGGAACACCGCCAGCAACACTCTACGTTGGCGATCGCGCACACTTCAAAGTCCAACGTGACGCTTCAATAGACCAGCTCTATATCAGCGCGCCCCTGACAGGGAACGTCACCAAAAGATTGAAGATAGAATTCACACGTCGTTTGAGCAGACCCGACGGATCGTTCGACGGCGTAGTTGTAAGCTCTCTCGACCTCTCTCCACTCGAAAGGTTTTTCAGCTCCCTCGACATCGGCCATGACGGAATTGTTTCCCTTGTCGGCTACGATGGCATAATCCGCGCGCAGGGTGGCCCCAATCCCACGACCCGCAAGGTCGCCGGCACGTCAGTCACCAACTCACCGTTATTTCAAACCCTGCACGACCGGCCAACCGGCGTGTATTGGAATGATGCGGACGGCAGAACGCCGCGCGATGCCGTGAGCCGCCTGATGTCCTATCGGGCGATTTCCGGACTTCCGCTTATCGCCGTCGTCGGTCTGGCCAAAGAGGAAGTGTTCGAACAAGCCAATGCGACCTTGCGAAAGTACGCTGTTGCCGGAGCCGTGCTAAGTGTCATTGTGCTGATGGTCATGGCGTTGGGCGCCTTGCGGCAAGCGCAAATATTAGCCACCACGGCCGAGCTACAGCGCTCCAAGCAAGCAACCGAGCAATCAAATCTCCTGTTGCACACCGCACTGAGGAACATGGCGCACGGTTTGTGCATGTTCGATCGAGACGAGCGTCTCGTCATGTGCAACAAGCGGTACGGCGAGATGTACGGTCTCACTGATGAATTAACAAAACCGGGCACGAGGTTGCGATCGATACTCGAAGCCCGCCTGACTGGCGCGATGCCTCCGGACGACGCGGAGCGATATATCCGCACTCGACTGAGGGAAATCACTGAGGGACATCCTTCTTATGCCGATAATGAACTGAACAACGGTCGTATCTATGCAGTGAACCATAAGCCTACGTTGGGTGGAGGTTGGGTCGCGACCCACATTGACATTACGGCACAACGCCACGCCGAACGAGCTTTGGATGAAACCAAACGTTTTTTAGATTCAATCATCGAGAGCATTCCGGTTGGCGTCATCGTGAAAGACGCGAAAACGCGCAGATATGTTCTCGTCAATCGTACGGTCGAGACGATGCTTGGTCTGTCGCGTAGCAATTTGCTCGGCCGTACCGTCTTCGAGATCCACTCGGCTCAAGACGAGCAGCATATTGACGAAGCCGACACGGAATGCCTTCAGGACGCCGACCGCGTCAGTTACAAGGAGATTGACCTTGATATGCCACTGCGCGGGATGCGCACCCAGGCGACCAATCGTATTGTCATCAGGAACGACCAGGGCGACCCTGAATATCTCATTGCCGTCATCGAGGACGTCACGGAACGAAAGAAGGCGGAGCAGCGCATTGCTTTCATGGCGCATCATGATGCCCTGACCGGTCTGTCCAATCGCGCCGCTCTGGTGCAGAGAATAGACGAAGCCGCAGCCCGTCAACGCCGCAGTGCGGAACCCTTCACCGTCCTGTTCTTGGACCTCGATCGCTTTAAACAGGTCAACGATACGCTCGGCCATCTTGCGGGTGATGCCCTGCTCGCGGAGGTTGGAGGCCGTTTGCGATCCCTCCTGCGCGAAACGGACGTACTAGCCCGGCTCGGCGGTGACGAGTTTGCGATTATTCAGGCCGGCCAGGGCAACCGGCACGAAGCTGCAGTGTCACTGGCGGAACGAATTATCGAAATGGTCGGTCAGCCGTTCCACATTGATGGAGGCGATGTAATCATCGGTACAAGTATCGGAATTGCGTTGGCGCCCGAGCACGAGGCTGGCTCGGACACTCTTTTGAAGATGGCGGATCTCGCGCTTTACCGGGCAAAATCGGCTCGCCGCAACGGCTATTGCTTCTTCGATCCCGAAATGAGCAAAGTCGCGAGCGCCCGCCGCGAGATTGAGAACGATTTGCGTCGTGCAATCGGACAAAGCGAACTGGAACTCCATTATCAACCAATCATCAATGCCAAGACGCAGAAGATATGCAGCCTAGAGGCGCTAGTTCGGTGGCAACATCCGACCAAAGGCCTGATCCTTCCCGATTTGTTTGTGCCGCTTGCTGAGGAAACCGGCTTGATCACTCAAATCGGCGAGTGGGTACTTCACACCGCGTGCAAACAGGCCGCGACCTGGCCATCCGGAATCAAAGTTGCAGTCAATCTTTCTCTGGTGCAGTTCCGAAAGACAAATTTTCCTGATGTGGTGATGCGGGCCCTCGCCGATTCCGGACTACCCCCAGAACGCTTGGAGCTCGAAATTACCGAGACAGCACTCATCGAGTCGGCTGCGCAATGTCTGCCTGCGTTGCGCCAATTTAAGAATTACGGCATCACGATAGTGCTTGACGACTTTGGAACGGGGTATTCATCACTTAGCCAGTTGGCCATGTTTCCGTTTGACAGAATTAAGATCGACAAATCATTCATCCAAAATCTGACGAAGCGCGCCGACTGCGCCGCAATCATATCGGCCACGCTCGCTCTCGCCCAAAGCCTCAGTATAGAAACAACGGCAGAAGGCGTCGAAACGGTCGAGCAAAGCCGCCTTTTACGGTTGGCGGGAGTGACATCGCTGCAGGGTTATCTGTTCAAGCGTCCCGTTCCCGCCGCCGAAATCGACTTTGACGGCATTTACGGTAACTCGAGATGGAAGACGCCGCTTAGCGCGTCCGCCGGGCGGACCGGAAGTCGCAACTTGCACCCGCCGGGACCAATGAGTGCGCTCGCTCGCCTCGCTCCTGCCCGCAAACCCCGGATTTCGCCCGAGCGAATTCCCGGCTACACTGCTCGAAGAAGAGGAACCGGCCTGTTGCAGGTGCTCTTCGCAGGTTAAAGGAGAACCGCCATGAGCAGCAGCGGACCGAAGACAACCGTCATTCGCAACGGGACGCTGATCGACGGCACCGGCAAGCCGGAGCGGCGCAACGACGCCATCGTCATCGAGGGCAACCGGATCAAGAGCGTGGGCGCCCTGCCGCCGGAGGTCACGATCGATGATCGCCGCAACGTCCGGGTGGTCGACGCCGCCGGGCAGTGGATCATGCCCGGGATGATCGATGCGCATTGCCACGTCTCCTACGGTTATCCGATCGTCAAAGGCGAGGGCAAAGGCCGCGGCACGACGCGGCCCGAGTTCTCCACGCTGAAGGCGGCGCGCAGCGTGCAGACGGTGCTGCGCTCCGGCGTCACCGGCATTTCGGTTCCGGGCGGCACCTGGTTCACCGACGTGGGCGTGCGCGACGCCATCAAGCTCGGCCTGATGGAAGGGCCGCGCATGTACGTCGCCGGCCGCATGGTCGTCACCTACGGGTGCATCGAGGACGACGAGCCGTCGTGGGAGGGAACGCCCGACCACTCCATCGGCAAGCTCTGCAATACCGCCGACGAAATGGTCACCGAGGTGCGCCGGCAAAGCAAGCATGGCGTCAACTTCATCAAGATGGCGGACAGCCGCTCCGGCGAATCGCAGATGCTGGCGAAGGAAGAGATCGCCGCCGTCGTCGCCGAGGCGCACCGGCGCAATTTGCGCGTCGGCATTCACTCGCGCGGCGCTGGCTCCACGCGCGCCGCTGCGGAAGCCGGCGTCGACTGGATCATCCACGCCGATCTCGCCACCGACCGCGATCTCGAAGCGGTGGCCAAGGCCGGCATTCCGATCATTCCGACTGCTACGTTCCTCGCCATGGTGGTCGAGCTCGGCACCAAAGTGGGCGCCGAACAGGTGCAGCTCGACATCAATCGCATGAAGCGGCACTTCGACCTGTTGTGCCAGTTGATGCACAAGGCGCGCAAACTCGGCATCAAGCTCCTGGTCGGCACCGATACGGGCAACAACACGTTCATGCGCTATGGCGAAGTGCACGCGAAGGAGATCGAGATCTTCGTCAAATACGGCGGCTTCTCACCGCTCGAGGCCATCGCGGCGGCGACCCGCGACAATGCCTACGCGCTTGGGCTGGAGGGGCAAGTCGGCGAAGTCGAAGCCGGCAGGCTTGCCGACATTATCGTGCTCGACAGCGATCCGCTTGCAGACATCACCGTGCTGCAGGGCGGCAAGCACCTCAGCCACATCATCAAAGACGGAAAGATCGTCGATCTCGCGGCGCGCGATGACGCGCTCACCTTCCGCGAGGCGGCGGAATAGCGCACCGTAGGGGCGGGTCTAAGACCCGCCCCTACGGTTACTCTGCCGCCTGCGCCACCGGTGGCGTCGCAGAACCACGCCGCCCAAAGATCAGCGAATCGATGCTGTAGGGGCCGGCGCCGAACGCCACGACAAACAACATCCCGCCCATCATCGACAGGTGACCGTAGAACGCACCGCGTTCGGCGCCGAACGCCTCGCCCGTAAAGGTCCAAAAGGGATGGAACATGACGGCGAGCACTGCTAGGTAAAAGAAGAAGGCAAGCGCAGCGAGGCGCGCCAGAAAGCCCACCATCAGCGCGAGTCCTCCGCCGAGCTCGAGCGCGATGACGCCCCACACCAGCGTGTCGGCGTGCGGGATTCCATGCTTCTCCATGATGGCGGCGGTGGCGGCGACAGCGCCGAGCTTTCTAATTCCGGCAAGTACGAAAATAAGCGCCAAGAGGAAGCGGCCCAGAGCAGGCAGGGGCTTCAACGCAGGGTTCATCGAATTTCCTCGTGCTTCTCGGTAGTGACTAGCCGCCCCGCAAGAAATTTACATCTGTCCGCAAACAAGCGGAATTAGTTCTAACGCTTCCCATTGAAGAAAATTCGCATGCCTCCCCTGCCGGAAGGAGTTAGAGGTCAAAACGGCACCGTGATTCCGTCCAACGGCGCGTCGCAATTGACGAGATCGACCCGCTTCCAGGCGATCAAGATGCGGCCGCCGGCCTGCACCAGGCGATGCAGCATGGTGCCGCCAAAGATCCGTTGCTGCTCGCGGCGGTATTCGATCATCATGAATTTCGAGCGCACGGTGCAGGAATTCCTTTCGACATCCTCCAAGGTGATGTTGGCGACGATGCGGCTGGTGCGCGAGCGCGGCTCCTGCGAGTACATGCGCGGGCTGGCCAGCCGCCGCACGCGGGTTTCGAGCAGGCGCCGGTCGTCATAAATCAGCGAAACTGTTTCAACCGGATCGGCCTGGTCGGGCTCGCTCGGCACCCAATACCAGGCGTCGAGCGCGAACAGCGCCAGCCAATCGTCGAACTTGCCCTCGTCGAGCAGGCGCGCTTCGTGCAGCAGAAACTGCTCGCAGCGGCGAAGATCGAGCCGCGGCGCGGTAAGCCGCCCCGCTCTGCCCAGCGCCGCGACCGGCCGCCGCCGGCCTGGCGCCGCCGGTCTTCGCGTCCGTTTAGGGCTTTTTCCCATCGACCGGCGTTAGGAGGCGGCGCGCATATTCTTTGCCTTGCCGCCGGTCATGTAGGCGAGCCAGGCGTCCACCATGTTGCGGATATAGACTTCGCTGGTCGAATTCTGCCCGCGCCTGCCTCCGTGCGCGTCGGGCACGTCGCTCTGCAGCCCGCGCCCGACCTCGATCCACTCGGCGCCCGCGCTCGACAGCCCCATGCCGATGCGATTGTAGATTTCCAGGTCGTCGGTCAGCACCAGCGAGCCCGTGCCGTTGACGGTGTTGGCGAAGCTGATCGTGTTGCGGAACATCTGCTCAGGCGCACCCTTAAGCCGGAAGTTGTAGGTGCAGACGACGGTGCGGTCGACGGCGATCGGGTGCACCACGCGCAGCTGCTGGAACTGGCTCATGAACGACACGTTCGGATAGACGTTGCTGTTCCAGCGCCGCACTTCCAGCACGCGCCGCGCCTCCCGCTTGCCCTTCTTGTTTTCCAGCGCCGCGATGTACTCGCGGAACAGAGGGTCCTTGAGCGCAGCCACCAGCTTGGCATCGTCGTGGTAATCGCCGAGATAAGAGTGGCCGTTCGGATAGGTCCAGATGCCGACCTGAGACTCCCAGAAGCTGTAGGGCGCCCCGTTCTGCCGCATCTGGAGAATGGCAATCTCACCCGAGCCGTCGGAGAACACTTCGTCCGATTGCTGCTGCGCGGCATCGATAGAGGAGCGGTGCGTGAACCAGGGATGCGCCGCGTCGCACAGGTTCTCCAGATAGAGCTTCCAGTTCGCGTCGTAAGCGTGCTTGAACACACCGCCCGCGATATCGATCTCGCCCTCCGGCGCGCGATCGACCATGTCATCGAGCGACGTGGTCATGTGGCCGAGGAACTCTTCCAGGCTCGGCCCATCCGGCGCCTCGCTGGCAAACACGAAGCCGCGATAGCTCTGCACCCGCGGCACCTGCACCATGGCGGTTTTCGGACTTTTCGGATCAAAATCGCGCGGATAGCCGTGCTGCAGCGGCACCGCTTTCAGCCGGCCGTCGAGGTGATAGGTCCAGCCGTGATAGCAGCACTGAAATTCGTCGGTGTTGCCCTTGTCGTTGGCGACCACGAGCGAGCCGCGATGGGCGCACTGGTTATGGATGACGCTGATCTTGCCTTCGGCATCGCGCACCAGAACCACGGGCTTTCGGCCGATGAAGCTGCGGAAATAGTCGCCGGGATCCTTTACTTGGCTCTCATGACCGACATAAATCCAGGCGACGCCGAAGATACGCTCAAGCTCAAGCTCGAAGATGGCCGGATCGGTGTAGATCTGCCGATGCACACGGCCGGGCTGAATGAAGCGCGAAAGGTCTTGCTGCATCGCGATAACGAACCGATTTTGCCTCGTTGCGTGGAAGAATTATCGCACGCCGCCCCCCGCGACAAGCCGCGCCGGCGTCGCGTTCGTTGCAGCTTGCAAATCGCCGATGCGGACCGCTGGCTGGCCCCATGGGAATTTGCAATAATCGCAACCGCCACCGAGGCAAACATAAGTTGTGGTGGGTGGGGGGAGTAAAATGAGTGATACAGTTGCGGCTTCGACCGTTGCGGCACCGACCGTCAATCAGATCTACAAGGTCGCCCTGGCCAGCATCATCGGCTCGGTCATCGAACAATACGACTTCCTCGTCACCGGCGTGATCGCGGCGACGGTGTGGCCGGACATCTTCTTCAAAGAACCAGGCCTCAAAAGCGCCGCGGCGGCGATCGCCACCTACGGCCTCGGCATCATGATCCGTCCGCTCGGCGCCTACATTTTCGGCTACATGGCCGACCGCAACGGCCGCAAGGACGCGTTGGTTTACGCACTGGTGCTGATGGGGCTGAGCACGCTGGCGATCGGACTGACGCCGACCTACGCCAGCATCGGCGCCGCAGCCCCAATCCTTCTCGTCATCTTCCGGCTTCTGCAGGGCATCAGCTTCGGCGCCGAGTTTGGCACCGCCTCGACCTGGGTGGTCGAACAGGCGGCGCGCTCGAAGCACCGCGCCTTCTGGGGCGCCTGGGTCGGCTTCGCTATTCCGATTGGGCTTCTGCTCGGCTTCGGCTCGGTCATCTTCGTGAAAGCGCTGATGACGCCGGAGAACTTCACCGAATGGGGCTGGCGCATCTTCTTCGTGCTGGGCTTTCTCGGCGCGATCGTCGGCCTCATCATCCGCACCCGCACCATGGACAGCTTCGTGTTCGAGCAGCACAAGAACCAGATCGCGATCCTGCGGAATCCCGCGCTGCAGGTGTGGAAGGATATGCCGCTGACCATTCTGCGTACCTCGCTGGTCAACGCGATGTTCGGTGGCGCGTTCTTCCTCTACTTCGTGTTCGGCACCAACTACATGAAGCAGGTGGGCTTCACCGGCTCGACGCCGGAATATATCGGGCTGATCTCGGCGGCCTTCATGCTGGTTTTTATGATCATCGGCTCGCTGCTTGCCGACTACCTCAACCGCCGCACGATCCTGTTGATCGCCGCCATCGTGTTCCTGGTCTTCGCCGTTCCCAATTTCTATCTGATCAGCACGGGCAACTTCTGGTACGCGACGTTCGCCGACATCATCGGATTTGGTTTCGTGTTCGGCTTCGGCTATGGCGCGATCCCGACCTTCTACACCGAGAATTTTCCCACCCGCTATCGCGCCTCGGGAGCGAGCGCCGGCTACCAGATCGCCCAGGTCTATGGCGGCGGGCTCATTCCGATCATCGCGGCGCGGCTCCTCGAGGCCTACGGCATCAACAAGGCCTACATCTACATCGGCGGCTTGGTGATGGTGTACGCGGTGTTCGCCATCATCGCGATCCTACGCACGCCGGAGACCAAGGGCAAAAGTCTCGAAGACTGATCGCCTCGTTCTGCTCATTCCCGCGTCAGCGGGAGTCCACTTAGTCCATTCCAGCGAAATTCGCGTTCTTGCCGGCCGGCGGATTTTGGTGGAAACTTGCGCAAAATCGCCTCAGCGATGGAGGATTCGCCGATGGATATTGTCCCGCTGGGTAAGGGCTTTGGCGCCGAATTGCGCGGCGTTACGCTTACCGAAGTTGCGGCCGGCGATGCCGCCTACAAGGAAGTGCGCGCGGCCTTCGAGGAGCATTCGGTTCTGCTCTTTCGCGGCCAGGACGTGAGCGATGAGACGCAGCTTGCCTACTCGCGCCGCTTCGGCCCGTTGGAGGTCACCAAGGTCGGTTCGGAGGGCACGGGCACCAATCTGGTGATCCTCAAGACGCTCGATGACAACGGTAACGTCGTGCCAGAGGACCATCGGCTGGCGCTGCGCAACAAGGCGAACCAGCTTTGGCATACGGACAGTCCGTTCAAGCGTCTGCCGGCGCTGGCGTCCGTGCTGTCGTCGCGCATCATTCCGGGCCGCGGCGGCGAGACCGAATTTGTTTCGACACGGCTCGCCTTCGAGCGGCTCGATCCGGCGCTGCGCACGCGGCTGGAAAATTCCTTCGCCTGGCACGACTACGCCTATTCGCGCGGCAAGATCGCGCCCGGTCTGGCGAGCCCCGAGGAGCGCGCGGCGTTGCCGCCGCCATGCTGGCGGCTGGTCTGGAAGAATCCCGTCAACGGCCGCGGCGCGCTTTACATTGCCTCGCATGCCTATGCGATCGAAGGCATGGAAGACGCGGCGGGCAAAAAGCTTCTCGGAGAGTTGATGGACGCCGCGACCGCGCCGGGCGTGAGCTACGTGCATACATGGCACAAGGGTGACGTGATCATGTGGGACAACCGCGCGACCATGCATCGCGGCCGGCCGTGGCCGGCGAACGAGCCGCGCTACATGGTGCGGACGACGATCTCCGCAAGCGCGGCCGACGGGCTTGAGTCCGTGCGCGCACCGCCGCGCCAAGCGGCCGAGTGAGGCGCGCCCGCCGCAGCGCGGATCATGACCGCTTGGCTCGATGACGCGCCCTTGCCGTCCCGGTTCGACGGACCCGACGACCTCGATGATTTTCTGACCAGGCCGAGTAAGGCGCTCGCCGCCGATCTTGCGGCCATCGACGGTGACATCATGGTGCTTGGCGTCGGCGGCAAGATGGGGCCGACGCTGGTGCGGCTCGCCCGCAACGCCACATCGGATAGGCGCGTGATCGGCGTCGCGCGATTCAGCGAACCGCACCTGCGCGAAAAGCTCAACGGCGCCGGCGTCGAGACCATCGCCTGCGACTTGCTCGACCGCGCGGCGGTGGAGAAGCTCCCGCGGGTCCGCGACGTCATCTTCATGGCCGGACGCAAGTTCGGCGCACAGGATAATCCGGCGCTGACCTGGGCGATGAATGTGCACGTGCCGGCGATGGTCGCCGAGCATTTTCGCGATTCCCGCATCGTCGCCTTCTCGACGGGTGGCGTCTATCCATTCGTCGGCACCGCCAGTGGCGGCGCGACGGAAAACACGCCGCTGCTCGGCCCCGGCGAATACGCGCAGTCGTGCGTCGGCCGCGAGCGAATGTTCGAATATTTCTCGCAAATCCACCGTACGCCTGGCCGCCTGTTCCGTCTGAACTACGCGATCGACATGCGCTACGGCGTTTTATTTGATGCGGCCTGCAAGGTTCGCGACAAACAACCGGTCGATGTCCGGATGGGCCACGTCAACGTCATCTGGCAGGGAGACGCCAACGCACTGGCTCTGCGGTGCCTGCGCCACGCGACGGCGCCGACCACGCCCATCAATGTGTCCGGCTCGGAAACCATTTCGGTACGTTGGCTCGCCCAAGAGTTTGCGGATCGTCTTGGCCAGAAAGCGCTGATTGTCGGCGAGGAAGCGCCAACGGCGTTACTTACCAATACGACGCAGGCAGTGGAACTGTTCGGCAAGCCGCATGTGCCGCTCGTACAGATGATCGACTGGACCGCCGACTGGGTCGCCGGCAATCGTCCGAGTTTCAACAAGCCGACCCACTTCGAGACGCGCGATGGCCTCTACTGAGGCGGCGCGCCTCACGCCGGTCGCGGAAGACAGCATCCCCGGCTGCATGGCGCTGTCAGCCGAGGCCGGCTGGAACCAAACCCCCGACGATTGGGCCGTGTTCGTGCGCCGCGGCACCGTGTTTGGACTTCTCGACGGCGGCGCTCCAGTCGCCAGCGGCGCTATCCTTCCCTATGCGAACGACTTTGCCTGGATCAGCATGGTGCTGGTCACCGCAAAGAGGCGCCGCGAACGCATCGGCACGCGCATCCTGGAGACGTGTTGCGCTGAGATTGCACGGCGCGGCTTGGTGGCGATGCTCGACGCTACACCCGCCGGTGAGCGCGTCTATCGCCCGCTCGGATTCGAGCCGATGTTCGGACTCACGCGCTGGCAAGGCCAAGGTGGTGGCGGCAGCGCCAAACTGCCCGCCGGCATCCGCCCGATGACGAAGGACGACATGGACGCGGTCTTCGCGCTCGATGCCGCCGCCTTCGGCGCGCACCGGCATTTTTTGCTCGAGGGCTTTCTCCGCCGCGAGCCGCAGCTTGCTTTCGTAACCGCAGAGGAGGGGAGAGGCTTCGCGTTGGCGCGGTCCGGCCGGCTCGCCACGCAAATCGGGCCTATCATCGCTGCGGACGAAGACGCAGCCGCCACCTTGCTCTCCGCGGCAGTCAACTCCGTGCGTGGTCCAGTGTTTCTCGACCTCGCCGATCGCTGGAGTGGAATAGCCCGCCAGCTTCAGCAGCGCGGGTTCACGGTGCAGCGGCCGTTCCTGCGCATGGGAATGAGGCGTCATGTGCCGTTCGGCGATGTAGCGCGCACATTCGTCATTGCCGGTCCGGAGTTCGGCTGATCGAGGGCGCGCGGCTCAGAGGTCTACGTCCCCGTGGGCCGATGCGACGCCGTTCGCGTGCGCTGCGCCGTAACCCAACGCGAGCGGCCGGCGGCGCCGAGGGCGAACGCGCGCAGCGCCGGCGGCCATGTGGTCGGCAAGCCGAGAAAGTACGAGATGCGCTGGGTGTGCTCTGTCAGCGGCCGTTCCTGACGCTCCCAAGTCTCGAGCGCCGCCGCGACGTCGTTCTCGCGCTCCAGATAAACCGCGAGCGACAGCGCGTTCATCATGGCGCAGCCGCCGCCCTGGCCGATATTCGGCGGCAACGCGTGAGCGGCGTCGCCCACGATGGCGACGCGGCCCGCCGACCACCTTTTCAGCTTGATCAGCTCGAAGCGGTCGTAGCGGCCCTGCTCGCCGATACGGTCGATCAGCGTGCCGAGATGGGGAAACCAGCGTTTCCAGTCGTCCTTGCGCACCGGCACCGCCTTGGCGGCGGCATCGTCATCGAGCATGGTCAGCGCGATATAAATGTCGGTCTCGCTGCACGGCGTGTAAAGCAGGCGGCGCGTGCCTGACCAATATTCGGTGGTCTTGGCGCCTTCGGTGATGGCGCGCTCGGCTTCGGTCTTGTCCATGAGCAGGCGCGTGCAGCCATCCACCAGATATTTGCGCTTCGACAACAGCCCGAGCGAGTCGCGCAGCCGCGAATTGCTGCCGTCAGCGCCAACAACGAGATCGGCCTTCAGGCGCCGCCTGTCCGCGAGTATCAGTTCGCCGTCCGGTGTCGCACCTATGGCGGCCGAATTGGTTGCAATCTCCACGCCGGCGCGCGTTGCACTCGCAGCCAGTGCGTTAATGACGTTCTGCCGAACGACGCTGAACACCCGGCTGCCCTGCCAGCGATGCACGGAAATGAGCCGGTCGTCGCCGTCGCGCACCTCACGGGTATGGGCAAACGGCGCGCCCTTCACGGCGGCCTCGTACGCGCCGACCGCCTCAAGTACGCGCAATCCGTTCTCGTAGATGTAGATGCCGGCGCCGGTGGTGCGCAGGCGGTCGGACCGCTCGTGCACGCGCACGCTCCAGCCGCGCTGCGCCAACGCGCACGCCGCCGTCAGTCCGGAAAATCCGGCACCGGCAATTTCCGCGTTGCGCTGGCTCACATGACAAACTGATTGGTATAGAGCTCGTCGACTGGCGTCTTCTTCTGGATGATGCCTTTGGCGAGATAAAAATCCTGCAGCTTGGCGACCCGCTCCGGATCCACCTCGCCAAGAACTTTTTGTCCGGGATAGATCAGCTTGTCGTAATACGCGAACGCTTCTTTGACCTGGCCTTCCTTGCCGGTCCATTCCGGAACAAACTTCACAAAATCCACGGCGGCCTTGTCCGGGTCGTCCATGATGTCCTTCATGCCATGCAAGGCGGCCTTGACGAAGGAGCGTATCAGCTCGGGCTTTTCCTTGATTGTTTGATCCGAAGCCGCGACGGCCTGGGCCATGTGCGGGAAGAATCCATCGGTCGGCAGCACATTGACGGCGACGCCGGCCGCCTCGATCGGCGGGATCCAGTCCGGCACGCCGGCCATGCCGACCGATTTGCCGGTCGCCACCATCTGCCAGACGCCGACCGGCCCGGCAGATTGGATATCGACGTCGCTTTGGCTCAAGCCCGCGCTCGCCAACAGGCCAAGCAGCGCATAGAAGGTCGTGTCCTGAAAGGACATGACCGTAATGGTCTTGCCCTTGAGGTCGGCCGGCTTCTCGATGCCCGAATCCTTGCGCACGACAAGCTGCATGAAGCCCTTGCCGCCGAACAGGCAGACGATCTTCACCGGCACGCCGTTCTGCCGGACCACGATGGGTGCGTCCGCCACGATGCCGCCGAGCGGCGCGTTGCCGGCGCCGACCTGTTTGGCGACATCGACGCCGCCGCGGCCGACCGCGTAGTCCACGTCGAGGCCGGCGTCTTTGAAATAGCCCTTGCCCGAGGCGAGCCGGATCGGTCCGAACGCCGGCAACAACGGCGGCGCCGGGAAAAGATAAGTGATCTTTTCATCGGCTCGCGCCGGCGACAAGCCACCGAGCCCAAGCGTGATGGCGGCTCCGGCCTGGAGCACGCTCCGGCGCGACAATGTTTTGCTTTCAAGGACGATCATGATGACTCCGTTGTGAGCGGGCGCCGCGGCAAAGGTGCCGCAACGCTCCTGCTCTATCGGCGATCCCCGGATTTGCCACTATACTCGACATTATCTGGGCGGCGATAAGCGCGCAATCGGCCCAAACAGACAACCGCCGGTCGATTTGTTCATGCCCGACGCCGCACGCCTCGAATACCGCAACGTCACCATGCGTTTTGCCGACCGCGGCGGCAAGGGCACACTCACGGCCGTGTGCGGTGTGAGCTTCGCCGTTGCCGACGGCGAGGTGGTGTCATTGATCGGCCCCAGCGGGTGCGGCAAAAGCACGCTGCTCAATATCGGCTCCGGTCTCACCGCACCGAGCGAAGGCGAAGCCTATGTGGACGGCCAGCGCGTCGAGGGCCCCAATGCCCACGTCGCCTTTATGCTGCAGAAGGACTTGCTGCTGCCGTGGCGGACGGTTGCCGAGAACGTGATGTTCGGCGTCGAGATTCAAGGCGTGCCGCCGGCCGAACGCAGGCGCCGCGCGCAAAACCTGCTGGAAAAATTCAACCTCGCCGAGTTTTCCGCTCACTACCCGCATCAATTGTCGGGCGGCATGCGCCAGCGCGTGGCGCTGGCGCGTACGCTCGCCGTCGATCCGCACGTGCTGTTGCTCGACGAACCGTTCTCCGCGGTGGATGCGCAGACCCGGATCGTGCTGCAGTGCGATCTGGCGAAAACCCTGCGCGAGGCGCAAAGGACCGCACTCCTCATCACTCATGATCTGTTGGAAGCGGTGACGTTGTCCGATCGCGTACTGGTCATGAGCCGGCGGCCCGGCGTCATCGTCGACGAAATCAAAATCGACATGCCGCAACGGGAAGACCCGATCGCGCGGCGCGCCGATCCCAAGGTCAGCGCCTACGTGGCGCGGCTGATGGATCGTCTCGACATCGCGCATGCCTCCCTTGAGCAACCGCAGCCCGCAGGAGGCGCCGCATGAATGACGCCATGCGCAAAGGTGCGGGCGCCAGCGTCGCGCTCCTCGTCGTTTTCCTCGCGGCCTGGCAATGGGGTCCGGGCCTGCTCGGCGTGCCATCCTTCATCGTGCCGCCATTGTCGGCGGTCGCCCGCGAATTCGTGTTCGCCTGGCAGGTCGATCATCTGCTGTTGCACACCGGCGTCACCATCGGCGAGGTACTGGCCGGCTTTATTCTCGGCAGCCTGCTCGGCGCGTTCTTCGGCTACCTGCTCGGCATGTCGCGGACCGCCGAACTTGCGCTTTCGCCCTACATTCTGGCGCTGCAGATAGCGCCCAAGGTGGCGTTCGCGCCGCTTTTCATTCTCTGGATGGGCTTTACGGTCTACCCGAAGATTCTCGTGGCCATCCTGATCGTGTTCTTTCCCGTGATGGTCAACGTACTGACGGCGGTGCGCACCGTCGATCCCGACCTGATCAATCTCGCCCGCGCCTTCAAGGCGACGCGCGCGCAGATTTTCTGGAAGATCGAATTTCCGACTTCCATGCCGCCGATGTTCGCGGGGCTGCGCATCGGCGCCACCCTCGCGGTGGTGGGCGTGGTCGTCGGCGAACTTGTCGGCGGCAATGTGGGGCTCGGTTATCTGCTCACCTTCGGCGAAGGCCAGGCCGATACGCCGCTGGTATTCGTCTCGATCGTGATGCTGACTTTCGTCGGCGGCATCGCCTACCTGGCGGTGATCCTGATCGAGCGCCGGGTGCTGCACTATCAGCCGGCGCGGTCGATTGGGGGGAATCTTTAGCCGCGAGCTTGCGTGTATCTTCTTCCCTCGCTTGCTGAGGGAGAGGCCGCCTCATATGATGGCACTGGAAATACTCGGAGACGGCATCATGGTCGGCGCGCTGCGCCAGAATTCCCCTATCCTCTCGGTTGCCTCGTTCCGCACGTGGCTGGAGTCGCGTCCGGACGAGGAGCATTGGGAATTGATCGAAGGCGTTCCCATGATGATGACCCCGCCGAATCGCCGCCACCAGCGGATCGCGAGCAACCTCGAAGCCCTCTTGAATGCGGCACTCAGGCGCCACAATCCGACATTGACCGCCTATCACGACATCGGCGTGAACATCGTGTCCACCGTGCCGTACGATCCAGAGCCCGATGTGGCGGTAATACGGGAGGATGAAAATCCGGACGCGCGCTACGCCGAGCGCTTTTATCTGGTTGCCGAAATTTTGTCCGAGAGCGACAAGGGCATCATCGAGAGTAAACGCGATATCTATCGAGCGCACGCCTCGTGCACCTGCATCCTGTTGGTGCGTCAGGATCGTCCGGAGATCATCGTAGACCTTCGGACTCCTGAGGGCTGGTGCTCGCAGGTCCTGCAGGCGGGCGACCAGCTCATCGTGCCGGAATTCGGTTTGACCTGTTCGGTTCGGGACCTCTATCGCGACACGCCGCTTGGTTGAGTGAGCCACCCCAGTTAAAAATTCTGCTGCACCAGACCGCCTCGCCTCAATTCCCCAACTGAGCGATGCCGGGAAGTATATAGTTCTCAACATCCGCCGACCCCTGGAAACCGCCGAGTTGCCCAACCGCGGCGATGAGCGCGCCCATTTTCGTCTTGGATATCTGCCCGGTCGGTTCGAAATAAGGACGGCTTCTCAGAAAATCGTACGTTTTCGCTATGACTTCCGGATTGAGCTTGCTGGCTTCGACCATGATATCGATCGACTCTTGCCGGTTGTTAGGATCAAGGAACCACTGAACGCTTTTGTTGTGTGCATCGAGAAAATGTCGCAGCGCGTCGGGATTCTTGGACGCCCAATTCGTATTCACGGCGGCTCCGGTGAATGGCAGGTCCTTTGCGTAATCGGCCACGAGTCCTAGATTGCTGAAGCCCGCCTCCTCGGCGCTCAAGCTGAACGGTGGCAGCAGGATTGTCGCATCCACTGCGCCGGAACTCAGCGCGTTAAAGCGCGCGACGGTCGCGCCCGCGTACACGTAATCGACCGCGCTGGGGTCGACATGATGCGGCACCAGCATGCGTTCGACGTAAATCTTAGTGATGCCCGTCGGCGCGTCGATCATGATGGTCTTACCGCGAAGATCCTCCAGCGTCTTGTACTGCGCTTTTGCTTCGATGGCGTACGGCGGGAGCTGTATCTCCAATCGTGCAAGCCTGATTGGCGCACCCTTGCTGATGGCATAAATAGGTTCGACGAGCGCAGCCGATATGGTGGCATCAATAGAGCCCGCCGCGAGTTGCTGCAGCACTCCGCTGCTTGACTGGGCATGGATGAGGTCGAGATTGACGTGCTCGGCGGCGTAGTAGCCTTTTTTCAAGCCGATCAGCAGCGGCCAGTGCGTCATGCTGATTGCGCCGACCAGCCCGATCTCGATCTTGTCGTCCGCCCTTGCCGCCGAAGAGATCAACAGGACCAAGGCTGCCAGCGCTGCCCGACCGACATAGGTGGCCATTGTCTCCTCCGTGAAGTGTTCAAGCAGATTTCTTTTTGAACGAGGGCTCGCCTTCGGGCCTTCGGTAGTCACTATCACGCGATTCTTAAGCTTATCATAGACTAGCTGCTGTCGCCGCCATGCCGCTTCAGCATGGCTTCCAATACCGTCTTCAAGGCCGGCGCATCGGTTGTGACGATCTCCCAAAGGATAGCATCGTCAATGCGAAAGTATTCGTGACGGATGCGGTCGCCGATCCGCTTTATTTGTCTCCAAGGCTCCGTCGGGAAGTCGGCGAGCCAGTCGTCCGGGATTTGCCGCACGGCCTCCGAAATTGTCTGAATCGCGTAGGCGGCGGCGCGGCGCACAATCGGATCGGTGCGGAACGATTGCAGCGTCATGCGAGCGGCGATGTCGTGCAGAACGGCGATCTCCGCCAAGCAATCGCGAATGGCGATCGTTGGGTCTCGCGGCATCAAGCGACCCGAACAGCTTCCCGCTCTATGCTTTCTTTCATCAGCGGGTGGAGTGCATTCCGCGTCGTTATGGTGACGGGGATGCCGAGGCTCTCCGAAATCATCTCCTCGATTTGCATGAGGCGAAACATGTTCGGAATTTTCGCCGCGGGATCGTAGTCGATGAAGAGGTCGAGATCACTGTCGGGGCGCTCATTTCCGCGTGCCCGCGACCCGAACACAAAAAGCCCTGTCGCACCGTTCTCGCGCAGAGCAGCGTCGTATCTATGCAACACCTCAGTGAGGTCGGATCGTTTCATGACCAGATATTGTCACTCCTCGCACCGGATAGCGAGACGCGCCTCCAACGCGTTACTTCACGACGGAAAATGTTCGGCATGCCAGTCGGCCTCGAGGTCGGGATTGATCTTGCCATCGATGACAAACACGCCGGGGCAGCCTTCGCCGACCCAAGCCTTTACGGGTTCGAGATCGGCGGGCGTGCGCACCGTGGCCGCGTGCGCGCCATAGCCGCGGGCGATTGAAGCGAAATTTGTCTCCGGAAACTGCACGATGTCGACGGAAAAACCCTGGCGGCGGAAGTAGTGAACCTCGGCGGCGTAGGACGAGTCGTTGTAGACCAGGATGCACAGCCGCAAGCCGAGCCTGATGGCGGTTTCCAGATCCGCGATCGACATGAGAAAGCCGCCGTCGCCGGTGCCGAGCACCGCGAGCTTTCCGGGGTTGGCCACAGCGAGCCCGATGACCGAGGGCAAGCCAAGGCCGACCGCCTGGAACGAATGGCTCAGGCACGACGCGCGCGCGTTCGGTACACGCAGATAGCGCGGCACCCAGCCGCAGAAGTGACCGGAGTCCGACGCCACCACCCGATCGGCGGGCAGGATGGCGTCAACCGCCTTGCTGAGCGTGCGCGGATCGATGTATCGCGTGCTCGATTCATCCGGCCACGGATAATGATGATTGTCGCCGGCGCGGATGCGCTCGCGGGTCGCATTGGTTCTTCGGCCGGCGCGTTGCACGCCGCGTCGCCCCAGTTCCTCCAGCAACGCCTCGGCGGTCGCCTTTGCGTCGCCGTGGACGGCGATCTGCACCGGCATCTGATAGCCGAGCTTCGGTACCTCGACATCGACCTGCGCGACGACCGCACCGGGCGCGATCAGCTTGCCCTTTTTGGTCGTCCATTGGGTCAGGCTCGCACCAAAGGCGAGAATGAAATCGCTTTCGGAAATCAGCTCATCGGCAACCGGCGAAGAGAAGCCGCCGCTGATGCCGACCGACCACGGATTACGGGCAAATAGTCCATGGCCGCAGACCGATGTGGCCAGAAGGGCGCTGACGCTGTCGGCAAGCGCGACCAGCGTTCCTTCCGCGTCCGAGATCACTGCGCCACGGCCGCCGAGAATGAGCGGGCGTTGCGCGCGCGACAGCGCATCGGCGAGACGCTCGACGGCGCGCGGATCGGGGTGCAGGCGGCCGGGCGCCGTTGACAATTCCAGCGGTGGCTGGTTGGTCGGTAACGGCGCGTGCTGCACGTCGAGCGGCATGCTCAAGACCACGGTCTGCCGGTCGCGCAAGGCGCGCGTCACCGCGCGCAATGTGTCCTCGCGCGCCGAGTTCACCGTGTGCAAACGCTCCGACACTGCGCCGACCGAGCGAACCATCTCGGCCTGCTCGATGTAAAAGTTGTTCTTCACCGCGCCGTTCGGCACGTCGCCCGCTAGCACAACCAACGGCGTGCGGCTTTTCGCGGCCTCGCCGATGCCGGTGAGCGCATTCGTGAGCCCCGGGCCGGAATGCACGCTGACCAGCGTCAGCTCGCCTGTCGCCTTGGCGTAGGCGTCTCCCATGCTGGCGGCGTTGCATTCGTGGCGCGCCGAAATCAGTTCGACGCCCGCCTGCGCCAGCGCGTGGGAGACCTTGAAGTTCGCCGTGCCCAAGAGGGCAAAGCAGCGGCGAGCCCCGTAGCCGGCGAGGTCGCCGGCGATGACCGAAGCCACCGTTGGATTGCCGTTCACCCCCTCGTCTCCTTCGCTGGTCTCGTCAAAATCCTAGGCATTACAAGGCCATATTACACACGGCGGGTCTCGCGCAAAGGCCCGGAGTTGCCCGCCTTGGGGCTGGCAGTCCCCCAACTGGGGAAAAGCTTCAAACTTAAATGTTTAAGCTTGAAATATCGGCCGCGTCGTGCCACCCTTGTGGCCGCTTCGAGCATAACGGCGGCTATGCCATGAAGATTGCTTGCCTCGGCGGCGGCCCGGCCGGGCTCTATTTCGCGATCAGCATGAAGCTGCGCGACCGCGCGCACGACATCACCGTGTTCGAACGCAACCGGCCCGACGACACCTTCGGCTGGGGTGTGGTGTTTTCCGACGAGACTTTCGACAACATCGCCGCCAACGATCCGCCCAGCGCCGAGGTGATCCGCGCCCACTTCGCCTATTGGGACGACGTCGCGGTCTACTATCGCGGCCAGCGGGTCGTGTCGGGCGGCCACGGCTTCTCGGGCATCGCGCGCAAGAAGCTGCTCATGCTGCTGCAGGACCGCGCGCGCGAGCTTGGCGTCAACCTCGTTTTCCAGGCCGAGATTGCCAGCACCGCGGCGCTGGCGAAGGGTTACGACCTTGTCGTTGCGGCGGACGGATTGAATTCGCGGACCCGCAAGGAGTTCGCCGAATATTTCAAGCCCGCCATCGATCTGCGCAAGAACAAATTCGTCTGGCTCGGCACCCAGCAAAAATTCAACGACGCTTTCACCTTCATCTTTGAGGAGACCGAGCACGGCTGGATCTGGGCGCACGCCTACCAGTTCGACGCCGATACCGCGACCTTCATCATCGAGTGCGCGGAGCCGACTTGGCAGAAGTTCGGCTTTGGCGCCATGAGCCAGGACGAAACCTGCCGCACTTGTGAGCGCATTTTCGCCGATTACCTCGGCGGCCATCGGCTGATATCGAACGCGGCCCACATCCGCGGCTCGGCATGGCTGAATTTCCCACGCGTTCTCTGCGAAAAGTGGTCGCACCAAAATATCGTGCTGATGGGCGACGCCGCCGCCACGGCGCATTTCTCGATAGGTTCGGGCACCAAGCTCGCCATGGAGAGTGCCGTGTCCATGGCGGATTACCTGCACAGCGAGCCCGACATGCAAGCGGCTTTCGCCAAATACGAGGACGCGCGCCGCACCGAAGTGCTGCGCCTGCAATCGGCGGCGCGTAATTCCATGGAATGGTTCGAGGATGTGGAGCGCTACCTGCACCTCGACCCCGTGCAATTCAACTATTCGCTGCTGACGCGATCCCAGCGCCTCAGCCATGAGAACTTGCGCCTGCGCGACAAGAATTGGCTCGAAGGGGCCGAGGCGTGGTTCCAGCGCCTCGCGGGAGCGGACGACAATGCGGTGCGGCGGCCGATGTTTGCGCCGTTCCGGCTGCGCGACATGCACTTGAAGAACCGCGTCGTGGTTTCACCCATGGCGCAATACAAGGCGGTCGACGGTTGTCCAACCGATTGGCATCTCGTGCATTACGCCGAACGCGCCAAGGGAGGCGCCGGGCTCGTCTGCATCGAAATGACCTGCGTGAGTCCGGAAGGCCGTATCACGCCCGGCTGCACCGGCATGTACGCGCCGGAGCACGAGGCGGCGTGGAAGCGCATCGTCGATTTCGTACACGCTGAGACCGACGCGAAAATCTGCTGCCAGCTCGGCCATTCCGGCGCCAAGGGCTCGACCCAGCTTGGCTGGGAGGAAATGGATGCGCCGCTGCAGTCCGGCAATTGGCCGGTGATGTCGGCGTCGGCCACGGCCTGGTCGGAACGCAACCAGACCGCGCGCGCCATGACCCGCGCCGACATGGATCGCGTGCGTGAACAGTTCGTCGCTGCCGCCGAGATGGCGGAACGCGCAGGCTTCGACATGCTCGAAATCCACTGCGCGCACGGCTACCTGCTCTCGTCGTTCATTACGCCGCTGACCAATCGGCGCGCCGATGAGTATGGCGGCTCGCTGGAAAACCGGATGCGCTATCCGCTGGAGATTTTTCATGCGGTGCGCGCGGTGTGGCCATCCGAGAAACCGATCTCGATGCGCATTTCCGCCAACGACTGGGTCGGTGCCGAAGGCGTCGAGCCGCACGACGCCGTCGCTATCGCGCGCCTGCTGCACGAGGCCGGCGTCGACATCTGCGACGTGTCCGCGGGGCAAACGTCGATCAAGGCCCATCCGGTCTACGGCCGCATGTTCCAGACGCCGTTCTCTGACCGCATCCGCAACGAGACCGGCATGGCGACCATGGTGGTCGGCAACATTTTCGAGCCCGACCATGTCAACTCGATCCTGATGGCCGGCCGCGCCGATCTCGTATGCCTGGCGCGGCCGCATCTCGCCGATCCTTACTGGACACTGCATGCCGCCGCCAAACTCGGCGATCGCGGCGAAACTTGGCCCAAGCCCTATTACGCCGGCCGCGATCAACTCTATCGGCTCGCCGGCGGCGGCGAGCCTGCGACAAATGCGGTGTGAGATGGCGCTCACCGGCAAACACGCGCTCGTCACCGGCGGCGGCAGCGGCATCGGCGCCGCGATCGCCATGGCGCTGGCGCAAGCCGGCGCCACCGTCACCATTTGCGGACGACGCCGCGAGCCGCTTGAAGCGACGGCGGCACGGCACAACAACATCGCCGTGGAAACCGCCGACGTCACCAATGACGAGTCGGTCGCACAACTTTATGCACGCGCGCAAACCGCACGCGGGGCCTTCGACATTGTCGTCGCCAATGCGGGCAGCGCGCGCAGCGCCCCTGCGGAGAAAGTCACGCGTGAGCTTTGGATGACCACGCTGCACACCAATCTCACCGGCGCTTTCCTTTCCGTGCAGCCGGCGATCGCCGGCATGCGCCAACGTGGCTGGGGCCGCATCATCTTCATCGCCTCGACCGCCGGCTTGAAGGGCTATCCGTATGTGGCGCCGTACGTCGCCGCCAAGCACGGTGTCGTCGGCCTGGCGCGCGCGCTGGCGCTCGAAATCGCCAAGGATGGCATCACGGCAAACGCCGTCTGCCCTGGCTATACCGAGACGCCGCTGCTCAACCAAGCTGTCGCCCGCATCGTCGCCAATACCCAGCGCAGCGAAGCCGACGTGCGCGCCGCGCTGGCAGCTGATAACCCGGACGGACGACTCATTCAGCCGCAAGAAGTTGCCGACGTCGTGCTGCGGCTTTGCGCGGACGAAAGCGCTTCGATCACCGGTCAGGCCATCACGGTCCCGGGAGGCGAAACATGGTGAGCGCGCCGTTGACCTCGAGCGGCCGCGAGCCCGACAGCAAGGCGCGGCTGCGGCTGTGGATCCGGCTCTTGCGCGCCAGCCGGCTGATCGAAGGCGTGGCGCGCGAGCGGCTGAAGACCCAATTCAGCGCCACGCTGCCGCGCTTCGACGTGATGGCGGCGCTTTATCGCAAGCCCGACGGCATGCTGATGAGCGAGATTTCGCGCTTCCTCATGGTGTCGAACGGCAACGTCACCGGTATCGTCGACCGGCTCGTCGCCGACGGATTTGTCGCCCGCGCGCAGCGCAACGGCGACCGCCGCACCTCCTTCATCAGCCTCACCCGCAAGGGCCGCTCGGCGTTTGCCGACATGGCGACCGCGCACGAAAGCTGGGTCGACGAACTTCTCGGCGGCGTTTCGGCGCGCGACGCCGAGCAAATGTCGGTCAAGCTGAAATCGTTCAGGAGCGACTGGGAGGGTGAAGCGTGAATGCTATGGCGACGCTTAAGCCCTCGCATTTCCTCTGGCGCATGGACGGCGCCGTGGCCGTCATCCAGTTGAACCGGCCGGAGCGCAAGAATCCGCTCACCTTCGACTCCTACGCCGAGCTGCGCGACACTTTCCGCGACCTTCGCGACGCCGACGACGTCAAAGCCGTCGTGTTCTTGCCCAATGGCGGCAATTTCTGTTCGGGCGGCGACGTCCACGAGATCATCGGTCCGCTGGTCAAGATGAGCATGAAGGAGTTGCTCGCATTCACGCGGATGACCGGCGATCTGGTCAAGGCGATGCTCCATTGCGGCAAGCCGATCATTTCCGCGATCGATGGCGTCGCGGTCGGCGCCGGCGCCATCATCGCTATGGCCTCGGATTTGCGCATCGCCACGCCGGCGGCGCAGACCGCATTCTTGTTCAACCGCGTTGGCCTCGCCGGCTGCGACATGGGCGCCTGCGCGATGCTGCCGCGCATCATCGGCCAGGGCCGCGCCGCCGAACTTCTTTTCACCGGCCGCGCCATGACGGCGCAGGAGGGCGAGCGATGGGGCTTCTTCAATAAGCTCGTCGCCGCGGATGCGCTGGAGCACGAGGCGCTCGCGCTCGCCCGGCGGATCGCCGCCGGTCCGATGTTCGCCAACGGCATCACCAAGACGCAGCTCAATCAGGAATGGTCGATGAGTCTCGATCAGGCCATCGAGGCCGAGGCGCAGGCGCAAGCGATCTGCATGCAGACGCAGGACTTCGAGCGCGCCTATCAGGCGTTCGTCGCCAAGCAGAAGCCGGTGTTTGAGGGGGATTGAATGCAGGTTTCAATGAAGCCCAAACCACTCCGCCTCGTCATTGCCGGGCTTGACCCGGCAATCCATGGTGCGGCTGCGCTTCACCTGCTTGAAAACTTTCAGGCACGGCTCACCAGCATGGATGCGCGGGTCAAGCCCGCGCATGACGAGTGAAGATGCCCGATAAGAGCTTCCTCTCCTGGCCGTTTTTCACCGACCGCCACCGGGCGCTGGCGGCGGAGGTCGAGCGCTGGTGCGCGGCCAATCTGCCGGTCGATCACGGCGATGTCGGCGCGGCCTGCCGCGATCTTGTCGCTCGCCTCGGCCGCGACGGTTTGCTCGCGCCCACAGCGCCCGATCTCAACGCGCCCACCCCGCTCGACGTGCGCACCCTTTGCCTCATGCGCGAGACACTGGCGCGGCACGACGGCCTCGCCGATTTCGCCTTCGCCATGCAGGGCCTTGGCGCCGGGCCCATCAGCCTGTTCGGCAATGCGGCGCAGCGGCAATGGCTTGAGCGCACGCGCTCCGGCAAGGCCGTCGCGGCCTTCGCGCTGACCGAACAAAAATCCGGCTCCGACGTCGCCAATATCGCCATGACGGCCAAGCGCTACGGCGACGGCTATGTGCTCGACGGCGAGAAGACCTGGATTTCGAATGGCGGCATCGCCGATCTTTACGTCGTGTTTGCGCGAACGGGCGAAGCCCCCGGCGCCAAGGGACTGTCGGCATTTCTGCTGCCGAAGGATCTGGTCGGCTTTTCGGTTGCGGAAAACATCGAGGTGATCGCGCCGCATCCGCTGGCACGGCTGAAATTCGAGCGTGTCACGGTCCCAGCGTCCGCTATGATCGGCGCGCCGGGCGAAGGTTTCAAGATCGCGATGTCGACCCTCGACATCTTTCGCGCCACGGTTGGCGCTGCAGCCCTCGGCTTCGCCCGCCGCGCGCTCGACGAGGCGGTCGCGCGGGCAAAGACGCGCGAGCTGTTCGGCGGCCCGCTTGCCGAGCTACAGATGGTGCAGAGCGCCATCGCCGACATGGCGGTTGATGTCGATGCGGCGGCGCTCCTGGTCTACCGGGCCGCCTGGACCAAGGACAATGGCGCCGCCCGCGTCACGCGCGAGGCCTCCATGGCCAAGCTCTTCGCCACCGAGCGCGCCCAGGAGGTCATCGACAAGGCGGTGCAGCTTCATGGCGGCGACGGCGTCCGCCGCGGCCACATCGTCGAGAAACTCTACCGGGAAATTCGCGCGCTGCGCATTTACGAAGGCGCGTCCGACGTCCAGAAAATCATCATCGCACGACAAACGCTTGGAGCTTGATCATGGCTTTGCAATCGCTTGGCCGCTCGGCGCACACCGACACCTTCACGCGGGACAACCTGCCGCCGTCGCAGCAATGGCCGCAGATCCCGTTGGACGGATTCAACTATCCGGATGAGATGAACGCGGCCGTCGAGCTGACCGACCGCATCGTGGCGCGCGGCTTTGGCGACCACGTCGCGCTGATCGGCAACGGCCGCCGCCGCACCTACAAGGAATTGTCCGACTGGACCAACCGCATCGCCCGCGCTCTGGTGGAGGATTTCGGCATCAAGCCCGGCAACCGCATCCTGATCCGCTCGGCCAACAATCCGGCGATGGTCGCGTGCTGGCTCGCCGCCACCAAGGCGGGTGCCGTGGTCGTCAACACCATGCCGATGCTGCGTGCCGGTGAGCTCGCCAAGATCGTGGACAAGGCCGAAGTGAAGCTGGCGCTCTGTGACACGCGGCTGATGGACGAACTCGTCACCTGCGCCAAGACCTCGAAGTTCCTCAAGCAGGTGATCGGCTTCGACGGCACCGCCAATCACGATGCCGAGCTTGACCGCATCGCGCTCTCCAAGGCCGTGACCTTCGAGGCTGTGAAAACCGGGCGCGACGACGTGGCGCTGCTGGGGTTTACCTCCGGCACCACCGGCGAGCCCAAGGCGACCATGCATTTTCACCGCGACTTGCTCATCATTGCCGACGGCTATGCCAAGGAAATTCTGGGCGTGACGCCGAACGACATCTTCGTCGGCTCGCCGCCGCTTGCCTTCACCTTCGGCCTTGGCGGGCTGGCGATTTTCCCCCTGCGCTTCGGCGCCACCGCGACGCTTCTCGAAAACGCCTCGCCCGCCAACATGGTCGAGATCATCGAAACCTATAAGGCGACCATCTCGTTCACCGCGCCGACCGCCTATCGGGCCATGCTCGCGGCCATGCACGATGGCGCCGATCTGTCGTCGTTGCGCACGGCCGTGTCGGCCGGGGAGACATTGCCCGCGCCGGTGTTCGAGGAGTGGGTCGGCAAGACCGGCAAGCCCATCCTCGACGGCATCGGCTCCACCGAAATGCTGCACATTTTCATCTCCAACCGTTTCGCCGATGCGGCGCCAGCCATGACCGGCAAACCGGTCATCGGCTACAGCGCCATGATTGTCGACGACGACATGAAGGAGAAACCGCGCGGCGAAGTTGGCAAGCTCGCGGTGCGCGGGCCGACCGGCTGCCGCTACCTCGCCGACAAGCGCCAGGAGGCTTACGTGCGCGACGGCTGGAACCTGACCGGCGATTCATTTTCCCAGGACGCGAACGGATACCTCCATTTCGCCGCCCGCAACGACGACATGATCATCTCGGCCGGCTACAACATCGCCGGTCCCGAGGTGGAAGCGGCGCTGCTGGCCCATCCCGACGTCAAGGAATGCGCGGTGATCGGTGCGCCTGACGAGGGCCGCGGCCAGATCGTCGAGGCGCATGTGGTGCTCAAGGAAGGCGTCATCGCCGGCGTCGATGAAGTCAAGCGCCTGCAGGATCACGTGAAGGCAACGATCGCGCCGTACAAATATCCGCGCTCGGTGAAGTTCATCGACGCGCTGCCCAAAACGCAAACCGGAAAAATTCAGCGATTCCGCCTCAAGCCGGGTGCGCAGTGAAAAAGATTGTGTTTCCCGGATGCGGTGCAGCGCGAAGCGGTGCACCGCTGATCCGGGACCTTCGCGGACTCAGAGTCCGCGTAACGATCCCGGGTCTGCAGCGCACCACTGCGCTGCGCTTGTGCTGCGCTGCGCCCGGGAAGCGAAGGCCAGTTCTGGATAGATTCGGAGAAGCCTGAAGAATGACTCACCACGTCCTTCATCCAAAAACCTGGAAAACGCCCAAAGGTTTCGTCAACGGCATCGCGGCCGAAGGGCGCCTGGTTTTTCTCGCCGGCCAGGTCGGCTGGAATGCCGAGCAAATATTCGAGAGCGAAGACTTCGTCGGGCAAACGCGTCAGGCGCTGGCCAACATCGTGGCCCTCGTCAAGGAAGCCGGCGGCACGCCGGAGCACATTACGCGGCTGACCTGGTTCGTGCTCGACAAACGGGAATATCTATCGCATTTGCGCGAGCTCGGCGACGCTTACCGCGGCGTCATGGGCAAGCACTTTCCAGCCATGACGCTCGTGCAAGTCGGGGCGCTGGTCGAGGACAAGGCGAAGGTCGAGATCGAAGCGACGGCCGTGGTGCCGAAGTAATTCGGCGGTGCCCGCGCTCTCGATTCGCCGGTAGATTCCAGAGGCCGAAATGTCGCGGCAGGTCTGGCCGGGTCCGTGCTAACCTTAGCGCGTGCCCCGGCTGAATGCCGCGAGGCATCACCAGCAAACGAGGGAATCTTCGTTCAGGGAGGAGCAAGATCATGCGTATTGCGACACATGCGATCATCGTTGCGGCCGGCGTCGCTGGTCTCATTGGCCCGGCGTTCGCTACTGACATGACCGGACCGGAAATCAAGACGTTTCTCTCCGGTAAGACCGTCTATCTGCAGACCACTGCGGCGTCCTCGAGCGGGCAGGCAGGACAAGCCGCGATCTATTGGGTTGCGGACGGAACGGCGCTGTTCAAGACGGCGAACGGCTCTATCATGCACGGCACATGGGTGATCAAGGACAACACCAATTGTACCGATTGGAAGGAGCGGCCGGGCAGCGGCTGCGTCCGCTATGACAAGACGGGAGACACGGTCACGGTCATTGACGCCGCGAGCGGAAAGACCCGCGCCAAGATTTTAAAGACTACCGCGGGCAACGCTGAGAACTTGAAGCCTTGACCGCAGCGCGGCCGCGCGAAGTTGCGCAGGCGCGGCGTTGGTGAATTGGGCGGACTACGTGGTGTAGTCCGCCCTGCCGCGAAGTCGGTGAGGCGCACGGCCGCGCACAGGCGCGGGGAGATTTGCACAAGGCTCGATGGCTCAATTCGACGCCACCCTCGATCTCTGCTACGCAGGGACTCAATCGCTTAGCGGGGGGACGTTATGCGAAGGACAAGCTTTCTGTTCTGGAGAGTATTGTCAGTCCTTGCGTTCCTGATTTTTCTCGCACACCTTGCCGGCAACGCCAGAGCGCAGGTCTTCGCGGAAACTCGCCAGGCGTGCGCGCCGGAGGCGATGCGCCTCTGTCGCGATTTCATCCCGGACGTTCCGAAAATCACTGCGTGCATGGAAGCAAAGTACGCGGAGATCAATTTGGACTGCCGCATCGCCATGATTCGCGAGAGGTACGTGCGCAGAGCGCTGGCGCGATCGGGAAGAGCCCACGTATCGTCGGGTGATTAAGCGCTATTTGCAGGGTGGTTGACGCCTGACGGCGAGGCAAGTAGCCGGAAAAAGCTATAGCCTCATGTGTTTTTATTTTTGCGTACTTTCGCTCGAGAGCTCGCAGCCGCTTTCTTCTTCTTTTTTGCACGATTGTAATCAACAGCGGCACGCTTGTCCCTAAAGGGCGTCCCTCGAACGATCCTCCCGCGCTCACAAATACCGTCGAACTGCTATTGTGGGCCCGTAGGACCGCGGTACGAGAGGCGCGCCAGCCAGGGTCGTCCTGAGGCCCCTTTGGCCGGTACCGTGAGGTGCGGCCACTTAGGCGTAGTGCACTGCAACAAGACTGATATATTGGCGTCAGCACAGGGCCTGCCGTGACCGAAACTGTTGCCGAAATCCTCGACGTCTACCGCGCCGGAACGGTGACGCCCGAGGACATCGTGGTGCGCTCTTTCGCGCGCATCCGCGCCCACGGCGACCCCGCGGTTTTCATCACGTTGCGCGAAGAGGCCGAAGTCCGTGCCGAGGCTGCCACGCTTGCGCGCACCGGCGACACGGCGCTGCCGCTGTTCGGCATTCCGGTTGCCATCAAGGACAATATCGACGTCAAGGGGCTGCCGACCACGGCGGCGTGTCCGGCCTTCCTCTATCGGCCGGCGAGGGACGCGACCGCGGTGGCGAAGCTGCGTGCAGCCGGCGCGCTCATTCTCGGCAAAACCAATCTCGACCAGTTCGCGACCGGCTTGGTCGGCGTGCGCACGCCGTATGGGGTCGCGCGCAATCTGTTCAACGAAAAGCTCGTGCCCGGCGGATCGAGCACCGGCTCGGCGATCGCAGTCGCCGCCGGCTTCGCGCCGCTTTCGCTCGGCACCGATACGGCGGGGTCGGGCCGCGTGCCAGCCGCCTTCAACAATATCGTCGGTGTCAAGCCGACCCGTGGTCTGGTTTCGACCGCCGGCGTCGTACCCGCCTGCCGCACCCTGGACTGCGTCTCCATATTCTCGCTCACGGTCGACGACGGGATGACGGCGCTCAGGGCGATCGCTGGGCAGGACGCGGCCGATCCGTTTTCGCAAGCGCGGCCGGTGCATGCGGTGGGTCCGATGCCGCCCGGCGTCAGGTTGGGCGTGCCGTTCGCAGGCGATCGTTTGTTCTTCGGCGACAAGCTTTCTGTTCTGGCTTACGACGCGGCGCTCGCGCACCTCGCGAGCCTGGGCGCGAAAATTGTCGAGATCGATATCGAGCCTTTCTATGCGGCCGCGCGGCTGCTGTACGAAGGGCCGTGGGTGGCCGAGCGTTATCTCACGGTGAAGAATCTGGTCGCATCGGCGCCTGAATCCATGCACCCGGTCACCCGGCAAGTCCTGCTCGCCGGCGCGCACGGCACCGCCGCCGATGCCTTTGCGGCTTACTATCAACTGGAGGATTTGCGGCGCGTGCGCGATCACACGTTCCGCACCATCGACGCGCTGGCGCTGCCGACGGTGCCGACCATCTACAAGATCGAGGAGGTTCTCAACGACCCGATCCAGCTCAACAGCCGGCTAGGCACCTATACCAATTTCGTCAACCTGCTCGATCTGTGCGGCCTCGCCGTACCGGCGAGCATGCGTGAAGACGGCACGCCGTTCGGCCTGACTTTCCTTGCGCCGGCCGGCGAAGATGCCGCGCTGGCTGCGATTGGACGCCAATTCCATCATGCGACCGGCCTGCCGCTCGGCGTACTCGGAGTCCCGCAGCCGCCTTTGGCAAAGCCGTCGGCTCTGTCCATGGATGGTGAAATTCCCATCGCGGTGGTCGGCGCGCATCTGTCGGGCATGCCGCTCAACGGTGAGCTGCGCGACGCCGGCGGTCGTTTCGTCGAGCAATGCGCGACGGCGGCGCATTATCGTCTCTACGCGCTTGCCGGGACGAAACCACCTAAGCCCGGTCTGTTGCGCGTGAAAAACGGCGCAGGCGTCGCCATCGAGGTTGAGATATGGGCGCTTTCGGAAGGCGCCTTTGGCCGCTTCGTCGCCGCTGTTCCGCAGCCCTTGTCGATCGGTACGCTGGAGCTCGGCGACGGGCGCTGCGTCAAGGGTTTTCTGGTCGAGGCCGAAGCGGTCGCAGGTGCGCACGATATTTCCAGCTTCGGCGGCTGGCGTGCGTTCGTGGCGCAGGAAAAGGCTACGACCTAAGCGCGCTATTTGGCTTCGTCGATCATGCTCACATGCGCAGCGACCACACGCCAGCCTTCCGGGAAGCGCACCCAGGTCTGCATCTGCCGGCCGATTTTTCCCGGAAAAGAGGGTCGGTCGTATAGCGTCGACGCCACGGCGAAATCACGGCCGTAAGTGCTGATGACGGTCTTCGAGAGGGTCCGCAATAAGCCGGCCGGGGAGCGAGCCGCGCGAAACGCTTCGATCTCGGCATAGCCGTAAAGGTTCTCGCCCCCACCATAGCGGATCGTGCGCGGGTCGTTGCGGAATGTGGCATCGAGCGTGTCGACGTCGTTCGACACCAGGGCCTTCTCGTAGCGCTCGAATTCGACCCGCACTTCGGCGACAACTTCCGGCAAGTCGATCTCCATTCCGTTCTCCTGTTGGAAATTTTCTAGAGCGTCGGACGCGTCGCTCCGACGATGCCCTTTTTTTCGAGCGCGTGGGCGAGGCGCAAGGCCACGTCTTCGCGCCAGGGCGCGGCGATGATCTGAATTCCGATCGGCAACGGTTCGAGCGGCACCGGCACGGCGACGACCGGAAGGCCGATGAAAGAGATCGGCTGCGTGTAGATGCCGAGATTGGCCCGCACCGGCATTTCGACCCCGTCGAGCGTGAATATCTCCTGCCCGATCAGCGGCGCCGTGCATGGCGTCGCCGGCGCCAGAATGGCGTCTACGTCGGCGAACAGCTTCAGAACCTGTTGGCGATACCAGCGGCGGAATTTCTGCGCCTTCACCGCCAACGATGCCGGGGTCATGGCGCCGGCGATCAAGCGGTCGCGCACGGCCGGATCGTAGTCTCCGGCGCGCGTGCGCAACCGGTCGAGATGCAGCGCTGCGCTTTCGCTTGCCGTGATGACGAAGGCCGCGGAGCGGGCGCGCTCAGGCTGCGGAAGTTCAATGTCGCGGTTGGCGCCGAGCGCGGCCGCAACACGGTCGATGGCGGATACGGTCTCCGCGGTCCGGCATTTGAAGTAGCCGCCGGCGACAGCGACGCGCAGGCCGGCGGCGCCCAGCTCCAGTACGGGCACGACGGGTTCGGCCGCTCGTTCGGCGCAAACAGGATCGTCGGGGTCGTGACCCTGCATCGCGTCATAGGCGAGCGCCAGATCGCGCGCCGTGCGCGCGAGCGGGCCCACGTGGTCGAGGCTTGCCACGAACGGATAGGTGCGGGCGCGGCTGAGCCGTCCGTAGGTCGGCTTCAACCCGAACAGGCCGCAGAGTGAAGAGGGCACGCGGATCGAGCCATTGGTGTCGGAGCCCAGCGCGAGCGGCACGAGGCCGCCGGCAACGGCTGCACCGGAACCGCCCGAGGAGCCGCCGGTCATGCGCTCAAGATCGTGCGGGTTGTGCGACGCGCCGTTATGAATGTTTTCGCCGGTGAAGTCGTAGGCGTATTCGCCCATGTTGAGCGCGCCCATGAGGATGGCGCCGGCGTCTTCCAGCCGCTCAATCAACGTCGCGTCACGCGCGGCCGCCGGCAAATCGCGGTTGATCTTCGAGCCAGCGAGT
This sequence comes from Xanthobacteraceae bacterium, assembly GCA_049584975.1. GTDB lineage: Bacteria > Pseudomonadota > Alphaproteobacteria > Rhizobiales > Xanthobacteraceae > BOG-931. The sequence goes on along the minus strand of JBAUYV010000409.1, from coordinate 6,573 downwards.
GTCGTCAGGCCGGCGATGTCGAACAGATTTTTGACCGCGAAGGGAACGCCGGCGAGCGGGCCGAGTGGCTCGCCCGCGGCGCGGGCCTCATCGAGCGCAAGGGCGCGCGCAAAAGCGCGCTGCTCGGTGACCTCGGTGAAGGAATTGAGCAGCGGATCGTACTCGCGGATGCGGGCAAGCGTGGCTTCAACGACGCTGACGGCGCTCGCACGGCCGTTCGCGACGGCGGCAGCAATATCGGCCGCGGTATTCCACATGAACTTCGACGCTGCCGTCTCAAGCATGGAACACCGGTGCCGGCTCGGTATCGTCGGGCAGGGGAAATTGGTCGACCAGCGCTCCGAGGCGCAGGATCAATTGCAAATTGAATTTGACGCCGCCGTACCACGCCGGTTCGATGCTAAGTGCAAGCGCCTGTGCGCTTGCAGCGACAAGGCCGTCGACCGCGTCGGCGGCTTTTGCCGCGACCGGCCCGTGACCCTTGGCCGGCTTCTTTGCAGGGGCGGCCTTGTTTGCATGGGCGGGCTTGGTCTTGCCGCCTCGCTTGGCCTGCACTGACTTCGGTTTGCGCACTGTCTTGCGCACTGTCTTGCGTTTCATGACCGCGGCAGAAAATCCTCAGCGAAATGGCAGGCGACATGGCGGGCGCCAAACGGCCGCAACGCCGGCATCGACGTCTTGCAGGCGTCGACGCCGCGCGTGCAGCGGCCGTAGAAACGGCAGACATTCTGATCTGGATCGATTGGGCTCATGGGCTCCCCGGATAGCCGCAGCCGTTGGCGGCCATTTTCGTGCATCCGCGGCACGGCGGCAACAAGCGCCTGTGTATAGGGATGCAGCGGATGCGCGAAGACTTCCGCGGCGGGGCCGGATTCGACGATCTTTCCGAGGTACATGACCAGCACACGGTCGCATAGCAACCGCACGACGGAAAGGTCGTGCGAGACGAACAGATAGCTCATGCCGAACTCGCGCTTGAGCCGCTGCAGGAGTTGCAGAATGACCACCTGCACCGAGACGTCAAGCGCGGCCGTGGGCTCGTCGAGCACCAAAAGGTCGGGTTCTACCGCAATGGCGCGGGCGATGCCGACGCGGGCGCGCTGGCCGCCGGAAAGCTGATGCGGGAAGCGTGGCAGAAGTTCGAGCGGCAGCCCGCATTGGCCCGCCACCTCCCGTACCCTTTGCGCCAGCGCCTTGCCGCGGACTTTGCGCAGCCGGCGCAGCGGGTCGGCGATGGCATCGAACGCGGTGAAACGCGGATTGATGCTTTCGCCCGCGTCCTGGAATACCATCTGAATGCGGGCGCGGTCGGGATCGCGGGCAAAGACGCGCGCCGCCTTGCGCGACAGCTCGCGCGTGCCGAGCTTGATCTTGCCGTCGCTGACGTCGATCAGCCGGGTCAGTGCCCGCACCAGGGTCGACTTGCCGCACCCGGATTCGCCAACAAGGCCGACGGTCTCACCCTCATCGATGACAAAGCTCACGTCATCGACGGCGTACACTTTGGGAAGATTTTCAGGGCCGCCGGCAAGCCGGCGCTTGAACTGCGTCCACGGCCCTTGCCCGCCGCCGACGGTGAACAGTTTGGAGACTTCGGCGACATCCAGAAGCACGGTCATGCGGCGCTCACTTTCGGTCCGCGCATCGACTGCTCGGGCAAGGGATTCCAGCAGGCGACCATGTGGATCGAGTCAGGGGCCGAGCGCGGCAACGGCTGGGCGCACATGTCTTTCCTCCGCGGGCAGCGCTCGGAATAGCGGCAAGGCGGCAAGTCGGTCCGGCGCAAATCAGGGAGCGAGCCGGGAATCGCCACCAGGGCGTCGAGACTTGTGGCCGAATCCGGCGTCGCGGCGATCAGCTCGGCCGTATAAGGATGCCGCGGGATCGCGAACAACTCTTTGGTCGGCGCCGCCTCGACCACATGGCCCGCGTGCATGACTACGATGCGCGAGGAGCGCTGGCCGGCGAGGGCGAGGTCGTGGGTGATGAAGATCGTCGCCATGCCGAGGTCGCGTGCGAGGTCGTTGATCAAATCCATAATGACCGCCTGGGTGGTGACATCGAGGCCGGTGGTCGGCTCGTCGGCGATCAGCAGCAATGGCTTCGCGGCCAGCGCGATGGCGATCATGACGCGCTGGCACATGCCGCCGGACATTTCGAAAGGGTAGGCCTTGGCCCGCCGCGCCGGATCGGTGATGCCGACCGCGCGCAGCATTTCAACGGCGGCTGCCGGAGCGGCTCGACGCGTGAGTTTGCCGTGGCGGATCAGCACATCGGCAATCTGGCGTCCCACAGGGCGGATCGGATTGAGCGCCGTGCGTGGATTCTGAAAAATCATCGCGATCTGGCGCCCGCGCACCTGGGCAAGCTGGCTGGATTTTGCGGCGATGAGATCCAGCGAGCCGAGCATGGCTCGCCCGCCGGTGATGCGGCCCGCCGGATCGAGTATCCCCATCACCGCATAGGCGGTGACCGATTTTCCCGATCCGGATTCGCCGACGATCGCGATGGTCTCGCCTTTGGCCACCGAGAAGCTGACGTTCTCGAGCGCACGCACGATGCCCGAGCGCGTCCGAAACTCGACGCAAAGTCCTTCAACGCTGAGCGCTAGATCGGCCATCATGTACGCCTTCGCGGATCGACGATATCGCGCAAGCCGTCGCCGAGCAGATTGAAGCAGAACACGGCGATCATCAGTGCGGCGCCGGGGAAGAACGCGATCCACCATTCGCCTGAGATGATGTTGGCGGCGCCTTCCGCGACCATGATGCCCCATTCCGGCGTTGGCGGCCGTACGCCGAGCCCGATGAAAGACAATCCGGCGGCGTTGAGAATGGCATAGCCCATGGTGAGCGACATCTGCACCACCAGGATCGGGAACACGTTGGGCAGGATCTGAAAGCCGAGGATGCGCCATTCGCGATTGCCGGAAAGCCGCGCGGCTTCGACGAATCCGGCCTCGCGGCGCACGTTGGCCTCGGCGCGGGCGACGCGCGCGTAGAGCGGAAAGTTGATGATGGCAGTCGCCAGCACGATGTTCTGCACTGTGTTGCCCAACGCGGCGACGATGCCCATGGCGAGCACGAACAGCGGAAACGCCATGATGGTGTCGGCGATGCGGCCGACAATGCGATCGGTCCAGCCGCCGAAATATCCAGCGGCGACGCCGGCCAAGCCGCCCATCAGGAATACCAGCACGACCGAAAAGATGGCGATGGAAAAGTCGAGCTGGGTCGCGGCCACGACGCGGCTGAAAATATCGCGGCCGAGTTGGTCGGTGCCGAACAAGTGATGCAGGCTTGGCGCCTGCAGCGTTTCGGAGGTGTCGCTGGCCAATGGGTTGTACGGAACGATCCATGGACCAATCAGCGCCGCGATCAGGATCAGCACGAACAGCCCAAAGGAAAGACCGGTGACCGGGTTCTCGCTGATGACGTAGCGTGCATGGCGGTACAGCGCGGCTCCGCCGCTCGCAGGCCGGACGGGTGCGACGATGTCGGTCATGGTATTCTCACGCCTCCAGCCGCACGCGCGGATCGACAACGCCGTAGAGAATGTCGATCAACAAATTGAGGGCCACGTACATGACCGCCATGGTGAGCACGAAGCCCTGCACCGGCGCGTAGTCGGAAGCGATCAGCGCCTCGACCGCAAACGAGCCGATGCCCGGCCAAGCGAAAACCTTTTCCACCAGAACGTTGGCGCCGAGCAGAAACGAGAACACCATGCCGAGCGTGGTGATCACGGGCAGCATGGCGTTGCGGAACGCATAGGTGACGATGACCGTGTAGGATGACAGACCGCTGGCGCGGGCGGTTCGCACGTAGTCGGAGGCCAGCACGGCAAGCATCGACGCGCGCGTCATGCGCGCGATCGGAGCGAGTGAAAAGATCGCGAGCGTCAGCCCCGGCAGGATGAGCTGGGCGAGCGCGGCGCGGAACACCTCGAAATCGCCGGCGATGAGACTGTCGATCAGGTAGAAGCCGGTGACCTGGGGCGGCGCGGTGTAAAACACGTCGAGCCGCCCGAGCGGTGCCGGCGCCCATCCCAGCAGGAAGTAGAACACATAAACCAGCAGCAGGCCGGTAAAGAATACCGGCAGCGACACGCCGGCAGTAGCCACCACGCGGCAGGTATGGTCGATCCACGAGCCCTGTTTGACGGCGGCGAGAATACCCAGCGGAATGGCGATGACTATGGAGATGATCAGGCCGAACAGCGTGAGTTCGGCCGACGCCGGCAAGCGGCTCGCGATCTCGGTCATGACGGGCTGGCCGGTCGCGAGCGAATTGCCGAGATTGCCGTGGGCGAGATCGTTCACGTAATCCAGAAACTGCTCGGGCAACGGTTTGTCGAGGCCGAGCGATTTACGGATTTCGGCGATCGATTCCGGCGTGGCCGCCGGCCCGGCGAAATACACCGCCGGATCGCCGGGCAGCACGCGCGTCAGCAGGAACGTCACGATGATGACGCCGATCAGCGTCGGAACGACGGTGATGAGGCGGCGCAGAACGTTAGCCAGCATGGCACCCGCACAGTTGGCGTTGAGCGGTCAAGGCGCGCGCGTTCGGTCCCCTTCGAGCCTCACGCCTTCACGATGGACCGATAGTCGACCTGGCGGTGGAACCAGTAGCAGTAGCCGGAGATGTTCGGCTGGGTTGCGACCTTCAGGTACGGCTGCAGCAGCGGGACGCGCGGCACATCGTGATAGGCCTTGTCGATGAAGCCCTTCACGTCGGTCGCGTATTGCTCCTTGTTGCCGGCCGCGGCCGCTGCGTAGGCGCCGTCGATCAGCACGTCCATATCCTTGTTCACGTAGCTTGGCGTGTTGAAGATCGCGTTCTGGCCCGAATAGCACCAGAAGAAGAAGTATTCGGGATAGTCCAGCCAGCCGGAGAAAAAGTTGACCATCATAGGCATGGTCTTCTTGGCCATTTCGCTACGCCAGTTGGAGCCCGGCACCTTATTGATGGTCATGGTGATGCCGATATGGCTGAGGCTCTCCTGGATGAGTTCGGCCATGGGCTCGCAATTCACCGCGTCGCCGAGATCGAACGATATGGTGGTATCGATCGGGCCGGAACCCGACGCGGCCATCAGCGCCTTGGCCTTCTCAAGGTCGGTGGTGTAGCCGGTGGGCTGCGGCCAGGCGATCGTTGAGACGTCGTTCGACGGGCCGCCAAACAGTGGATTACCGACGCCAAACATGGCGGCGTCGACGATCTTCTGATAGGGGATCGCGTAAGCTACGGCTTGGCGGACTTTCTCGTTGTTGAACGGCGGGTTCACCACGTTCAATTCCACGCTGTACATGCCGTTGCTGATCGCATTGGAGATCAGCTTGAGCTTGCCTGCCGCCTTCATCTCGGAAAAATCCTTGGCGTTGAGATCGAAGGAGATGTCGGCGTCGCCGCGTTCCATCAGGGCGCGGCGGTTTCCGGGGGAGGGGATGGTGCGCCAGATGACCTTTTTCAGCTCCGGCAGCTTGCCGCCGCCGCCGACCCAGCCGTCGAAGCGCTCGTAGACGACCTCCACGCCGGGCTTCCAGCTCGTGATCTTGTAGGCGCCGCTGCCCGCGGTGTTGCTCTTCGTATAATCGAGCCCCCAAGGGTCCTTGTCGGTGGCGTGCTTCTTGACCAGTTCCGAATTGTAGATTCCCGGGACGATCACCGCGAGATCGGGAATGGTGAGCCGGTTCTTGGTGATGAAGTCGACGCGGAACGTCGTGTCGTCGACGACGACGAATTGTTCGGGCTTCAGCAGCGAGCCCGCCTTCATCTGCACCGTCGGGAATCCGCCCACCGTGACCGCGCGGTCGAACGACCACTTCACATCCTTGGCGGTGACCGGCGTGCCATCTTGAAACGTCGCGTTCTTGCGCAGCTTGAAGGTGACCGACATGTCGCCGGTTTTCATGTCCTCGGCGAGTTCGGGGCGAAACTTGTCGCGGTCGTAGGACAGCGAGCCGTCGGGCAGTGTCTTCTTCTCGTTGGTGATCAGCCGGTCGTAGCAGTTCCACGATGCTTCATACCCCGGCCGGTTGGTGCCGAGGCCGTGAATGTCGAGATTGTTCGGTCCGTTCTCGGTGATGAGCAGCAGGGTCTCGTTGCGCGCTTGCGCTTTGGCCGGCGACCAGATCGCCGGAGCCGACACGGCGCTGGCGGCTGTGAGCGCGGTCATTGATTTCAAGAATTCGCGGCGCTTCATCGACGTCTCCTGGAGCTGGCAGATTGGTGTTGCCAACGCTTCCGCAAGCCGCGTGCCACACCGCGCAGCCGATTGCCGCACCCTAACGCTTTGATTCAATGGCAGTTGTACCTGCGCTCAGTTGGGCGCAGCGGACTGCACGAGATTCATGAGCAGGATAAGCTCATTAATTAGGCATTTACCTTAAGGCCAAGTGCGCTTGCCTTGAGGCCAAGGCGCTGTGCGGCACGCTTGCGCACTTTGCTGACTGCAGGGCCCGTCGCCCCTTCTGCCAAACGCAGTAAGGGCGGCGGGCTGCCCCGCTGGCGTTACGCAACTTACTTACTGACGCAAGGTCCCTTTATTCGGGATGGATTGCTCCCATCG
>JBAUYV010000408.1:0-5983 GCA_049584975.1 Xanthobacteraceae bacterium | reverse complement strand
GGTGAGTGCGTGGTACGGCATCGGCGCGGCAAAGAACACCCCCGCCGACATCGTCGGCACGCTAAACAAGGAGATCAATGCCGGTCTCGCCGATGCCAAAATGAAAGCGCGGTTTGCCGATCTCGGTTCGTCGCCGTTTGTTGTTTCTCCCGCTGCGTTCGGCAAGTTCATGGCCGACGAGACCGAGAAGTGGGCGAAGGTGGTGAAGTTCGCCGGCATCAAGGCGGATTGAGCCGGCGCTCGCGCCGGCATTCCGCGTGACGAGGGAGGGGCCATGACCAGCGCCAAGACCATTCGCATAGCGGCCGTCGAAGTCAGCCACTGGCACGCGCTCAACGACGCCGCCTATCTCCGCCATCTGATCAAGATGCCGGACGTGAAGCTCGTCGCCATTCAAGACGGCGACTCCGGGATCGTGGCCCGGCGCGCGGCCGAGGTGGGAAGCCCGCCGACTTTCACCGACTATCGCAAGATGCTGGCCGAGATCCGTCCCGACTTCGTTGTGGCGCTCGGCCGGCACAGCCAGATGGCGGCCATCGCCCACGACCTGCTCGACGCCGGCTATCCGTTCCTGATGGAAAAGCCCATGGGGCTCAGCGCGACGCAGGTGGAGGCGGTCGCCGCCAAGGCGGCCAAGCTCAACGCATTTGTCGCCGTGCCATTGGCGCAGCGTTACGGGCCGTTTGCCAAGCACGCCCGCGCGCTGCTCGCCGAAGGTCGCTTCGGCCCGCTGTCGCACTTTTATGCCCGCATCAATCGGCCGGGGCCGGCCCGCTACATCGGCTGGGATTGCCCGTGGATGCTCGATCCCGCCGAATCCGGCGGCGGCTGCCTGCGCAATCTCGGCCCCCACGGCCTCGATATCTTCCTGCACCTGACCGGCGAGGAGGTGCAGGTGACTGGCGCTCAACTCAGCCGCCACGCCCATGAGCGCCCGGTCGAGGACTACGCTTCGGTCATGCTCCGTTCGGCGAGCGGCATTCTCGGCACTGTCGAAGTTGGCAATGGTTTCCCCCGCGACGGCACGGACGGTGAGTGGAAGCTCGCCGGCCGCGACGCCATCCTCACCATGAAGGACGGCGTGCTCAAACTTGCCACGGCCAAAGGGGACGAGACGTTCCCAGGCTCCGACGTCACCGGACCCTATTTCGCCACGCTGCGCGACGCGCTCGACCACTGGCGGCGCGGCGCGCCGCCGCCGGTCAGCGTGCATGACTGCTTGCGGGTGGTGTGCCTGATCGATCAGGCGTATGCGCGCGCCGGAGCAATTGCCTGAAGTTTCAGATCAGCGGGCCTTCATTCGGCTTGTTCGCGGCCGGGAGACCAGGGGCGGCCGTCGATCGAGTCGCGCGGCTCCGCTCCATTTCGCTTCATGGCGTTGAGCAGGTCGGCCGAGTGCGAAATGGTCTTGCACTCGACGCAGCCCACCTGAAAATCAAACTGCGCCGCCTTTTTTAGCGACAGCGCGATGGGCTTTCTGCAAACCGGACAGGGGAGCCAGACACGTTTGAACGCCATCCGAGCGAACCTCGATGCCGAAAATGTCAGCGACCCCAGCAGGTCACCGGACCAATAGCACCGGGTCCATTGCAGTATCGTGACCGCTGTGCTTCGCCGGCGAGACTCCGGGTTGCGCCTGCGACAATGCGACACTGAAAGCAGAGCGAGCTTAGCCGGTTAAATCGCGGCCAGCGCCGAATTTCGGACATTCGGCCGGATACGCTATCATTCAGCCGTTAGTTCTTGCGTTGGAAGGGCCCCCCGGTCATTTTGGCCGCGAAACGAGGGCAGGGGCCTCTGGAGAGAGGATTATGCGCCGGTTCTGTCAGATCCTCGCGCTGAGCCTCGCCGCTCTCTGCGCCGCGTCCGCGGCGCAAGCGCGCGATCTCGCCGCCATGAGCGCCGCCGAGATCAAGGCGCTGCAGCAGCGGCTGGCCGATGGCCACTGCTACCAAGGCGCGATCGACGGGCAAGCAAGCCCGGCGCTGCAAGCGGCGATCAATGCCTGTCCATCCCAGGATCCTGAGCTGCGCATTGAGACCGGGATGCACGTCGCTCCGATAAAACGCATTGCCGTGGACCGCGCCTGCCGCATTGCAGTGACAGGTTCGGACGACAAAACCGCACGGGTCTGGTCGCTGCCGCAAGCGCGCCTGCTGCACACCTTGCGGGTGCCGATCGGGCCGGGAAACGGCGGCAAGATCTATGCGGTGGCTATCTCTCCGGACGGGCACTGGATTGCCGCGGGCGGCTGGGATGCCCAGGTGCAGCTTAATCACCAGAACTTCGTCTACATTTTTGAAGCGTCGACCGGCGCCATGGTGGCGCGCATCGGCCCATTCGGCAACGTTATCAACAATCTTGCCTTTTCGTCCGACGGCCGTTGGCTGGCGGCGAACAGCCACGCCGACGTCGGCCTCAAGGTGATCGATGCGCAAACCTGGAAGATTGCGTTTGAGGACAAGAACTACGCCGGCGACGGCTACGGCGCCGCCTTCGCGGCGGACGGCCGCCTCTACACCGTCGCCTTCGATGGCAAGCTCCGGCAATACGGACCCGGGCCGGATTTCAAGAAGCTGCGGGAGACAACAACAAAAATCAGCAACCAGCCGTTTTCCGTTGCGGTCGATCCCAGCGGGCAGCGGCTCGCCGTGGGCTTCAACAATACGCAAGGTGTCGAAATCTACGAGACCTCGAACCTGCAGTTCCGCTTCAATGCGGATACCAAGGGGTTCGACAACGGCGATCTCTCCAAGGTCACCTGGAGCAGCGACGGCGCCCATCTCATTGCCGGTGGGATGTATGAGATTAAAACCAAGGACGCCTGGAAGCGGCCGCTGGTGACTTTCGATCCCGACGGCAAGCGGTACGGCGTTCCCTTGCCGGTCAGCGACAACACGATCGAAAACGTTCTGCCCTGCGGCAACGGCATCGCAGTCGCGGCCGCCGATCCGGCCTTCGGCGTGGTCGACGGCAACGGCCAGATCAATCCCTGGAAGACAGGTGTTTCTCCGGATTTGCGCGGCAAGCTCGGTAACGCTTTCACGATCGCATCGGACGCCAAGGAAGTCCGGGTCGGGCTGGGCGACGACGCGGACGACCCGGTCCTCTTCGACCTTGGGCAGTCGACGGTCACGACCGCGCCCGATGCGGTGCCCGGCTTGCATCCGCCATTGGTCCAAGGATTGCCGATCAGCAACTGGCAGAACAATTTCAATCCGACCCTCGCGGGCAAGCCGATCCCGATCAACCGTTATGAAATGGCGCGTTCGCTTGCCATTCGGCCCGACCACAAGGGTTTCGCGCTTGGTTCGGATTTTTGGCTGCGCGCCTTCGACGCCGATGGCAAGCAGCTTTGGGAGCGGGCCGGCCCTGCCGCCGCGTGGGGCGTCAACATTTCTGATGATGGCCGCATCATTGTTGCCGCGTATCGCGATGGCACCATCCGTTGGCAGCGCTGGTCCGATGGCGCCGAGCTGCTCGCGCTCTTCGTCAACCGCAAGACCAAGGCCTGGGTCGCCTGGACTCCTTCCGGCTACTACAATGCCTCCCCGGGTGGCGAGGATTTAATCGGCTGGCACGTCAACCGCGGCTGGAATGAAGCGGCCGACTTCTTCCCGGCTTCGAAATTCCGCGACAAATACTCCAGAGCCGACATTGTCGAGCGCGTGCTCGACACCCTCGACGAGGGTGAGGCGATACGGCAGGCCGATCTGGCGCGCCCGCACCAAAGGGGTGTGGAGCAGACAGCAATCATCGAGAGTTTGCCGCCGGTTCTGTCCATCCTGTCGCCGGCCGATGATGCCCACGTGGACACGGCGAATTTGACCGTCGACTATCTCGTGCGCTCACCGTCGGGTACGCCAATCGACAGCGTTGAGGCGGTGATCAACGGGACGCCTGCCGGTACCCGCAGCACCGGCGATGACAGCGACGTCAAGAAATGCATCAAGGAGACGCACGGGCTCGGCCGTACCGCGGGCGCACTGCAGGGCTGCCGTGGCAGCCTCACCATTTCGCTGCCGCCGGGCGTGACCCTCGTCGGCATTTTTGCCCGCACCGGCTCGAAATCGAGCGATCTTGCCGAGGTCCGCGTCACCCGCAGCGGTCCGCCGACGCTTGCGGAAACGGCGATCAAACCCAAACTCTATGCACTGATCGCCGGCATCTCCAATTACGCCGATCCTGCCTACAAGCTCGAATTCGCCGCCAAGGATGCCCACGACTTCGCTGGCTCGCTCGCCAACCAGAACGGCGCGCTTTACTCGGAAGTGACCATCAAGCTTCTGGTGGACAAGGATGCGACGGCGGTCGCCATCAAGGACGGTCTCGACTGGCTCACTCATCAGGTGACGGAACACGACGTCGGCATCGTCTATCTGGCCGGCCATGGCATCGTCGACGAGCGCAACCGCTTCTATTTCCTGGCCGCCGACAGCGATGCGCAACGCCTGCGCGCCACGGCGGTGGCGAAGGACGACATCGCCGACGCCCTCGACGGGCTTGCCGGAAAGGCGCTTCTGTTCCTCGACGCCTGTCATTCCGGCTCGATGGTCAGCACCGGTCGGCGATCGACTTTCGACAATAATGACGTGGTCAACGACTTCCTGCACAGCGAACGCGGGGTTGTCGTATTCGCAGCCTCGACCGGGCGGCAGGTGAGCATGGAGGATCCGTCGTGGGGCAACGGCGCCTTCACCAAGGCCCTGGTCGAGGGACTTGGCGCCCCCGGCGTGACGGCGCTGGCAAAAATCGCCGGAGACGACACCATCACGCCGGCGCTGCTTGATGCCTACATCGCCCGGCGCGTGAAGGCGCTGACTGGCGGTAAACAAAGCCCGGTGATGAACTCGACAGCGCCTGATTTCCCGCTTGCGCTGGTCAAGTGACGGAAGTCGCGGCGCTGTGGTTGTCTGCTCATGATTGGAAGAGAGCGACGGCGCGGTTACGCAGCCCGGCTTTCGTCGTTGAGCTCTTCCTCACTCTTGTCGAGAAACTTGGCGAACAGCATTCTGGCGCTCACCGTGAGGTAGGCGTTTGCAAGCTTGTGAAGCAACAGGATGTGGTGGACTTGATCGAGGTTCGAACTGAATTTCACACGAGCCGCATGCTCGAGCGCTTTGCCCGCGTCATCCGGGTCATAAATGCTGCTCATGCTTAATCCTTTTGGCCAATCGTCTGGTCTGTACCAGGAGGCCGCTTTAACGCCGCGCTACAGCAGCCACACAATCCGACGAAAATTTTAAGGAAGCGTATCGCGCGGGCGTTCGACGGCGCGCCAGCCGATGTCGTGCCGATAAAAACCTTCCGGCCAGCGGATACGCGCGATCGCTTCGTAAGCGCGCGCTTGCGCCTGCCGCACAGTGGTGCCGAGCCCACAGACATTGAGCACGCGTCCGCCGTTGGCGAGGATGCGGCCGCCCTCGGCCTTGGTGCCGGCGTGAAAAATTTCCACGTCGGGGACGGCCGCCGCCGCGTCGAGTCCCTCGATCACCGAGCCGCGGCCATAGTCGCCCGGATAGCCTTTCGTCGCCATGACCACGGTGAGCGCTGCTTCCGGATACCAGCGCAGATCGAACGATCCGAGCATGCCGTCGTGGCTCGCCAGCAGCGCGGGCACGAGGTCCGACATCAGCCGCAGCATCAGCACCTGGCATTCGGGATCGCCGAAGCGGACATTGTACTCGATGAGTTTCGGCCCTTCGGCCGTGATCATCAGGCCGGCATAGAGGACGCCCTTGTAGGGCGCGCCCATCGCCTTCATGGCCCGCAGCGTGGGTTCTATGATTTCGCTCATGACGCGGGCGCTCATGGCGGCATCGACGTTCGGCGCTGGCGAATAGGCGCCCATGCCGCCAGTATTCGGGCCTTGGTCGCCATCGAAAGCGCGCTTGTGATCCTGCGCCGTCGACAGCGCGATGGCAGTTTCTCCGTCGCACAGCGCGAAGAAGGACGCCTCTTCGCCCTGTAAAAACTCCTCGAC
>JBAUYV010000407.1:0-37841 GCA_049584975.1 Xanthobacteraceae bacterium | reverse complement strand
ACCCATCAAGGCCAGCGGTCATGTGAAGACCGCACCAGCAGGCCGGACACATGACTGCAAGCGACCAGTGCTCATCTCGAAAAAAGCTCTTGCAAGTTGGGGGCCATCCACACATGAGGCGGCCTCTTGATGCTTTCGCGCTCGTTTCCCGCTATGGTTGGGGCATTGGGAACGCGGGAAGGGGATCACCAATGCGCGCCTTTGCATGCGCCACCATCATACTGATCACCATGGCAGCGTTAGTGCCAACCGCCTTCGGGCAAGCCGGTAGTACTGGCGGCACGCTGGGCAATACCGATAAGTCGATTTCCGGAAGTCGGGAGCAATCCACACCCTCAACGCCGCGAGAGCGGCATACGCCGAGGGCTGCGCCACCTACCGAAAAGACCTCAGCGATAAACCTGTCAGGAGCGTGGAAGGGACCGTTTGGGCCTGCGCAAATTCACCAGCAAAGGGGCGAATTGGAGTTTAGGAACGAGTTCGGATTGGTTGCTCACGGACGGTGGGTCGACTCCAGTACCGTCTCGGCCGGCGAATGGGGCGTCAACGGCAAGGTTTCAAGCGATGGGAAGTCAATTGCGTGGTCGAACGGCTCGCAATGGACCCGCTGATCCAAATCCAAAACCGGCCAGTCCTTATTTCAAAACCAGCCACTTAGCTCGGAACCCGGCCAGTACCCGCCAATCGGTACTGGCCCCTTATGCCTGAAAATCTAGGAATAAAAGCCGAAAGGGGCCACTCGCTCCGACAAAAGGGGCCACTTTCATTTTCCGGCAACGACGTTTCCTAACGGCGGCTTAGACCTGCATCGCCACAATCCAAGGTGGGGCTGGGGGATCGGGGCAATGAACAAGCTGTACTTCGGCGACAATCTCGACGTGCTGCGCGAGAAGGTCAAAGACGAATCCGTCGATCTCATCTATCTCGATCCGCCATTCAATTCGGACGCCAATTACAACGTGCTTTTCAAGCAGGGTGGCGAGCCATCGCAGGCTCAAGCTGAAGCTTTCCGCGATACCTGGGATTGGGGCGATAGCGCAGAAATGGCCTATGACGACATTATCCGGGCCAACGGTGATGTTGCGCTAATCGTTTCTGGATTGCGTAAGTGGTTAGGTGAAACCGCCATGATGGCGTACCTCGCGATGATGGGGATACGCCTCATTGAGTTGCGACGGATCATGAAAGAAGATGCGTCGATCTATTTGCATTGCGATCCCGTCGCTAGTCACTACTTGAAGATTTTGATGGACGCAATTTTCGGACATGAGAATTTTTTGAACGATATTGTCTGGAAGCGAGCGGAAACCGTCAAAGGAAATTATGGGCAGGGCAGCAAGTTCTTTGATCGCAACACCGACGATCTGTTGTTCTATGCGAAGGACGTAGAACATTCTTGTTTCCATCATCAATTCAAGCCGTACAGCGACAAATATATTCAAACGTCATACCGCCATGTCGAGCCGGGAACAGGTCGGCGTTACCAACTCATAAGCATGACTGGTCCAGGCGGCGCAGCGAAGGGAAATCCGTCCTACGAGGTTATGGGAGTGACGCGGTACTGGCGGTATTCGCGTCAAAAGATGCAAGAGTTGATTGACGCGGGAATGGTCGTGCAGGCATCGCCAGGCGCCGTGCCACGACGAAAGCAGTACTTAGATATAGGAAAGGGTGTTCCGCTTCAGTCTCTTTGGGATGATGTACCAGCATTGCATTCCCAAGCAAATGAACGCATCGGCTACCCGACGCAAAAACCGCTTGCCCTGCTTGAAAGAGTAATCAAGACATCTTCGGATGAGGGCATGGTTGTTCTTGATCCATTTTGCGGTTGCGGCACGACGGTAGAGGCGGCAGATAAACTCAGGCGGCAGTGGATTGGAATCGACGTAACGCATTACGCCATTACGCTGATTGAGCGTCGGCTTACCGGAAGCGATGTCAGTCACAATACCTACCAAGTGGTCGGGCGCCCGACTGATCTTGCTGGCGCACGTGATCTTGCGCATCGGGACAAATATCAGTTCCAATGGTGGGCGGCTTGGCGGCTTGGCGCCCGTTGGTATCGCGAAGAGAAGAAAGGTGCTGATCGCGGAATTGACGGCCGCATGATGTTCAAGAACGGCCCTTATGGGGATGGACTTATAATCATCTCCGTCAAAAGCGGCGAGAATATTGGCGTTCACATGGTACGGGATTTGCGGGGGGTGATTGAGCGTGACGAGGCCGAAATGGGCATTTTGATATGCCTCGCTGAGCCTACCGGCCCGATGAAGCCGAAGCCGCGCGAGAAGAAGCGCGCCGAAGTCGAGAGCTGGTTAGGCGGATCACCAGTGGCGTGGGACAAGCTTGCCGCGTTGGCCGAGACGCTGAAGGAAGGCGCGCATCAGCTCATGCCGTTCCATTGGGAGATCGAATTCCCTGAGGTGTTTGCGCGGAACAATTTTGGATTCGATGCGATCGTGGGAAATCCGCCATTTTTAGGAGGTTCAAACATTTCCGGCCGACTTGGTGATCCATATTTGACGTACCTGAAAGTGAGCGCAAGGGACGCTGGTAACAGGGCTGATCTGGTTTCATATTTCTTTCAAAGAGCACTTGCGCTGCTCTCTAAAATTGGGACGGCGGGTTTAATCGCGACAAATACAGTGCGTCAAGGAGATACAAGAGAGGCTTCTACTGCCTACATTCTTCGACAAGGAGGAGTCATTTACAGAGCCACCAAACGCTTTGTTTGGCCTGGCGAAGCTGCGGTAATTGTATCGATCGTCCATTTTAGCAAATCTGATTGCAAGATTACGAAGGTGATCGATGGGCGGATCGCCAATCACATTAACAGTTTTCTGATTGACTCTAACCAAGAGGGATCGCCGCCTCGTTTGGCGACAAATCTGGATAAGACTTATAAAGGTCTAGATATTTATGGATCAGGTTTTCTCTTTGATGATCGCGACAAGTCGGGCGTCTCAAACACAATAGAAACAATGAGACAAATCAAAGTGGTTCGACCTTCATCTGCGAGGAGGATATTTCCTTACATCGGTGGCCAAGAAATCAATTCAGCTCGAGCCCCGAAGCGTCCTGTACGTTCTTCAGTTCGACTTTGGCGACTTCAATTGCCATTTTGCGTATCCTCATTCATGATCATTTTAAACCCAAACGCGGTCCTGGGTTCATCTAGGCATACAGCACTCTTTCACGTCCTTCACCACGCGTTTTGGCTGTTTACCTCGCCAACCGCTGCCGCGTTGTTAGTCGTGCAGTTTACCGTTGCCGTTCATCGGAGAGCCTTCATTACTGCCGCGCGCACTGTTGCGCCGTAATCGTCGCGTGATGCCAGTGCGGCTAGAAAATTAGGCGGAGAGCGGATGTCGGGAATGAGCATGTCCGGTTCGAAGCCCGGAGATAAGAAACTTGCGATGCCACATCGCCCCAGCGACCGCCGCTTGAAGTTGAACGCATAGCCGACATCGGCGGGGATTCATTCGCAGGGCGAGATTTTTGCCGTCGCTATTCTAGGCGCGAATTGGGTGGAAGCCGGACCTGTACAAAATGTGACAAGATCGCGCGATTGACCGAAAGGCGAGATATACTCGTGTACTGCTTTTCGACTAACCGAACAGCCGGGCCAAATCACCGCTCGCTTTGCTGCTTCCAGTTGCCATGGTAAGGCTCGCGCCATCCGGGGTTTTTGAACAGGTCGGGATGAGGCAATGCTCAGGCTGCCAAGTCATAATCGCTATGATTATTCGCCGATCGAGAAGCGGCGCGATTACGCTTGGCCGCAGGGCAAGCGGCTTGCCTTCTACGTGGCGCTCAACGTCGAAGATTTCGCGTTCATGGCGGGCCGCGGCAACGATCCATATCAGCGCACCAACAGCCCGCAGACACAACGCAACTATGCATGGCGCGACTACGGGCTGCGGGTCGGTATCTGGCGGATTTTCGGCCTGCTCAAGGAGTTGAAACTTCCGGCCACCATCCTGCTCAACAGCATCGTGTGCGAGAACTATCCGGATGTCGTCGCTCGCATCAAGGAACGGGGCGACGATGTCTGCAATCATGGCCGTACCAACGCGGAAGGCCTCGGCGACATCTGGGAGCACGACGAGGCACGGATTATCGCCGAATCCACGGAGACAATTACGAAGTATTTTGGCGAACGACCGACCGGCTGGATGGGACCGGGCGCCGCCGAGACCCGCGTCACGCCGGACCTGCTCAAGGAGACCGGCTATACCCATAACCTCGGATGGCCGGTCGACGACCAGCCGATCTGGATGCGCACCCGCGCGGGCCCGCTCTTATCGATCCCCTATCCCATGGAGCTCAACGACATGGGCACCAATGTGCTGCGCGACCACAGTGGACGGGATTTCGCCGATATGATCGTCGATCAGTTCGACGAATTGCTGGAAAGGTCGTCCGAACAGCCGCTGGTGATGTCGATTGCGCTGCACACATTCATCTGCGGCCAGCCGTTCCGGTTGCGCCCGCTGCGCGCCGCACTCAAGCACTGCGCCACGCAGAGAGATAGCATCTGGTTCACCCGTGCCGTCGATATCGCAAACTATTGCCTCAGCTTGCCGCCCGGAATCATCTGTGGCGGTTGAGCGATGCTGGCGCAGCCCGAATTTTTGCACGTGGATCGCCGATTACAATCACCGATGAACAATCGGACACCCGCTACGTATCCCGAGGCATGGACGGCGCATCGGCTTCGGCGATCGGCCGGCGATAGATCGTCTTATCTGTTCCTAGCAACAGCAACGCGGTGAAGTACTACTCTGCGTTTATCAACAATCGCCACAGCGCCAACGGTAATATCGGCACCGAATACGCGGCGAAATCTCCGCCCGAACGGCCACACGCTCCCGATGGCCTCGAACATTCGGTTCGCCATCGCGCCGAATTTCACAAAGGCTCCGCCCTGCGAGCTCAAGGGCCTGGCTCCGGTGAGTCTTGTCGCCAATTTGCATCCGGTGCCAGCGGGCCACCCGTTCCTGGCGCGGGCCGTTTGCAAAATACATTGTAGTGTTCTTAAAATACTGAATTGCCGGATGCTCGATCCGGACGCGTGTTGAGATGGAGTGAGTTCGGATGGCAACGGCGAAAGGTGTCAGGGTCGTCGGATTTCACGATTGCCCGGGCGGCGGTCAGGTCGTTGTCCGCGACAATGTCGCTTACGTTGGCCACGTGAAGCCGCCGAACGGCACAACCATCATCGACGTTGCCGATCCGTCAAAGCCGCGCGAGCTGGCGCGTATTGGCGTGCCGGAAGGCACGCTCTCGCACAAGGTGCGGGTCGAAGGTGACCTTATGCTGGTTAATCGGGAGGTGTTTCCGATTGGCCGCGTCGATCCCCAGTTCAAGGGCGGACTGGAAGTTTTCGATGTCAGCAATCCGGCCAAGCCAACTCGCATCACAAGCTGGTCAGCGCGCGGCATGCACCGCTTCACCTTTGACGGCCGCTACGTGTATGGATCACCAGAATTAGACGGCTATCTTGGCAATGTTGTGTCGATCATCGACTTTGCGGATCCGGTGCGTCCCCAGGAGGTGGGCCGCTGGTGGATGCCAGGACAATGGACCGCTGGCGGCGAGAAGCCGACCTGGGAAGGAACGGCGCATCGCTGCCATCATCCGATGCGGGTCGGAAACCGGCTGTACACAAGTTATTGGCATGGCGGTTTTGTTATTCTCGGCATCGACGATATTACCAAGCCGACCTTTATCTCCGGACTCGATTGGAGCCCGCCGTTTCCGTGGCCGACCCACACAGCGCTGCCGGTGCCGTTTCCAGTGCGCGGCCGCCGCATCATGCTGGTTGCCGACGAGGACGTGGTCCGACTTGAAATGTCGATGCCCGCTTTTCTCTGGATCGTCGATATCACCGACGAGACCAAGCCGATGCCCTTTGCCAGCTATCAGGTCGCCGAGGAAGATGGCACGCCAAAAGTCGACTACACCGGAATGCACCAGTTCTGCGAGGATATCCGCAGCACCGAAATCCCAATCGCCTGGTTTGCACATGGTCTTCGGATTGTCGATATCGCAAACCCTCATGCACCGCGTGAAGTTGCCTCCTTCATGCCGGACGTTCCGGAGGGAGCTACGCGGGTTCAGAGCAATGATGTGTGCTTCGATGATCGTGGTCTGATCTATTTGATCGACCGTACGCGCGGGCTGCATATTCTCGAGCGAACATGACGTGTTTTGCGGCGACACCGACCGCCCGTCCGAGCGAGTACGCACTATGAATATCGTTATCCGCAACGCCCGCCTACGCGGCCAGAACGACAGTGTAGATATCGCCATCGACAGCGACAAGATTGCCGCGGTCGGGCCGAAGCTGCCCGTTCGCGCAGAGACGGAAATCGACGCCGGCGGCAACTTGGTGTTGCCGGGATTTTTCAACCTGCACTATCACGCTGACAAATGCCTGCTGGGCGAGATCATGCGGCCTAATATTTCCGGCACGCTGCCGGAAGCCATCGAGATCACCAATGAGTTCAAACGGCAATACGATCCGGCCGAAGTTGCATCGCGTGCGGTTCGTACCATAGAGCAAGGAGTAAAGAACGGAACCACGTTTTTTCGCCTGTTCTGCGATGTGGGCACCATTGGCGGCCTGCGTGCAGCGCGCGGCCTGCTGCTGGCACGTGAAAAAATGAAAAAATATTGTAATATTCAAGTGGTCGCGTTCCCTCAGGAGGGCATCGTGCGCGACCCGGGTGCAGCCGAACTGATGGATGAAGCGATCAAGGAAGGCTGCGACGTGGTCGGCGGCCTGCCCTGGTATGAATACAGCGACGCCGACGCCCGCGAGCATATCGACATCTGCTTTGCACTGGCCAAGAAGCACGACCTCGACATCCACATGCTGGTCGACGACACCGATGATGCCAACTCGCGCAGTCTCGAATATCTTGCGCTCAAGACCATGCGCGAAGGCTTCAATGGCCGCGTCGCCGCGAGCCACTGCGGCGCTATGGCCGGCTACAACGACGTATACGCCGCCAAAATCATCGACATGGTGGCAAGCGCCGACGTCACCATTTCGGTCAATGCACACATCAATCTGGTCTGCTCGGCGCGGCTCGACCGTGAGCCTCGGCGGCGCGGCATCGCGCGGGTCAAGGAATTGCTGGCGCGCGGCGCCAACGTCGTCACCTCGCAGGACGATGTGAATGATCCCTACTATCCCTTTGGAAAGCCCGATCCGCTGGAATGCGCCCTGATCATGGCACACGTCGCCCAGCTCACGCTGCCGCATGAATTGGAGCAGGTGATCGACATGATCACGGTGAATTCGGCGCGGGCCGCACGCGTGGCCGATTATGGCATTGCGCCCGGAATGCGGGCAGACCTGGTAGTGACCGGCGCGCCGTCTGTCCATGAGGCGCTTCGGCGGCAGCCTCCGCGTCTCCACGTCCTCAAGAACGGCCGCGAGGTAGCTCGGTCCACGCTGACGGAGGAGTTGGTGCCAGCATGAGCGCGGTCAGTGCGCCAAGCGGCCGGTGACGACACCCTCAACCTAGCTGAAAGACACGACGATGGCGGAACACAATGGCCGATCCGAAATCCTCGACTTGATCGTACGCAATGGCACGCTGGTTATTCCGGGCGTCGGCCAGATGAAGGCGGACATCGGCATCGCCAACGGCAAGATTGTTAGCTTGACCGAACACGCCAGCCAATCGACCGCCGAGATTTACGATGCGACCGGCAGGACAGTGCTTCCCGGCATTTTCGATCCCCACATCCACATTGGCAACGAGCAGTCCTACGAGAGCGAGGCGGAAACGGAAACGCGCGCCGCACTCATTGGCGGCGTCACTACGGTCGGAATTTTTCTGCGCAGCCTGGAAGATTCCTATTTCGATCATCTGCCGGCATTCTGCAAAGCGATGAACGAACGCAGCTACGTCGATTCGGTGTTCCACCCGCAGATCTTCACTCCTGAGCAGATCGAGGAAATTCCGGGTTATGCCGAGCAGTACGGCATTCGCTCCTTCAAGTTCTATATGTCGGGGATGCCCGGAATCGTGAAATCGGTCACCGACGACGTGCTGCTGCACGGCTTCCGCACTGTCGCTTCGCTCGGTCCGGACGCGGTAGCGTGTGTGCACTGCGAAACCGGCGCGCTGATCGACCGGGCGCGCAATGAGTTAAAGCTGCGCAAGCCGGAGGGCACACTCGCCGACTGGGAGGGTGCACATCCGGCGATCGCAGAAGCGCTGGCAATTCAGACCGCGCTCTATCTTGCGAACGTCGCAGGAGCCCACCTCTACGTTGTTCATCTTTCCAGCCGCCAGGGATTGGAAGTCGTTCGCGCTGGACGCCGCGCCGGCCGGCATTTCACGGTCGAGACCACGACGCCCTATCTCGGCATCAATAGCGGCGATCCTAACGGCTTTCTCGCCAAGATGGTCCCTCCGGTGCGGACGCCCGAGCATCAAACAGCCCTGTGGGAGGGTGTGCTGGAAGGCTCGATCAACACGATCGGAACCGACAATACCTCGCGGGCGCGCGCGACGAAGAAACCGGAGGCTGGTTTGCACGGCTCGAGGCCGGGCTTGCCGGCGCTCGGTACCCACTTGCCCGCGCTATTGCACTATGGCCGCCTGCGCGGCGTCCCGCTCGAAACGCTGATCGACGGCGCAACCCGCAACCCGGCGCGCGTTTACGGCATCTATCCGCAAAAAGGCACGATCGCAGTCGGATCGGATGCCGACCTCGTTGTGGTCGATCTCGACCAGGAGCGCATCGTGCGCGCCGAAGACCTCCAGGGCATGTCGGACTTTTCACCATTCGAGGGCAAACGGTTGCGCGGCTGGCCGGTCGCAACCATCAAAGCCGGCAGGATCATGGTCCGCGATGGCAAGCTCCTCGCCAAGCCGAATGGCCGTTATCTGCCGCGCAAGCCGCAGCCGGCACGGCAGTTCGCCTGGTTCCGCACCGCGCAGAATTAGGTGGCTCGTTATCAGTTGGCGAATCGCGTGAGCTGCTCGGTTGGCTTTCCGATCGCCTCCGCCAGGTAGCTCATGTCGACGTAATCGGGCACCTTGGCGCTCATGTCGGCCTTGGTGAAGCCGAACACCGGGCCTTCCTTGGCCACGTTAATCATCGTGCTCACGTCGGCGCGCACATCCCAGATGCCGTGCTTCCACGCTTCGGCAATGACGTCCTTGCTGACGCCGGTATATTCGGTAATCAGGCTGACCGCCTTGTCCGGATTTTTGACATAGAAGTCGAGTGAATCCGTGTAGGCCTTGAGGAATCTCACTGCGACCGCGCGGTCCTTCAGAAATTCGGTGTTGGCGGCAAGAATTTGGTTGCCGCCGCCGTAGCGTTCGGTTTTGCCGATGTCGCAACACGGCGGATAATATCCGTAGCCTTCAACCACCGCGCGGTCGAGCACCGGCGACCACAGCACGAGGCCGTCGAGATCGCCGCTTTTCAGCGCCTGCAATTCGGCCGGACCGGCCGACGTCGTATTGATCAGACTGACTTTGGTCAGGTCCACGCCGTTCTCCCTGGCCGCGAGCGTGAACAGGATCGCCACGTAGCTTCCGGGCGGCCGGCCGATCCTTTTGCCTTCGAGCTCCTTCCACGACTTCAGTTCGACGCCCTTGCGCATGATCAGATTTTGGCCGCCAAGTTGCTCGCCCGCGACAACTTTGACATTGGCGACATTCAGCTCGGCCATGACGGCCGGGCTCTGGTAACCCAGCGTGCCGACCTCCACCCCGCTCTGGAGGTTGCGCTGCATCTCCGCATTGGTGCCTGCTGCGATGTACTCGACGCGGAAGCCGGCTTTCTCGGCGAACGGTCCGATGCCCCAGAGCGGAATGCCGCTGACGCTGCGCGCGACCGTGACCCGAATATGCCGCGGCTCATCCGCTCGCCCGCTCCATGTGGCAATAACGACTGTGCCGAGCAAAACAAGTGCCGCCGCTGTCAAGCAATGCGGCTTGCCGCCCGAAAACTCGCACCGCGTCTTGGCCATTTTGCGCTCCTGACTGAATTGGCATGCAACTGTTAGCGGAGCCGTTCCTCTATGTCGATAACGCATTCGCTCAGCATTGCGTCTGCCGCCCCGGTATGGAACGGATACGCCGCCAATAAAGAGGAAGGCGATGCCGCCCAAACAGAGAGTGGTCGCGATCGAGGAGCATTATTGGATTCCGGAGTTGCGCGACCGCTATAGCGGTCCACGCGGAATTTCCGCGCATACGCCGGCGCCGCAGCTCGACGATCTTGGCGAGATCAGACTTCGCGAAATGGACGCCGCTGGCATCGACATGCAGGTGATCTCCCACATGCAGCCTGGCACGCAAATCTTCGATGCAGAGACCGCGATCGCGATGGCGCGCAAGGCGAATGACGCGCTTTACGCGGCAACGCGCGTCCATCCGACACGCTTTGCCGGCTTCGCCGAGCTGCCCACGGTCGATCCCAAATCCGCCGCCGACGAGCTCGAGCGGACGGTGACACGCCTTGGCTTCAAGGGCGCACTGGTGAACGGGCTCACGGCGGGTGCGTTTCTCGACGAGAAGCGCTTCTGGTGCATATTCGAGCGCGCCCAGGCCCTCGACGTGCCAATCTATATCCATCCCGGAATTCCGCACGGCGCCGTGACTGAGGCCTACTATTCCCATTATCGCCGCGGCGAATTCCCATTTCTGTCGGTAGCTTGGGGCTTCACTGCAGAGACCGCCCTGCACGCCATGCGCCTTGTGGTCAGTGGCGTGTTCGAGGCCTATCCGCGACTGAAGATCATCCTCGGCCACCTCGGCGAGACCATTCCGTTCACGCTGAGGCGCTGCGACTGGATTTTGGAGCACGTCGGCGGCAGGCCGGGATTTGCCGAGGCGTTCCGCGAGCATTTCTACCTGACGACGAGCGGCAACTTTCAGCAATCGGCGCTAGCTTGTTGCATTGCGGAACTCGGCATCGACAGGATCATGTTCGCCGTCGACTATCCGTACAATTCGAGCGCCGAGGGTGTTGCGTTTGTCCACGCTGCTCCGATCAGCGAAATTGACAAGGGCAAGATCCTGCATGGCAATGCCGACAGCTTGCTCCGCCTCTCGGCATGATCTGGGACTGCGCCGTTGCATGACTTGCGATTTGCCCAATGGCGGCGCAGGTTGACGTTCGGGGCTGCGAGGAAGACTTATGGAGCGCGTGCTCAACCCGATCCTCGGACCGAACAAGTTCCAGTTCGGCCTGTTCAATGCCAATTGTGACGGCGGCTTCGCCATCACCAAAGCGCCGGAGCGCTGGCGGTGCGAGTGGGACGACGTGGTCAAGGCCTGCGTCATGGCCGACGAGGCTGGGATTGATTTCATCCTGCCGGTGGCGAAATGGCGGGGACTCTCCGGCGCCGCCGACAATCTCGGACGTTCGTTCGAGACTTTGACACACGGCGCCGCCATCGGTGCGGTGACTAAGCGCATTGGCCTGTTTGCTACCGTTCATGTGCCGCTCGCGACGCCGGCGTTCGTGGCCAAAGCGATTGCGACCATCGATCACGTCACCCATGGGCGCGCCGGCCTCAACATCGTGTGCGGCTGGAATCAGGACGAGTTCAACGTTCATGGCGTGACCATCGATCCCGAGCGTCGCTACGACCAGGGTCTCGAATGGTTCAAGGTCTACGCCAAGCTGCTGGAGGGCGGTGCGCCGTTCGATTGGGACGGGGAATTCTACAAGCTGCGCGGCGTAACCACGAATCCACTGACATTGCAACGGCCGCGCCCGCCCATCATGTCGGCCGGCTTCTCACCGAAAGGCCGTGAGTTTGCCGCGCAGGCGGCCGACCTCCTGTTCACATCGGTCTCCAACATGCAGCGGGCGCCAGCCATCGTCAAAAGCGTGCATGACTATGCCGCCCGCTACGGCCGCAAGATTGCGGTCTTTACCACTTGCCACATTGTCTGCCGGCCGACCCGACAAGAGGCCGAGGATTTCTACCGATACTACGCCGAGGAAATGGCCGACCGGGAATCGCTCGCTTACATCGTGCAGCAAAAGGAGGCGACGGCCGGCAAAGACATTTCCACCAAGGAACGTCCCGATACTAATCCGCAAGCCAATACCCGCAAGCGTGGCAAGGTTTACCCCGGCACTTTCCCAGGTTGTTATATCATCGTCGGCACGCCCGACGATGTGGCCGAAGAAATGATCGAGATGAGCGAAGCCGGTCTCGCCGGCGCCTCGATCTGCTTTCTCGATTACCTCGCAGCGATGCCGTACTTCATCCAGGAGGTTTTGCCGCGCCTTGAGCGTGCCGGATTGCGTGAAAGCAGTACCTCAAATGCGAGGCGCGCCGCCTTGGTTTAAGAGCCATGCTGCCGGCGCCGGTCGGCGGTATACGAGCATGCGGGCGCGGGGGTCGGCGCCTTGACACATTCGACCGCTGCTTCCTACGGTCGCCAACGCTACAAGGGCTTACGTTGATTGATGGCGCGCGATCCACGAGTTGACCTCGCTTTTTCGCACATGACGCCGCGCTATCTGGCGACAGGCGTAGATGTAAACGACCTGCAGAGATTATCGGCGCGGATCGAGCACTGGGACGATTGGTGCCGGGTCTGGAGCGAGGAGGCGGCGCGTCACGAGGATTTGGCCAAAGAGGCGGCAAAACTCAATCGTTATGTCACGGCACACGAAGCCAACCTGCGCGCGTCGATCTACTATCATTACGCCAAGCATCTGTTTGCGCACGACCCGGATCAGTATCTTGCCGCCCATCAGCGCATGCTGGCCTGCTATCAGGCCGCTACGGCTACCGCCGATCCACCGGTCGAGCGCGTTGTCATTCCTTACGGGCAAGCCGAAATGGTCGGCAACTTGCGCCGGCCTGCGGACGTGCCGGGGCCGCCAGTCGCAATCATTCTACCGGGGCTCGACGCCTGCAAGGAAGAGTTGCATAGCTGGTGCGATGCATTCTTGCTTCGCGGTATGGCGACGCTTGCAATCGACGGGCCCGGGCAAGGCGAGACCGCTTTCCGCCTTCCGATCACCACGCAATGGGGCAAGGTGATCGGCGCTACGATCGACATTCTGGAAAAACGCAGCGACCTCGACGGCCGCAACGTGGCCGTAGTCGGTCAAAGTCTTGGCGCCCTCTATGCGCCCCTCGCCGCCGCCGACGAGCCTCGCATCAAGGCCTGCGTGTCCAACTGCGGCCCGTTCGACTTTGGCGCTGTGCTGCCGACCATGCCGGCCGCCTCGCAGGAAACGTTCCGGGTCAGAAGCTACGCCAAGACGCTTGCGGAGGCGCACCAGATCGCGCGCGGACTGACGCTTGAGGGCGCAGCGCAGCGGATCAAATGCCCGTTGCTGATCGTGTTCGGCGCCGGCGACAAGATGATACCGGCAAGCGAAGGCGAGCGCCTGGCGCACACCGCCGGCGGTCCGACCGATTTCGTGGTGTTCGAGGAGGGCAACCACGTCTGTTTCAACATCAGCTACAAGTTTCGACCCCTGACCGCGGATTGGACCGCCGAACGGCTTGCCGCGGGCGCGCGCTGAAGACATCGCCGCCACGCGCTTCAAGCCGACGCAACCGAAGAGGAGAATATGACCCCATCCAGTTCATACACGCTCTCCAATCCGTACAGCGTCGGCGGCACGGACTATCTGGCGGGCATCAACTTCGAGCGCATGCGCGCCGAACGTCTACGCAAGGCGCAAGCCGCGCTCAAGCGCCACAACATCGCAGCGGCGCTGTTCGTGCGCCACGAAAACATCCGCTACACGGTGTCGGTGAAAGGACACGCTTTCTGTCCCCAACTCAGCTATGCGCTGGTGTTCGCCGAGCACGACCCGATCCTGTACGAACTCGGCGACATGGTCGAGCATCAGAAGCTCTACTGCCCCTGGCTCAAGCCGGACAACATCCGTTTTTCTTACAGCTGGCTCGACTCGATCTGCGGTCCTGAAGGTGTCAAAGCCGAAGCCAAACGCTTCGCCGCGGCCATCGTTGACGATCTGAAAGCGAACGGCGTGCTCGGTGAGCGCATTGGGGTCGATGCGCTGGACGAAGCCGGCCGCGCGGCGTTACGCACCGAGAAAGTCGAACTGGTTGACGTCAAGCCGGCCATCATGGAGGCGCGGCGCTGCAAGACGCCCGATGAGGTGGCCTGCATTGAGACGGCGATCGCCATCTCCAATAACGGCTACACAAGCTTCATGGACTTCAAACCCGGCATGCGCGAGCGCGACGGGGGTGCCGCCATGCACGAGGCCATGATCCGTGCGGGCGCCGAATTTGCCTCGGGCGGCGTGCGCTCAAAGCTAAACACCTATGACGTTTATCATCACGGCAACACCGACCGGATTGTCGATGCCGGCGACCTCGTCGTGGTGAATACTTGCGGCACGATGTTTGCGGGCTACCGCGTCTGCATCTATCGGAGCTTCATTTTGGGCCGGAAGCCAAACCAGAAGGAGTGCGACTTTTACGCCCGCTGCCGCGA
Source organism: Xanthobacteraceae bacterium (assembly GCA_049584975.1). Classification (GTDB taxonomy): domain Bacteria; phylum Pseudomonadota; class Alphaproteobacteria; order Rhizobiales; family Xanthobacteraceae; genus BOG-931. Next base: position 23,352 of record JBAUYV010000407.1, on the reverse strand, counting down.
CCGCGTCTATGGTATCATCGACAAGATGAAACCCGGCGCGACGACGGCTGACGCGGCCAAGGCACTCTTGCCGTCGAATACCTGGGGTTACCCGGCGGAGCAGTCGCTTGTCGTCGCCGAAGTAGGCCACGGAATCGGGATGACTTACGAGGAGCCAGTCATCAGTCGCATCTGGTCGTTCGACCATCCGCAGGTGCTGGAGCCAGGTATGGTAGTGGCGGTGGAATGCCGCGAGGGCGAATGGGGCTACGGAGGCGTACGGCTGGAAGAGATGGTTTTGATCAGCGAAACCGGCAACCGCATTCTCAGCACCTGGCCGGCGGAAGAAATCATCCCGGTTGCGAGCGTTCTTGGGTAACGAGCCCGGCGAACGGAGGGTGAGATGAAGGCACTTCGCTTGATTGCTGCCGCGCTGGCCATCCTGACCGGCATGTCGCTGTTGGTGGCCTGGGGCAACCAAGCCGCGTGGGCGCAGGCCGAGAAAAAAGTAATCCGCATCGCCTCCGCGCGTGGCATCCACTTCGTTGGCCTCTGGGGCATGGGGCCGTTTGCCGAGAAATACGGGCTGCGCATCGAGATGATTGCCGCGATGACCAACGCTGACCAGCAGCGTGCGCTGCAGAACGGCGGCGCCGACGTGGCGACGCTGGGCTATCAAAGTCCGGCAATCATGGCCGAGCAGAACATCACCAACATCAAGGTGATTTCCGGGCTCTATCTCGGCGGCCAGAATCTGATCATGCGCAAGGGCGTTGAGCTCAAATCCTGGAAAGACCTTGAAGGCAAGAAAATCGGCCGCGCACCCGGGACCTTTGCGCAAATTCTCTTTATCTTGGCCGCCGAGACCAACCACGTCGACATTTCGAAGATTACCTTGGTCAACGTCACGGCCGTGGGAACCGCGGAACTTCAGGCACTCAAGAACGGCGATCTCGACGGCCTGGTGCTGTTTTCTCCCACCGTCGATCGCGGCGTGGTCGAAGGCTACGCGTATTACCCGCCATGCTGCGATATCTCCTCGACTGCCGAGTTTGATGGCCGCAATCAAATCCTCGCCGCCAACACTGAATTTCTAAACGATCGCCAGACCGCGGTCGCCCTGCTCAGGGCCTATGTCGATGCCGAGAATTATTACGTGCACAATCCCGACAAGGAGGTCGAGGTCGTCACCCAATTCACCGGCGTCAGCAAGGATGTGGTCGAAGAGGCAATCAAGCACGCCACCTTGGACTATCGCGTCGACGTGCAGACCGCAATCGCCATCGCCAAGCAGGGGCCAAAGTTCGGCTTTACCAAGGCCGACATGAGCGACAAGGTCGCCTCCTATTTTGATCTCAGTTACCTCGCCGAGGCGACCGGCAAGCCGATCAATCAGCTCACGTTGCCGAAATAGGAAGACGCCGCAGCCAACGCCGCAGGGGGAGTGACATGAAAGAATTTCGCTACCTGTTATCGCTAGCGTTCGTCCTGGTGCTGGCGACGACATTCGGCGGTTCGTGGCGAGCGTCGGGCTTGGCCGCCGGGAACGATCTGAAGCTTGTCCGGGCGACGCTGTCGCGCAGTCTGTCCGCTCCATTCATTTGGGGCTTCAACCCGATCGGTGAAAAGTACGGCTTGCGCACTCAAGTGATCGACGCCATCACCAATGCGGATCAACAGCGCAACATCCAGACCGGCGCGGTCGAAATTGGCTCCGTCGGCTATCAGACCGCCGCGGCCATGGCCGAGCAGAACATTGGCAATGTCAAGATCATCGCCGGAATGTATGTTGGCGGACAGAATCTGATCATGCGCAAAGGCGTCGAGTTGAACTCGTGGAAGGACCTAGAAGGCAAGAAGATCGGCCGCCCGCCCGGAACATATGCGGGAATCCTGTTCACCCTCGCGCTGGAAACTAACAAAGTTGATCTGGCAAAAGTAAATATCGTCAATACGACACCGGCGGGAACGCCCGAGCTGCAAGCGCTCAAGAACGGCGATCTCGACGGCTTCGTGCTGTGGTCACCGATCATCGACCGCGCGGTAGTCGACGGTTACGGATACTATCCGCCGTGTTGCGACATCGGTGCCAGCCAGGAGTTCGGCGCTGGCAACCAGCTTCTTGCCGCGAATACTGAATTTCTCAAGGACCGACAGACCGCAGTGTCATTCCTCAAGGCCTATGTGGAGGCGATGGATTTCTATCGGACCAATACTGATAAGACGCTTGCGTTGGTGGCACAATACACCGGCGCCAGTCCTGCCATCCTCGACGAGGCCATCAAGCATTCGCAATGGACCTATCGCGTCGATATCGAGAACGCCGTCAATGTCGCAAGGCAGGGTCCGAAATTCGGCTTCACCAAGGCGGACATGAGTGGCAAGGTCGCCTCCTATATCGATCTCAGCTATCTCGCTGAGGCGACGGGAATACCGGTGGATCAGCTTGGCAGGTATGGACGGCGGTGAAAGCTTGAACGTCGGCGATGCGGCGGCGACACCCGTCGGCGCGCAACCGGTCCGCTGGACGAATACGTTCGCGCCCATGGCGGCGTTTCACCATCTGCCATGGAAGCGCGTCGCGCGCCGCGCGGTATTACCGGTGTTGCTGCTGGTGCTGTGGCAATACGCCTCCGCCTCCGGCTTTTTCGATCCGAGTTTTGTACCTTCGCCCGCCACCGTGCTCGATTCGTGGTGGCAATGGATATTCGGACCGCGCTCGGAGCTGGCGTGGAACTCCGGTACATGGTTCGAATATGTCTACCTCAGTGCCTGGCGGGTCCTGATCGGCTTCGCCATCGCGGCGGCCACCGGCATCACCGTCGGCATTCTAATCGGCTGGTTCACGCTGATGAACGATCTGCTTGATCCAATCATCCAGGGACTGCGCCCTATTCCAATGACGGCCTGGCTGCCGTTTGCGACTTTCATTTTCGGCATACGTGAGGGCGCCGCGATCTTCCTGATTGCGATGGGTTCGTTCTTTCCTATTGCGGTAAGCTGCACGGCGGGCGCCGAGCAGACACCGAAAAACCTGGTTCGGGCTGCCCTGATGCTCGGCACCCCACCGCGTAAGCTGCTCGTTCGCGTCGTGCTGCCGTCATCGCTGCCTTACATCTTCAACGGGCTTCGGGTCGGACTTGGCATCGCCTGGGTGCTGGTCATCGTTTCCGAGATGCTGGCGGTAAAGGGCGGCATCGGTTACGCCATGTGGACCGCGTATCAGTTTGTCCGTATCGATCTCATTGTCGCGGCGATGTTCACAATGGGCATTCTCGGGCTTGTCAGCGATCGCCTGTTGCTGTTGCTCAACCGGAGACTGTTGCGGTGGAATACGGGATTACGGGCCCGCTAGGGCACAGTGACGCCGGTCGCATCGAGTGCCGATCGGTGCGCAAGAGCTACCGCGATGCGGCGGAAGGGACCGAAATCATCGCGCTTGATGGCCTGACGCTTGACATCGAGCCGCGTGAATTCTTGACGCTGCTCGGGCCGAGCGGCTGCGGCAAGTCAACGCTACTCAACATCCTGGCCGGCTTCGAAAAGCCGGATGCCGGTAATGTCCTGCTCAACGGTGTCGCAATCCAACGGCCAGGTCCGGATCGCGGCGTGGTGTTCCAGGACTATGCGCTGTTTCCCTGGCTCAACATCCAGCACAATGTGGAATACGGGCTACGCGAGAAAGGCATCGACAAGAAGGAGACTCGCGCCATAGCGCAGCGCTTTCTTGCCATGGTCGGCCTGACTGGCTTCGAGCGTCGCTATCCTCATGAATTATCCGGCGGCATGCGCCAGCGCGTTGCCCTGATACGGGTGCTGGCGATTGATCCGAAGATCCTGCTGATGGACGAGCCGTTCGCCGCGGTCGACGCACAGACACGCACTATCCTCCAGGAAGAATTGCAACGGCTGTGGATGCAGACTCTCAAGACCGTGGTGTTCGTCACCCACAGCGTCGACGAAGCCATCTATCTTGCCGATCGCGTTGTGGTGATGACGGCGCGGCCCGGCGTGGTCAAGGCGATCGTCAAAATCGAACTGCCGCGGCCGCGCGATCCGACCTCCGACCTGTTCAATCATTATCGGCGAGACATCACGCAGTTGATCGAGGTAGAGTCGCGCAAGGTGTTTGCAGCCGCCACCACGTAGGCGCCGCTTAGGAAAAATCCAGCCGATGTCAGCGCCTGAATCGGATTTCGAAGTTGCCAGCCGGCTTGCCCATGTCGAGCCCCTCGTCGGTCTTGCCAGGAAAGTCAACTCTTCTCATAGCGCACTGATCGTTATCGACATGCAGAACGATTTCATTGCGCCCGAGGGCCTCGTCGGCCGCAGCGGGCGCGATGTCTCGGCGGCGCAGCAGCTCGCCCAACGATTGCCCGCCTTCATTGCCGTAGCGCGGCGCGCCGGCGTATTGGTTGTGTTTGTGCGCAACGTCTATTCGACCGACCGCAATTTCTATCTTTCCGACGCCTGGCTCGAACAGGCCGCCCGCAAACAATCCGGCGGCTATACGCGCTTTCCGGTCTGCGCCGAGGGATCCTGGGAAGGCGACTATTACGGCGAAGTTCGGCCACAGCCCGGTGATCCGGTTGTCACCAAGCACCGTTATAATGCCTTTCACAATTCCGATCTTGATACGATCCTGCGCGCCAACGCCATTCGCACCGTGGTGATGACGGGTGTTGCCACCGACGTCTGCGTCGGCACTACCGCACGAGAAGCCTTCATGCGCGATTATTATGCTGTGATGGTCGACGACGGCACGGCAACATTCTCGCCAGAGGACCACGCCGCCGCGCTGCGAAATTTCGACCGTTATTTCGGCGAGGTCAGCACCATCGCCGAGATCAGCGCCATCTGGCGCGGCCGAAATTAAAGCGCGGTTGCACGCCCGTCCGCCTCAATTCTTAGGAGCGAAATTGTGCAGGTAATCCACGACCTCGCGCAGCGTCACCACATCGGCGTATTTCTGGTTCATATCGAACAGATTGGCCTCCAGCACCGCGGGAGTGCGGTCAGCGACGCATTCGCGGATCACCATGCAGCGAATGTCACGCATGAATCCGTCCGTGACGGTTGCGCGCACGCAGCCGCTGACGCTCGTTCCGCACACCAGAAGCGTGTCGATCGCAAGCACGCCGAGGAAGACCTCGAGATCGGTGCGGAAAAACGCGCTCGGGCGCCACTTGCGAATCACGTGATCGCCCGGTTGCGGTGCGAGTTCGTCAATGATGGCGACACCTCGACTGCCGTCGATCTGAACCCGTCCTTCGGCGTGAAAGCGCTGCTTATAACGCCACAAGCCGGCCGATGAGCCGTCGGCTGCGACCAGCCCCTGCGTGTAGAACACCGGCACGCGGCGGGAGCGGGCGTCCGCGCAGAGCGTCCGGATCGACTCCACGGTTCCGCCGATAGAAGGCCACAGCGTGGTGGGCGCGTCCGGATCGCAAAAATCGTGCTGCATGTCGATTACCAGCACCGCGGGGCGCTGGCCGAAGCCGATGCGCTGTCCCATGCCCTGGCGGGCATAGAGTTGGGCGGAAGTAGTCGTGGCGTCGGCCATGCCTTGGCTCCTTGGCGGTAATGGCCTGTCCTATGTCGATGGCGTAAAGTTCGCAATACTCCAAGCGCCAGCATCATCGAAGGCAAGTAGGCCGCCGTTCTCGGAGCTTCGTTATTACCAGAATGTGGGCCATTAGCTAGCATTCCAGCATGAGTGATCCGATCTACTCGCTGTCGGGTTTTGGCGTAGGACTGCTCGTGGGCATGACTGGCGTCGGTGGTGGATCGTTGATGACGCCGCTGCGGATTTTGCTGTTCGGCATCAATCCAGCGACAGCGGTTGGAACTGATCGCCAGCCTATGGGACGAATGGCGAGACAAGACGAGTGCTGAGACGATGGAATCTTGCACGATGATAATCACCGAGCCCAATAGCTTTGTCGCCGAGGTGCATGACCGAATGCCCTCGCTCGGCGAGCAAGACTATGAGCCGAGACTATCCGGCGCGGCCGGCACGGAGTTGCTCAGACCCGCGGCCGCAGACCTATTGCAGCGGTGGCCGGTGTGCGCTCTCTCGCTCTGACATTTCGGACTGGCGGGATGGTACTCTTTATCCATTGCTCGCGCGCGCGAGGACCGCGCCGAACCGCGCCAGCAGACTGACCCGCACCTGCGGCGGCCGGCGACGGCGCCGATTTCGTCGAATTGCCGAATCGGGCGACGATGGCGCCGGCGCTGGTGCGGTGAGGAGCGGGGAGGTCGTCGGCGTCGAGCGCCGCGAGCTACGAGGTCGGCGTGCGCAACAGGCGCATGAACCTCAAGCTCGATCGGGATAGCAACAAGAGGACAGCTTACAGCCTCCGCCATACCTACATTTGCATGCGCCTGATGGAGGGCGCTGACATCTACCAGATCGCCAAGAACTGTCGTACCAGCGCCTCGATCAGCCGGCGGGCGCGGCTATCGATGCGCGCTTCGGCATCCGGTTGAGTGTGAGTATCATTTACGAACGGCGCCACCAATGATTCATCTAGTGAAGCGTACGGAGCGTCGAAGCGAAGAAGCGATATGGCTTCGCCGGCATCGCGTCGCTGCTCCACTAACGCATTCATTAGGCTCTGCTGTTAAGTAACGAGTACTGCCCTCGGATCCGCAGCCCCCAATTCACGGTAAGGCCGCAATGGATTCTTTTCTCTCGATAGCTGCTGCTGCGTTAGTGTGAATTTTTTTTAATACCGCCAAAAACACAGCCGTGTCTCTCTCGCTGACTCCTTTGGTAGCAATTTTATTGATTGCTGCGACCTTCGGCAGCAGCCGGCCTTTCAATCTGCGGCCTTCCTTGGTCAAAAAAATTCTCATGCTGCGTCGATCGGTTTTATCACGTTCCATCCGAATCAACCCTCGACTTTGCATGTTGCGAAGAGCGATAACGGTTGTTGGCTGCATGGTACCAACATAATCGGTCAATTCGCGTTGAATGACGCCATCGCGTTGCCATAATGCGCGTAGGAAATACCATATCCCAATACTGATATTTTCAGACGCAATCTGCGTCTTAAGTAGACCTGCCATCTCACGCGATGTCCGGCGCAACTGATACCCTATGCTTTGTTCTGGCTCGTATTGAATTGCGATTGATGACCGGCGATCCATTGGTGCTCTTTGGCTCACTGCATCATTCCCTCATCGCTCAAATCGAGCGGATCAATCCCCCATCAACCGCGAGAGTTACGCCGTTGATGTAAGAGGCCCGCTCCGAGGTAAGGAAGACAACGGCGTCTGCGACCTCCTGTGCCGTGCCAAGCCGCCCGATCGGCAGTTCTGCCGCTTGTTTGTCGAGATAGGATTGATGAGATTGATCGACGAGGCTGGAGCCCTGGCGAAAGCGGTCGGTCAAAATTCTGCCGGGCAGGATGGTGTTGAGAAGTATACCGTTACGGGCAACTTCCTGGGACAAGTCTTTCAGAAGGCCTGCTGCACCGGGCCGCGTTGCGTTTGACGCGGTCAATGCCGGGATCGGTTCTTTGACCGAACGTGATTGCACCGTGACTACGCGGCCCCATTTTTTTGCTTGCATATGGGGAATAACCGCTTTGATCAGGCGAAACAACGGCAATACCGTCATCGCAAACGCCTGATGAAGCTGCGTTTCGTCAATTTGCGCGAAAGAGCCGCGCGGGGGTGACCCGCCGATGGCCACAAGGATGTCGATGCCGCCGAACGTGGCGCACGCAGCGGCAGTGAGTTTTTGAATATCGTTCGCCAACGTCACGTCCGCCTGCTGCGCAAGTACCCGACCTCCGGTTTCGCTCCGAATGCGGTCGGCGGCGGCGTTGAGTGTCGCCGCCTGACGGGCGCAGATGACGATGTTGGCGCCTTCCTTCGACAATGTCTCGGCGCAGGCGTAGCCGATACCTCGGCTCGACGCGGTGATGAGTGCAGTTCTGCCTCTGAGGCCCAACTCCATGAACGACTCTGCTTAATAATGGAAAAGATGGCCAAAGGAAATTTCAGTGGAACAAAGTGACGGCACAGCCAGTATCCCATTCGCGCATTGCCTCGTACGTGAGAGTCTGGCCGCGAAGTTCCGGAACGGCTCCGGCGACCGTCAACCACTGACGAATTTCCCAAGCTCCGAAGCCTGCATTATCGATTCGTTCTTTGGGCATCGAGAGAATGGAGTCGACATTCATCATTTCAAGCTTGTGCAGAAATTCGCGATCGAAATTCTCATCAACCTCACCCATTTCGGGAGCGCCGGGATGGTGCGACAGTCCCCCGGTGCCGAGAATTGCAAATCGCTCTGGTCGCCGGTCCGCGACTTTTCGAATGAACTTGCCTAATTCCCAGCACCGCCGGAGCGTCGGCATCGGCGGAACTTGGCAATTCAACATGATCCAGACGATTGGAAGGTCCATTGCAGGTGTCAGTAGAGTGAGAGGCACCATGGTACTATGTTCAAGTTTCAGCGTCTCCGAGAAGGACAGATCGAAGCCCTCGTCCAAGGCCGTCTTTAAAATGTCACAAGCAATCACATGCGCCCCTTTGACTCTTTGGTTTTTGAGACCGAGCCATTCTTCTGCGGGTCCCTCGTAACTCTCGTTGAGGCCGATACAGAAGGGGGGCATATTGTCGACGAAAAAGTTTGTGAAGTGATCTGGTGCAATGATTAACAGCACTTCAGGAGACGCCTTTTGTAAAGCTTGGCGCGCTTGTGATGCCGCTGCGAAGAAGCGCTCTCGTTTTTCGATTGGCGGCGCCTCCGGGAATGCGACGATTCCAGGCGCATGGCTCATTGCGGCTGCATAGACAATATTTCCCACGGTTATTCTCCTAGCTGTGGAGTTGTCGCAAGCCCTTCAATGGAGCAAGGGCTGCCTGATACTTCGAGCGCGCCAAACCAGCGTAACGAGAATATGGCGCGAGCAAGAGCGGGTGCACGCCGAGCCGATACAAGGTCGCCACGTCGCCGCTGCGCAATGCGGCCTTCTCGCTATCCGTAAGATCGAATCCGCCAAAAGCGTCATTGTCACGACGTTCGAAGGCGCTCCTGATCGCGGAGTCATTCTTTAAACGATAAATGAATGAGTGAATCCCTAGAAGGCTCATTCGTGTTCTCCTTCTGCCTCTGGTTCTAGTCGCTCGGCGATGCCGCCGTGCCAAATGCGTGCCAATTACATTGTAGCCTATGTATTTTGCGATCGCTAGTTTTCCATACTTTGCTAACGCTCTAGCGGGCTTCTCTGGTGCATAACCCGCGGTGACGCGCTCGATTGACAATAGCTGTGAGCCGAGGTTACGCTGAGATATATAGCAATCTATATAAATTTGCGGAGGACGCAAATGACAAGCACCACGGCGCGAAGGTTGCACGAGTACCCGGAAGTGGCCCGAGGCGTTCCGCAGGGGCTGGAGTTGGGATTGCGCAATTACTGGTACCCGGTTCTGCAGTCCGAGGAGCTTCAGCCAAAAAGGCCATTAGGGTTCATGGCATTGGGTGAAGCATTGGTCGCTTGGCGTGACGCGCAAGGACGCCCACATGTTATGCGGGACAAATGTCCGCATCGCGCCGCCAAACTGTCGGCGGGGCGCGTACTCGATGGCGCTCTGCAGTGCGCCTGGCATGGGCTACGCTTCGACGGAACTGGGAAGTGCGTGATGATTCCCTGGGAGCCTGACGAGAGCAAGATCCCGCAAGAGATCTCTGTGAAGTCTTATCCCTCGGACGAATTGGGCGGTTATGTTTGGGCCTATATCGGCGAGCCGGAGAAGTTTCAGCCGCCGCCGCTCGCCGACAGTGTCCCGGAAGAGCTTGCAAAGCCGGAGGAGTTCATCTGGTTTCGCATGCCGACCGACGTCTGGCAGGCGAATTGGTTGCAGTCGATCGAGAGCAGCGATGGCTTTCATGCCGTCATGCTGCACAGTGAATCGCAAGCAGTCGCCACTGAAGAATGGAAGGGCGGTCGTCCAAAAAAAGCATCAGTGCCAATCGAGAACAGGCGCATGCAAGTCGTAAAAACGCCCCAGGGATTCCGCGGCGTTGCGTTGGACCCCGAGGGAAATCCGATCCATCACGGTCATTTCCTGGAAGGGTGGAAGGGGGAGCGCTGGACGCTGCCATGCCTGCATACCATACCGTTGCGTCCGGTTCCCAACGCTGATCCGTACGCGTCGCGGTTGTTCCAGTTTCCGATTGACGCTGCGCGCACGCAGACCGTCCGCTTCCTCGCTTGGCGAGCCAAGGGCGAGAAAGAGCGCGCGCAGCGGCAAAAGCTGTGGGACGAGGTTGTATACCAGCGGCAAATTGAAGTTTCCGGCGAGGACAAGGCGATGATCGAGACGCTTGAGCCGTTGGTGCCGTCGCGCAGCGAGGAATATCTGCTTTTCCCCGATCAGGATGTGCTTGCGGTCCGCCGCAAGCTTGCGAATGCGTTTTTGACCCAACTGGACGGCGCGCGGCCGATGCCCTCCAAAGACGCTCTTGCCTATCCGGTTTAGGCTAGTAGCGACCCGCGCCATTGGTGGCGGCCTGCAGGATGGACGTTTTTATGTCAGCTGACGAGGACAAAGCTGAATTCGGCGGTTTACGCGTCGAGCGCGGCCGCAGCGCGCAAAAACGGATTCGCGTTGCCGAACTCGCGGATGGCAGCCTCGTCGAACTGCCGCTGATGGTGGCGAGAGGCGCTGCGCCGGGGCCAATCTTCTATATCGGTGCAGCCTTCCACGGCGACGAAGTGGCCGGCGTGGAGATCGTCGGCCGTTTGATCGCATCGCTGGAATTGAGCGCGCTGCGCGGCACGCTGCTGATCGTACCGGTGCAAAATCCGCTCGCCTTTCAGGTCCAGCATCGGTACTTCGTAGGCCATATGTTGAGATCGCCGATGGATCAAAATCCGGCCGATCCGTGGGCGTCTTTTCCGGGCAATCCGCACGGCAATCTCGCCGCGCTCATCGCGCATACACTATTCGATCAGCTAATGCGCCACGCCAACTATATGGTCGACGTGCATACGCCGACGACCGGCGGCAGATATGCGCCCTTCGCTTTCTTGCCGCCAACACGGTGCGGTCTGGTCGTTGGCCAGGCAGAGAAACTCGCGCGTGCATTCGGCGCGGATTACATCCTGGCCAACGACAAAGGCATGTATGTCGGCGATGCCAATCCGCATACCGTGCTGGCCGAGCTCGGTGTGCCGGCGTTCGGCATTGAATTCGGCGAGGGCGGCAGGCTGGACGAAGATGACATTAGCCTCGGGCTGCGTGGCTTGATGAACCTGCTGAAGCACGTCGACATGATTCCGGGCAAGACCGAATCGTTTGGGCGGCAGCTCGTCATCCGGACGATGGAGATCACCCGGGCAACGCGCGGCGGAATCTTGCACTTGCACGTCAAGCTCAACGACGATGTAGAGGAAGGCCAGCGTGTCGCCAGCGTCATGAGCCCATTCGGAGAAATTCTCGAGGAGATCCGCGCGCGGCATTCGGGACCGGTTGTGCGGATTGCTACACATCCGGTCGTTTCATCGGGCGAGCGCGTGATCCAAGTCGGCGTCCCGCGGTGAGGCGGGCTTAGATGCCCGAGCTCGAATTCATCCGGCGGCTCATCAACACCGGCAGCCTTACGGCCGATTTTCGCGGACTGACCGGCTGCGGCGGGCGGCTAATCGGGTCGGCTTCCGAACAGGGCGCGCGCACGTGGTTGGAACGGCGCCTCTCGCAGCTACCCTGCGCCCGATTGGGCTCTCATGCGTTTGAATATTCCGGCTGGACAGGCCATGGGGCGTTTCTGGAGCTGATCGGCAGCGGCACCCGAACAGCGCTGCGATGTCACCCCCTCTATTGGTCTGCTGAGACGACAAGGCAGGGGCTTGAAGCCGACGTCATCGATATCGGGCGCGGCACCGACGCCGAGTTTCGCGCGTTGGCGGCACAGATTCGAGGCAACATCGTTATTGTCCGCCATGAGTATCCATTTTCGACTGACAGCATTCACCGCCGTGTAAAATACAGCTGCAGTATTCAGCACGGCGCGGCCGGATTCATCATCGCCAATGGACTCCCGGGCCACCTGCTTGTGACCGGCTCCTGCGGTCAGGATCTGCCGAGCAACATTCCGGCGCTAGGAATAAGCTTCGAGACGGCGGCTGGTCTTGCACAGGAGAACCCGGTACGGGTGCGCATGCGCCTCGCCACTACACGGCAGGCAAATATCGGGGTGAATTTAATTGCTGAAGCGCCAGGTCATAACGACGAGTGGGTCGTCGTGTGCGGTCATTATGACGGCCACGATCTGGCACAAAGCGCGTTCGACAACGCCACTGGCGTGGCGGCGGCGCTCGCAATCTTCGAGGGCTTTAGTCCATTTGCATCGCGATTGCGCCGCGGGCTCCGGCTCATTCTGTTTACCGCGGAGGAATCCGGTCTCCTGGGCTCGCGGATGTACTTGCAGTCGATCGGCGAATCCGGGCGGCGAAAAATTGCTGTTGTGGTCAACCTTGATACGATTGCGGGGAGCCCGCGACTCACCTGCCTCACCAGCGACTTTGACGAACTAGACGATTTCGTTGTGCGCACCTCCGATGAAGCTGGTCTCGCGCTGCGCTGTTTTCGGCCGCTGCTGCGCAATTCCGATCACTTTAACTTCGCGCAGTGCGGTATTCCGGCAATGCGAGTTATTGCCGGGTTTGACGAGCCGGAATCGGACGTGCGGTTTCTGCTTACCGAAGGCGACACGAGCGACTTGGTCTCGATGGAGGAGCTAAGTGCCGCGACCACCGCAGCAGGCCTGTTGGTCTGGTCGGCGCTCGATTACGGAAGACCTATCGCGGCGCATGGTCTCGCGCCGGCGCGCGCTTGACCGCACGCGACAATCAGATGATCGACAAGCCGCCGTCGACCATGAGCGCGGTGCCGGTCACGAAAGACGCCTCGTCGGACGCAAGCCACAATATCGGAAAGGCAATTTCCTCTGGGCGCGCCCACCGGCGAAGAAGCGAATCGGTCCTTTGCTCGTTTTGCATTGTTTCTTCAGAAACGCCTCTCGCCGCTCCACGCCGCACGTGATAATCCGTCAGAGTAGAGCCCGGACATACCGCGTTGACGCGAACGCCGTGCTCGGCTTCTTCGAAGGCGAGCGTGCGCGTGAGAGCGACCAGCGCGGCTTTGGTCGCATCGTAGAGTCCCATCCCTTTGCGACCCGTGAACGCGTACGCGGATGAGACGTTGACGACGCTGCCTCGCCCGGATTTGCGCAGGTGCGGGGCGGCCGCACGGTAGAGATTCACGCTCCCCAACAGATTGACCGACAGAATGTCGCGCCAATCGGCGCGGGGCAGGGCCTCGACCGAGCCCGGGCGACGAATGGCGGCGTTGTTGACCAGCACGTCTACGGTGCCAAAGCGTTCAACCGTGTGATTGATCGCCGATTTGCTGTCCTCCTCATGCGCCACGTCGGCCACGTGGCCTTCGCATTCGAAGTGCGGCGCTGCTTTACGAACGGCATCAAGCTTTCGCGAAAGGGCCTCTGCATCGCGGTCGATGAGCAAGACTTTGGCTTGCTCCGCGCAAAACAATCGCGCCGTGGCGGCGCCGATGCCACCGGCTCCGCCGCTGATCACGGCCACTTTGTGCATCAAACGTCCGATTGCGGATCTTTCCTCTAATCAGCGGTCAGGACCTTTCGCTTCGGGCCTGGTGCCGGCCCAGATTACTCAAGGAGATGGCGCGCTTGCGGTTCTCGAATCGTCGTTGACCGTAATGCAAAACTGTGTACAGTTCTTCATTCAGAGGTGCATAACACCACTTATACGGGCTGAAAAGTGCAGGAGCGAAGCGGGCAGGGCGGCCGGTCGGTCGATCGGGTCTACGAGGTCGTCAAGTCGATGGCGATCACCTACAGCATTCGCCCTGGCGAGCGGATCAACGAAGTCGATCTTGCTAAGCAGCTCAACGTGAGCCGCACGCCGTTGCGGGAGGCGCTCAACCGATTGGTCACCGAGGGATTTCTGACTACGCGCTTCAACAAGGGCTTTTTTGCGCGCCGCTTGGACCCAAACGAAGTTTTCAATCTTTACGAGTTTCGCAGCATGGCCGAAGCGGGCGCGACTGCGATTGCCTGCGAGCGCGCAACGGACGACGAACTGCGCGCCATCGAGCAGTTCGTGCTCGCCAGCAAGGACACCAAGGCTGACGTGCTCGCCACCAATCTGTTGAAGCTCGATGAAGAGTTTCATGAGCGCTTAGCCGGCGCCACGCATAATGACGAGTTCGTGCGCACGATCCAGGGCATCAATGCACGGGTTCACTTCGTGCGCTGGATCGATATGCAGAATCGCCGGGTCCATACGCAAAACGAGCATCTGCAGATTGTTCAAGCGCTACAGAAACGCGATTGCGATCGTGCCGTGCGCTTGATGCGTCAGCACATCAGCCGGCGTCTCGATCAGATCGTCGACGTCATCCGCACCGGATTCGCCGAGATTTACATGCGTGACGGATCTCCCGACCGACTCGTGAGCCTGGAACAAAATGAGTCAGTCTAATCAGCTCTCAGGGGCTGAAGCGCTCGTCCGCATGCTGAAGCTGCATGACGTCGAGTACATTTTCGGCCTGTGCGGGGACACGAGTCTTCCCTGGTATGACGCGCTTCGCCGCTTCAACCACGGGATTTCGCACGTGCTCTGCCGCGACGAGCGTTCCGCCGGCTACATGGCGGACGGCTATGCGCGCGTGACCGGCAAGGTGGGGGTTTGCGAGGGACCGAGCGGCGGCGGCGCCACCTACATCCTTCCGGGCATCGCGGAGGCGAACGAATCCTCGATTCCCGTCCTTTCAATCACATCTGATATAGCGGTCTCGTCGCGCGGCCGTTACACGCTGACTGAACTCGATCAGGAAGCTCTTTTCCGCCCGGTCACCAAATGGAACAAGGTGCTAGATCGCGCGGCAGATCTGCCGCGCACCGTGCGTGCGGCCTTTACTCATATGACCACGGGGCGGCCGGGTGCCGCTCATATCGGACTGCCGTTCGACGTGCAGACGGGGGTGGTTGACGAAGAAGATATGTGGGCCGACAGCTCGCTTGGCCATTTCCCGTCGCGCCGCGTCGGTCCAGACCCGCAGGCGGTGGCGCACGCGGCCGAGTTCATCGTTGCCGCCGAGCGGCCGATGTTCATCTGCGGCGGCGGTGTTGTCATCTCCGGAGCTGAAGCCGAGCTGCAGTCGCTCGCCGAGCGGCTTGGTGCAGCTGTCGCGACCACCATCAGCGGCCGCGGCGCGATCAGCGATCATCATCCGCTGGCGGTCGGTGTCGTCGGCAGCAATGGCGGCACGCCGCAAACGCGCGGGGTGATCGAGCGCGCGACGCTGGTCGTCTTTGTCGGCTGTCGCGCCGGTTCTGTCACCACCGAGCGGTGGCGTTTCCCGTCGCCGCGCGGCAGCAAGATCGTACATATCGACGTCGATCCCACGGTCATCGGCGCCAACTACCCGGTGGATGCGGCGCTGATCGGCGACGCCCGTCTGTGCCTGCGCGCGCTCAATGCGGCCTGCGAGGCGCTATCCGTCCGCGCGAAGCCGCGCAACGGAACCGAAGAGCTCATCGGCAAGGCGAAGGCCGCCAAGTTCGAAGCCTTCAATGAGCTGGTTGCATCAGAGGCAACGCCAATTCGGCCGGAGCGCCTGGTTGCGGAATTGCAGGCCGTGGTGCCCGAGGACGCGATCATCATCGCGGACGCCGGCACGCCCTGCCCCTACTTTTCAGCTTATTACCTACAGGCGGGGACAGGCCGGAATTTCATCTCGAACCGCGCCCATGGCGCGCTCGGTTACGGCATGTCGGCGGCCGCCGGCGCGTGCTTCGGCCGCCCGGGTTCCAAGTGCATCGCGGTGATGGGCGACGGCAGCTTTGGCTTCACGGCCGGGGAGTTGGAGACAATCGTGCGTTACAAGCTGCCCATCACCTTCGTCGTCGTTTCCAACGCGACCTATGGCTGGATTAAGGCAGGACAGAAGACCAAGTACGAAGCGCAATACTTCTCGGTCGACTTTAGCCGCACCGATCATGCCCGCGTCGCAGAGGCCTTCGGAATCAAATCGTGGCAGATCAGCGAGCCGAGCGCGCTGCGCAAGGCCCTTGATGCCGCCATCAACTATTCCGGCCCAACCCTCGTCGATGTCATTTCACAGCCATTGCACGAGGCGCGGGCGCCAGTGAGCGAGTGGATCGCCTGAGCGAACGGTTCAAGCGCAGAAAGCGGGTTTGTGATGCTTCGATTGGGAGTCGACATTGGCGGCACGTTCACGGACGTTGTTCTGCTCGACGAGAGTCAAAACCGCGTTCTGAGCTACAAGGAGCCGACGACTCCCGACAACTTCATCAACGGCGCCATCCGCGGGATTGAAGGGCTGCTCGCGCGGCACAGCATCAGCGCCGACGACATTGGCTTGGTGGCCCATGGCGCGACCATTGCCACCAACTCCGTCATCGAGCGCACAGGGCCGAAGATTGGCTTGCTCACAACAGGCGGATTTCGCGACGTCCTTGAGCAGGGCCGCGGAGCGCGGCCCGCCGAGCTTATTTACGACATTCGCCGGCCGCGGCCTGAGCCGCTGGTCGCGAGGAAATACCGAATAGGTATTCCCGAACGCTTCGATGCTGATGGAAACGAGCTCGTTCCGGTCGACAAGAGTGCGGTGGTCGAGGCTCTCCAATTCTTCCGTGCCGAGGGGATCGCATCCATCGCGGTCTGCTTCTTGTTCTCTTATCGAAACGCGGCTCACGAACAGGTGGTCAAGCAACTTGCATCAGAAGTTTATCCCGAAGCGCAAGTGCATCTCTCCTCAGAGATTCATCCGGAGATTCGCGAGTACGAACGGCTCTGTATCACGGTGCTGAACGCCTATGTCGGGCCCGTCGTTGCCAATTATTTGTCGCGTTTCGACAACAGTCTTCGCACGCTCGGAATTCAACGCGACCTATACGTGATGCAATCCAATGGGGGGTTGTCAACGAGCAAGGTCGCCGCTTCACGTCCGATTTCCACATTCTTTTCAGGGCCCGCCGGTGGCGTGATCGCCTGCAATTTCATTGCCGGGCAGCTTGGCATCGCCGATGCGATTGTCTCCGATATGGGTGGGACGAGCTTCGAAGTGGCCATGATCCGCGCCGGCAAGCCCCAGGTGGCGACCGAAAAGGAGATTGGCGGGTATCCGGTGAATGCGACCAGTCTCGACATTTGCACCATCGGGGCAGGGGGAGGCAGCATCGCCTGGGTCGATGAAGTCGGCGGCCTGAAAGTAGGACCACGCAGCGCCAGCGCACGGCCGGGCCCGGCCTGTTACGGCCTCGGTGGCAGCGACGCGACGACGACTGACGCCAACCTTGTCCTCGGCCGACTTGGCGCCGACTCCCTGCTCGGCGGCCGGTTCAAAATGTCTCCCGAACTGGCGCGGTCGGCGGTCGAGCAGCGCGTGGCAAAGCCGCTCGGCATGACGGTAGAGGCCGCGGCGCAGGGAATCATCACGATCCTGAATGCCAAAATGTCGGGCGCGATCCGTGCACTGACGGTCAAGCGCGGTTTCGACGTGCGCGAATTCGCGCTTATCGCCTGCGGCGGCGCCGGCCCCTTGCACGCCGTGGACCTGGCCAATGAACTGCACATTCCGTGGGTCGTCGTGCCGCCAGATCCCGGCACGACGTCGGCGTTTGGGCTGACACTCCCCGACGTCGCGCATGATAATGTCAAGACCTTTCTGTCCGACCTGCGCGGCGCCGATCCGGCCCTAGTGGAGAAAGCCTTTGCGGAGCTTGAAGAGAGCGGCTACCGCGACGTGAAGACGGCGCAAACCGACGTGCAGGATGTCATCTTCCTCCGTTCGATCGATCTCAAATACGCCAATCAAACCTTCACCCTGACAGTGGAATTGCCGGAGCGGCCGTTCGCCAGCGACACGCCGGCGGCCGTCCGCGAGAGATTCCATCGGCTGCACGAGTCGATGTATGGCCTGAGATTTGCACAGGAAGCCGTCGAAATCGTCAACCTGCGGGTCAGCGTGGTCGGAAAAATGAAGACCTTGAGCTTGCAAAAAGCAGCCGCTGAAAATCGGCAGGCGGGAGACAGCATCAAAGGTCGGCGCGAGGCCTTCTTCTTTGGAAGCGACGATTTCGTGAGTTCGCCGGTATACGACGGCGAACGGCTAGGGGTAGGCACGGTGATCGAGGGCCCTGCGATAATAGAGCAGGAAAACTCGACGATCATCGTGCCGCCTGCCTCAGTCGCGAAGCTTGACCCTCATTACAACATTATCATCGGAGGTCGGGAATGGCGGCCATGAAGATCGATCCGATCACGCTCGAAGTGGTGCAAAACGGGCTGTTGACGATTACAAAGGAGATGGATTTCGTTATTGCGCGCACGGCCCGCTCGGTGCTGTGGCAGGAATCGGGCGATTACTCGACCGCGATCCTCGCGCCCAACGGCGACATGATTTCGCAGGGTCCTAATGGAATTCCGGTCCATCTCGGCACCATGCCGCAATCGGTGCAACACGCCTTGGCCAAGGTGGGTGTCGATACGCTCGAGCCGGGGGACGTGATCTGGAATAATGATCCTTATTCCGGCAGCAACCACGTGCCAGACGTCCTTCTGGTTAAGCCTATATTCCACGACAGATTGGTGGTCGCCATCTCGGCAGTTCGTGGCCATTGGCTGGATATCGGCGGCTCGACGCCCGGGAGCTACAGCACGATCAATCGCGACATCTACGGCGAGGGCTTCCGGCTCCCGCCGACAAAGCTGTTCCGTCGCGGTGTCATAAACGAAGATTTGTTCAACGCAATCCTGGCGAACGTGCGCCTTGCCGAAGAACGGCGCGCCGATTTCGAGGCGCAGATGGCCGGCCTCAATCTCGGTGAACGGCGCGTGATGACGCTGTGCGAAAAATATGGCCGTGAGACGTTCAGCAACTGTCTCGACGAAATTCTGCGGCGCTCCGAGGCGCTGGTCAGGCTGGAAATCCGCAAAATGCCGAATGGCGTTTACCGCGCTTCGGACATTCTCGACGGCGACGAGATCGACCGCAAACAGATCAACGTTAACGTGACCGTCACGATCAGGGATGAGGACCTGGAGATCGATTTCACCGGCACCGATCCTCAGGCGACCGGAGGTATCAATGCGTCATACGCGGTGACGTGCTCGGCGACCTATTACACGATCAAGACACTAACCAATCCCGAGATTCCGGCGAACAGCGGTTCGTATCGGCCGATCAAGGTGATTGCTCCGGAAGGAAGCGTCGTGAACCCGATTTTTCCTGCCCCAGTTGTTCAGGGCAATCACGAGACCGGTTCGCGGGTGGTGGACGTGCTCTACCGCGCCTTCGCGCAGGCGATTCCCGAGAAAGTTATCGCTGGCGTAACCGGAAGCGCTTCAGCTATCGTCGTCGGCGGAGAAACCTACACAGATAACGCGCGCAAGAAGCGTTACCTGCAATTGCAGCCGATCGACGGCGGGCGCGGCGCCTGCATTGGCAGTGACGGGATCAACGCCATCCGCTGCGGAGTCATCAATGCGAAAAACCAGCCGATCGAAATCATGGAATCGCGGTCTCCGATCATTATCGACCGGTGGGAGCTCGCAGCCGATAGCGGTGGCGCCGGCCAGTATCGGGGCGGATGCGCAGTGACCATGGAATTTCGCATCAAGAACGGCACGGCCATCGTGACGACACTCTCCGATCGCGGCACCACTGGGCCCTATGGGCTGTTCGGCGGCGACGAAGGACGCAAGTGCGGGCTCTCGCTGTCGCACGACGGAACGGCGAATGCGCTTTTTTCCAAATCGACAGTGCTCATGCAGGCCGGGGACGTTTTCCGGTTTGAAGCCGCCGGCGGCGGCGGGGTCGGCAATCCATTGCTGCGTGACGCGGCGGCCGTGATCAAGGACGTCGAAAACGGCTATGTCACGGTCGCCGCGGCCAAGAAGGTCTATGGACTCGATATTGATCCGCAGACGCTTCGGGTAGCACCGACGCCAGAACGCCGCGCCGTGGAGGCCGCATCCCCGAAATCAGGTGTCTTGCGAGGCGCCGCCACATAGAATCTTTGAAACCAGTTGCCACGATGGAGGCGAACATGTGTGGAATAACACGGGGCATATTCGCGACGGCCATATGCCTTCTCCTTGCTGCAAACGCGGCTTTCGCCCAGAGTAAGAAAGCCGTTACCTTCGCGTACACAAACGACATTGCGTATGAACCTTATGTCTACGCGATCCGCAAAGGCATCGTCAGTTCGCCGAACGTCGATCTGAAATTGGTCCCCACGGCCATACCGGCATTGCTTCAAGCGACGGGAACCAAGCAATTCGACCTGATAGAGACTTCGCCGCTGGGACTTGCCGTTGGCAATTCCCGCGGCCTCGATGCCCGGATCGCGGGAACCGCTGGGATAGTTCGCGGAGGCCGCTTCCTGTTCGTAAAGGAGGGCTCACCGATAAAGAGCGCAACGGAACTCAAAGGCAAATCGATTGGTGCAACGGCGCTTGCTTCCACCCTGGTCGCGCAAATTCGTGCCGTTCTGGAGCGGAAATATCACCTCAACGTGAGCCTCGAGAACGGCGACATCCGATGGGTGGAGCTGCCATTGCCGGCCTTGCCATCGGCTTTGGACCGGGGTCAGATCGACAGCGCTTATCTCATTCACCTGCCGTCGCTGAAGGCGCTGAATTCGCCCGACTTTCGCGTCCTCGTCGACATGACCAAGGAGTTCAAGGCTGAATTCGGGATCGACCCGTTAACCTCCGTCGTCGCAACGTACGATTCCAAGATCGCCGAGATGGGCCCCAGCCTGCACGAGGCAATGTCGATGCTGCGCGCATCTTCCGCGTACGCGGAGAGCCACGCAGCCGAGGTTGTGAGCGCGGCGGCGAAGGAAGGCAATGTCAGCGAGTCGGATTTGAAGACCATTTCAGAAGAATGGTACGATGTGCGCTTCACGTTGATGCCCGAGGATGAGAAAATGATTCAAACGATCCTCGATGTCGGCAAGGAGGAAAAGCTCATTTCGAGCTATCCGCCTCTCGACAAGTTCATCTGGAAGTAAGCCAGAGGCAAGCAATTCTGTGGCAAATGTGCGCTGGAGCGAGGAGGAGCGGGCGAGCGGAATTTCGATGAACGAGCGCGCCATAAGGCCGTCGGTTTCGTCCGAGCCTGTCACGCGGACGCGAGTGGCAGGATCGGCGGCGGTTGCCTTCAGTAACATCAGGCTGGATTTCGGCAGCGAAACGGTCTTGGCGGATATCAGCTTCGAGGTGCAACGCGGGGCGTTCGTTTGCCTTCTCGGACCTTCGGGCTGCGGCAAGTCGACAACGCTGCGCATCATTGGCGGTTTGCTTAGCGTGAGCGACGGTGCGATCGAGGTGTACGATGCGACGCCGAACTTGTCTTGGCGGCGGCTGGCCTACGTGTTTCAGGCGCCCCGCCTCGTTCCCTGGCGGACGGCGTTGGAGAACGTGATCCTCGGCTTGGAACTGCGTGAGCCGAGCCTGGGTGCTGAGGAGATGCGGCAGCGAGCGCGCTCCTATCTGGACATGGTCGGGCTTTTGAAGGAGACCGACAAATTTCCGGGCATGCTGTCAGGCGGCCAGAAACAGCGCGTCGCGCTGGCACGCGCGCTCGCGGTCGATCCCGACATTATCTTGATGGATGAGCCGTTCACCGCGCTCGACTACACGACCCGAAAATACCTTCGCAACGAGCTTCTGCGCATCTGGCATCAGACCGGCAAGACCATCATCTTCGTCACTCATGATCTTGAAGAAGCTCTGTCGCTCGCAGACCAGGTTGTCGTCTTCTCCAACAAGCCGACGCGAATTGCCCGAGTCATCGCTCTCGACCGCCCCCGCCCGCGCGATCTCGACGCCGATCCGACGCTCACGCGGCTGATGAGTGAGTTACAACAGTTGTTCGTCGATTTCGGCGAGCGGCTGGAGCTGAGTCACGATGATCCCCCGAGCGTTCCTGACATCGAGGAAAAGCCAGCGCCACGCCGCGACTGGCGCAGTGCCGTCGGACAACGCCTAGTGGCGGACGGTTTTGTCGTCGCCATGGTGATAGCCTGGTACATCTATTCGAAGTTCGTCCCCGAATTCATCATCCCAAACCCGCTGAACGTGCTCCGCGTGACCGGCGAACTGTTCTTTTCACCACGCTACCTATGGGACACCTACACCTCGTTCCTGAGGGTTGTTGTATCAGTCACGCTCAGTCTAGGAATTTCCGGGATCATCGTCTGCGCCGGTTGGTACGTGCCGCCATTGCGGCTTCTGGTCGCGAACCGGATCATACCCATTCTGAATGCCTTCCCGTCGATCGGCTGGGCAATATTGGCGGTGATCTGGTTCGGTGTGAACACCACGAGTGTGCTTTTTGTCGAGGTCGCGATTCTGCTGCCGTTTGCCATGATCAATTTGTGGGAAGGAATGAAGGCGCTAGACGCGGAAACGTTGGAGATGGCACGCTCTTTTACTAAGACGCCATTGCAAATTCTCCGCCGAATTATTCTACCCTTGCTCTTTCCATTCATCTTCTCGGCCGTGCGAATGTCGTATGGCGTCGCCTGGAAGGTCGCTCTCATTGCCGAGCTTTTCGGCGCGCAGACCGGCCTCGGGCACCTGCTCAATATAGCGAGCCAAAGCTTCGATACGACCTTGGTGTTCGCGGTCATCATCGCCTTGATCATCCTCGTAATCGGCGTTGAACGTCTCATTTTCGATCCCATAGAAAGGCGGGCGCAAAGGCAATTGGCCGCAGTCGCTAAATGAGATCGCGTGTGTGCTATAGAAGCGGTTATATCGGGAACGGGAGACGAACTTAAGCGGTAAACCGGTGTCGGGCTGACCCCGTAGCTGCCCCGACTCGGCACCATCACTCGGCAGCCACCAAACCAGCGAACAACGACCCCGTAGCTCAGCACCGCCACCGGCTCCGACCGCGGGTGGAATTCGGCGCGGCGCTCGTCGCGCGGCTCCGACAAGGGATAAAGAGTGAGGACGACTGAGGACAGTGGTGTCCCGGCTATGCCTGAAGGCCACCGCGCAGCTTGTTGACGATAATGCCGGCCCCGACCGTGCAGTGGCGGATTCGATATCGAGCCACTGCCACTCGGGTTGTTTACCGGCAATGATCAGGTTGACGTAGTTCCGGCTGCGAAGACAGTGAGCGGCGACGGAGAGCAGGCAGTTCGGGCGCTGTTAACCATCGTTCTCTGGAATCTCCGCGCGCGCGAGAAGCGCGCCGCGGCGCCGGCCGACCGAGGCGCACCTGCCGCACCGGCCGCCGCTTTCGGGCTGGCGGGATTCTGCTCTTTAT
>JBAUYV010000406.1:0-4498 GCA_049584975.1 Xanthobacteraceae bacterium | reverse complement strand
TCATCTCGTAGGCGCTCATTCCAGTCTCGCGACACGGCACCTTGTCAAGATCGAGCGTCACGCCGAGATCGCCTTTGGCGCCCATCTCAACGGCGGAACATGTCAGCCCAGCCGCGCCCATGTCCTGGATGGCGATGACGCAACCCTTGGCCATGATTTCGAGGCAGGCTTCGAGCAGAAGCTTTTCGGAGAACGGATCGCCGACCTGCACGGTCGGGCGCTTTTCTTCGGCGTCGGCGCCGAACTCGGCCGACGCCATGCTGGCGCCGTGGATGCCATCGCGGCCGGTTTTGGAGCCGAGGTAGACAATCGGCATGCCGATGCCGGACGCCGCGGAATAGAAAATCTTATCGGTATCGGCCAAACCCACCGCCATGGCGTTGACCAGGCAATTACCGTCGTAACGGCGGTGGAAGCGCACCTCGCCGCCGACCGTCGGCACGCCGAACGAATTGCCATAGCCGCCGATGCCGGCGACCACGCCTGAGACCAAGTGCCGTGTCTTGGGATTTTTAGGATCGCCGAACGACAGAGCATTGAGACAGGCGATCGGGCGCGCGCCCATGGTGAACACATCACGCAAGATGCCGCCGACGCCGGTCGTGGCACCCTGATAAGGCTCGATATAACTCGGATGATTATGGCTCTCCATCTTGAACACGACCGCAAGACCATCGCCGATGTCGACGACGCCGGCATTTTCGCCCGGCCCCTGGATTACCCAGGGCGCCTTGGTCGGTAGCGTGCGCAGATGGATTTTGGACGACTTGTAGGAACAGTGCTCGTTCCACATCGCCGAAAAAATGCCGAGCTCTGTGAAGGTCGGCGTGCGGCCGATGAGCTTGACGATGCGCTCATACTCGTCCGGTTTGAGGCCGTGTTCGGCAATCAGCTCGGACGTAATCGCGGGTTCGTTGGAGACCACGGCCTTTATGCGTTTGATGATGTCACTGTCATGGCCGGGCTCGTCCCGGCCATCCACGTCTTATGTCCGGCATGTAAAGTCGTAGATGCCCGGCACAAGGCCGGGCATGACGCCGCCCGTCAAGCGGCTTTCTGAAAATGATCCACAAGGCCCGCGAACAGGCCGCGGCCATCGGTGCAGCCCATGATCGCTTCGACGTGATTTTCCGGGTGCGGCATCAGGCCGAGCACATTGCCGCGCTCGTTGATGATGCCGGCGATGGCGTTCATGGCGCCGTTGTGGTTCCAATTCGGATCGATCATGCCGTCCGGCGACGAATAGCGG
Source organism: Xanthobacteraceae bacterium (assembly GCA_049584975.1). GTDB lineage: Bacteria > Pseudomonadota > Alphaproteobacteria > Rhizobiales > Xanthobacteraceae > BOG-931. The sequence goes on along the minus strand of JBAUYV010000406.1, from coordinate 3,249 downwards.
AACAGCACCCTGCCCTCGCCTTCCAACCGGGCGATGGTTTCGCCGTCGGCGATATAGTTGCCCTCGCCATGCGCCACCGGCACGCGGATCACCTGACCGGCATTATAGCCGCGGGTGAACGCCGTATCGGAACGCTCGACACGCAGATAAACATCGCGGCAGATGAAGCGAAGCTGCGCGTTGCGCATCAGTACGCCCGGCAACAGGCCTGCCTCGCAGGCGATCTGGAATCCATTGCAGACGGCGAGCACGAGCCCGCCTTTACCGGCGAAGGCGCGCACCGCATCCATGATCGGCGCGCGCGCCGCGATGGCGCCGCAGCGTAGATAATCCCCGTAGGAAAAGCCGCCCGGGATGACGACCAGATCGGTGCCGGCCGGCAGTTCGGTTTCCGCGTGCCAAACCATTGCCGGCTCGCGGCCGGATATGAGTTTGAGTGCGCGCGCCATGTCGCGCTGGCGATTGATGCCGGGGAAGACCAGGACCGCTGATTTCATCGCATCCGTCCGGTAGGGCCTCAGCCCGTCACCTCGATCCGGTAATTTTCGATCACGGTGTTGGCGAGCAGCTTTTCGGCGGCGTTCTTGAGCGCCGCCTCGGCGCTCGCGCGATCGGCACCGTCGATCTCAATGTCGAACACCTTGCCCTGGCGCACGCTGGCGACGCCGCTCACGCCGAGCGATTTCAGGGCCCCCTCAATGGCCTTACCCTGGGGGTCCAAAATGCCCGATTTCAAGGTGACGGTGACGCGGGCTTTCATCGCCCTTTCAATATGGATGAATCGGCAAAATCGCAACCTGTAGCCCGGGTTAGCAAAGCGATATCCGGCCGGCCGCTCCGGCTAATGCACCGGTTCTTGCGCCTGCTCGAACAGTTGCCCGTAGCCGGCGACATGGCCGCTTTCGCCGACCAACCGCATGGCCGCCCAGAACGCCGCTGTTGCCGACGAGACCACAGGAATACCGTAGCGCGCTTCCAGCGGCTCCGCCACCCCAAGGGTGCGCAAGCCGCCGCAGGAGATGAGAATTCCCTCGGGGCGATCCGCGTGCTCGACCGCGCTGTCGCTGAGCGCGATGATATCGGCCTCGCTCTTTTTGCTCGGGCCGCCAAATTCGAGCAGGTCGAAGCACTCTAGCGAGCGCACGTCGATGTCCGCAGCGGCGAGAAGCTCCTTCAAGCGCCGGTTCACCACGTCGCTGTAGGCGGTGGCGACCGCAACGCGCTGGGCACCGACATCGCGCAAGCCATCGATAATGGCCTGGCTCATGGTGCTCACCGGCAGGCCGGTCCTTTGCCGCAGTTCCTTGAGCAGCCACTCGTGCGCCGCCGGGCCGCGGTAAAAGGTGAGCGACGTACCGATGACCATGATCGCACCGACATTCTGCTTAGCGAGATACTCGGCCGCCGGCAGAATTCCATTCCGGGCGGGCTCGTAGCCTTCCGGCGTGAGCGCCCGCACCCCTACGCCGCGTGGAATGAAACGAACGCCCGGATACATGATCGGGCCTTCGAACGGCACCTCGTCCTTCGCGAACGGAACGACAAGGCCGATGGTATATTGTTTCGACATTTCAGCTAACGAAGCGTCGGAACCTCTGCGCTCAGCTCTTGACCAGGACCGGCCCGGTGCCCTGCGGCCGCTCGCCTTCGCTCATGACGCCGAGCCGTTTGGCGACTTCCGTATAGGCTTCGAGGAGCCCCCCGAGATCGCGGCGGAAGCGGTCCTTGTCGAGCTTTTCATTCGACTTGATGTCCCACAGCCGGCAGGAATCCGGAGAGATCTCGTCGGCGACGACGATCCGCATCAGCTCGTTCTCCCACAGCCGGCCGGTCTCCATCTTGAAATCGACGAGACGGATGCCGACGCCGAGGAAAAGCCCGGAGAGGAAATCGTTGACGCGGATGGCGAGCGACATGATGTCGTCGATCTCCTGCGGCGTCGCCCAGCCAAAGGCTGTGATGTGCTCCTCCGACACCATGGGATCGTTGAGCTTTTCGTTCTTGTAATAGAACTCGATGATCGAGCGGGGCAGTTGCGTGCCTTCTTCGATGCCGAGCCGCTCCGACAGCGAGCCGGCGGCCACATTGCGCACGCAGACTTCGAGCGGAATGATTTCCACCTCGCGAATGAGCTGCTCGCGCATGTTGAGGCGGCGGATGAAGTGCGTGGGAACTCCGATGTCGTTCAAGTGCTGGAAGACGTATTCGGAGATCCTGTTGTTGAGGACGCCCTTGCCTTCGATCACCTGATGCTTTTTTGCATTGAAGGCGGTCGCGTCGTCCTTGAAGTGTTGGATCAGGGTGCCTGGCTCGGGTCCTTCATAGAGGACCTTCGCCTTGCCTTCATAGATGCGGCGACGGCGGCTCATTGGAGTATACCGTGGCTTGGTGAAATCCATGGGATGCCGGGGCTCCAGTCTTGGTTCGAGGTTCCGCGGCGGCGGTGGGCGGCGACTCAACGCAGCGACCCCTCCGCATCGAAAAGCTAGCTGAACGCGACGCGGAGCACAATCGACATAGACCCGCGCGGCGCTCGCCGCAACGGCGATGTTGGACCCGCGTGGGAGGTTGCCTTGACGAGGCACCCTCGATATGCAAGGCGGCAGGCGATTTGCGGTTCCGCACACGATTGGGCAAACGGCGATGACCAGTTTCGACAAGCGCGAGGAAGCCTTCGAGCAGCAATTCGCACATGACGAAGAATTGAGATTCAAAGCGACCGCGCGCAGCAACAAGCTCGTCGGCTTGTGGGCGGCGGAAAAACTCGGCCTTAGCGGCGCCGAAGCCGAGAGCTACGCCAAGTCCGTGGTCATGGTCGCGTTCGAAGATGCCGGCGAGCCTGGCGTGGTACGCAAGATCCAGGCGGATTTCGCCGCCAAGAACGTCGTCCAGTCGGATCACCAGATCGATCGCGCCATGAACGAGCTGATGGTGAAAGCCGTCGCCGACATCAAGGCCGGCATCTAGCGGCGATTCTGGTGACGATTTTATTTCGCGAGAGCCGATGAGCATTCCCGCCTTCACCCTCGCCCGTCGGCTGCGTGCGGGGGAAACCGTGTTCGCCGGCTGGTGCAGCCTGCCCTATCCGTTGGTCGCCGAAACGATCGGCCGCGAAGGCTTCGTCGCGGTGACGCTCGAAGCGCAGCACGGGCTCTGGGACATCAGCGCGCTGCTCACCGGCGTTGCCGCGGTGCGCCAGGGCGGCGCCGCTGCGCTAGTGCGCGTGCCGGTCGCCGACTTCGCCATGGT
>JBAUYV010000405.1:0-3073 GCA_049584975.1 Xanthobacteraceae bacterium | reverse complement strand
GCGCTGAACAATCTGGCTATGCTCTACGACAAGCAGGGCCGCCACGCCGAGGCCGAGCCGCTCTACAAGCGGTCGCTGGCGATCCGCGAAAAAGCTTTCGGGCCTGATGATTTTTATGTCGCGGAGTCGCTGAACTATCTGGCTTTGCTCTATGACCATCAGAGCCGCTACGCCGAGGCCGAGCCGCTTTACAAGCGATCGGTGGCAATCTACGAGAAGACGCTCGGGCCCGATCATCGTGCTGTCGCGATGACGCTGAACAATCTGGCTATGCACTATGACCATCAGAGCCGCTACGCCGAGGCCGAGCCGCTCTACAAGCGTGCGCTGGCGATCCGCGAAAAGGTGCTCGGGCCCGATCATCCCGATGTCGCGACGGTGCTGAACAATCTGGCTGAACTCTATAACGATCAGGACCGCTACGTGGATGCGCTGCCGCTCGTGCTTAGGACAATTTCCAGCAAGTCCGCAAAGACGTGGGGCGCGGTACTGCCCGGTTTGTTCGGTGCTCAGGCCGACAAGCTCATTTCCGCAGATGAGGCCATCGATAACGGTCTTAATGTCGTGCAACGCGCCTCGCAGACTGCCGCCAGCGAAGCCCTCAATGCACTGGCCGTGCGGTTTTCCGCGGGCAACGACCGGCTCGCCTATTTGGTGCGCAGGGATCAGGACCTTGCAGGCGAGGCTGTCAACCTTGAAAAAGCAATCATCGCCGCCGTCTCCAGCGAGCCGTCCAAACGCGATGCTGCAGCGGAGCAACGGATCAGGGATCGCATTGCAGCGATCGCCAGGGAACGCGACGATCTGCAAACCGTGTTCGCGCGCGAGTTTGCCGACTATGCGGCGCTGTCTAATCCACAACCGCTGACGGTCAAGGACATCCAGGCACTGCTCGCCGACGATGAGGCGCTCATCGTCATCAATCTCGGCGCCAAGAAGAGCTACGTCTGGGCCATCACCCGCAGCGCGGCGGATTGGCGGGAGCTTGCGCTCACGGCGGCGGAGGTGTCCAAGAAAGTCTCAGCGCTACGCGACCTTCTCAGTTTCCACAGCATCAGGCCGTTTGATACGCGGGCAAGTTTCGAGCTTTATCAAAAACTCCTAGGACCAATCGAAGAGGTCGTGCGCGGCAAACCGCGCTTGAGCCTCGTCCTCGACGGCGCTGTGACCAGCCTGCCGCCGCAGCTTCTGGTCACCCACGATCCCGCGGGCAAGGCGCTCAAGGATGTGGACTGGCTGATCCGCAGCCACGCCGTCACCGTGCTGCCTTCGGTCGAGAGCCTCAAAGTATTGCGCGGGAAGTCCGTCATCGCAGAAGCAGCCAAGCCGTTCATCGGTTTCGCCGATCCAGTGTTCGACCAGAGTCCTCTAAGGCTGGCGGAAAACTCCAGAGCAATCGCTAACGTAACTGCTACGCGTGGCATTCGCGGCACGGTAGCCGACCTTGCGGACCTCAAGAGGGCCCTGCCGCAACTGCCGGAGACCGCAACCGAATTGAGAAAGGTTGCCGCCAGCGTGCACGCCGATGCGGCCGACCTGTTTCTCGGCGTCGATGCCACCGAGACCCGCGTCAAGCAGGAAAAGCTTGACCAATTCCGCGTCGTCTATTTCGCCACCCACGGCTTACTTGCCGGCGACGTCGCCGACTTCGCCAAACTTAATGCTGAACCAGCTCTTGTACTATCGCTGCCTGACCATCCGACCGAGCTTGACGATGGCCTGCTAACCGCCAGCGAGGTGGCGCAGCTAAAGCTCAATGCCGAGTGGGTCGTACTGTCGGCTTGCAACACAGCATCCGCGGACAAGCCTGGGGCTGAGGCGCTATCGGGCTTGGCGCGCGCGTTCTTCTATGCCGGTGCGCGCTCACTTGTCGTCTCCAACTGGGAGGTTGATTCCGACAGCGCCGTTGCGTTGATGACCGGAACCTTCGCGGCGCTTACCGCCGATCCCAAACTCTCCCATGCCGAAGCCCTTCAAAAATCCATCCTGGCGATGATCAACAACGCGCAACGCCCCGATTGGGCCGAGCCCAAATACTGGGCTCCATTCGTTATCGTCGGCGAGCCCGCTAAGCAGTAAGCTAAGCACTATTAAATCAGGGGGATTGCTGCGGGTGCGTGCGGCAGAAGTTGGCACATGACTACGGATATTGCGGTGCAACGGAATGTCCGCTTCTGAGGGCATAGCGTAATTGGCGGGGCGGCTCGGCTACCCCGGTCATGACTGCCTTTGCAGAGCTGGACGCATCAGGCTACTTGCGCCTGACCCAATCCCCCGATGCGAGCCAGGACCGCTCGAACTTGGGCGGCTGACCAATTACCGCCGCGCGGAGCTAAGATGCCCTGAGCACTAAGTTTGGATGCAATTGAACGAAGCGAACGGACACCGTTTGACTGAAGGGATTGGATCGTCGGCATCAAATCGATGGCACGCTGCTTGGCTTGTGCGCTTCTTACGGCGCGGGCTTTGGCTAGATCGGTGCAGCTTCCCGCTCGACCACGAAAACCGCCCAGAACCGTTCCGCGGGCTTTTGCGGCGGCCAACGCACCACGCGTTCGGTCTGAGATCATCCGGGCTTCATGTTCGGCTACGGCGGCCAGTATGTGAATGGTCAGTCGGTTCGCTTGCGGGAAATCGCAGGCTTCAAATTCAACCCCGGCTTCCATCAGGCTCGAAACGAAGGCGACGTTACGGGCTAGTCGGTCAAGCTTGGCGATGACCAGGGTGGCTTTGTGGACGCGACAGGCTGCAAGAGCGGCGGCAAGCTGAGGACGGTCGCTGCGAGTGCCCGTTTCGACTTCGAGGTACTCGCTGATTGGCTTTTGGCCGTTGAGGTGCTGGGAGACGGCCTGCTTTTGGGCATCGATCCCGAGCCCGCTACGGCGCTGCCTGGCGGTCGAGACCCGGTAATAGGCAATATATCTGCTGCACCGCATTGTCGTGGCCTTGCCGTTACATTGTGAGCATCCGTGGATGCATAGTAATATACGTAACGCATTGATATCATTCAAGTTTTAATTCCGGTGCAGGTGCCTGCACCAGCAACATAATGGTACCCATCACTGTAATCTAT
>JBAUYV010000404.1:0-3931 GCA_049584975.1 Xanthobacteraceae bacterium | reverse complement strand
GCTCGATGAAATGACCGGTCCGTTGACCAACTGCCAGGCGACGAATTGCTCCGCATAGATGGTCGCCGCGCTGGTCGCATCGAGGACGACCGCAACTTTAAAACCCCGCAGCGCCCCCTCGCTCGATGTTTCGACGATGGCGCCGTTGGAGGACACGCCGGCCATGAGCAGCGTGGTGATGCCGTGGTCCTTGAGGACCTTTTCCAGGTCGGTATTTAGGAACTTGTCGGTGAACGACTGCACGAAGGGCTCGTTGCCCTCGGGCTTCACCTCGGGCACCACCGCGCTCATCTCAACCTTGGGAATGCTGGTGTAGACCACCAGCACCTTGGCGCCGCGCGCCGCAGCGAGCAGCTTCTTGGCGACCGGCAGCGAAGCCATGCAGCGCGGGTAGCGACTGCAGATCGGCTGTACGAAATCGGCCATCACAAGCGCCGTCGTCTTGGGATCGACCGTCACCGCCTTGAGCGTCGGCGGCGGCGGGGCCTTCACACTTGCCCACTCGTCGATAATCGAAGCGGCATGCAGGGTAGATGCGCCAAGGCCGACGGCGGCCGCTGTCGCGAATGCGAAAAGCCATTTCTCACGCTTCATGATCTTCCTCCGCTGAAGCTCGCCACCGCTGTCTGGCCGCGTCCGGCGCGATTTCAGGAACGGGCGGCGCTGCTGTTATTCCAATCCGATCCTGCGACAGATGCAATTGCCAGTTTGACGCGGATCGGTTGAACGCCGCAGTCCGGTACTTTCTCGTCCCGCTCCGCGAGCGGAATGCCGTTTGGACGCACGCCGTCGATCTGCGGCTTGATTTGCCCAATTGCTACGCGGCGTTTACGGCTGAGCGATATGCCAAGCGCCGTTGAGGAAGCCATCGCCTGTGATGTCGCCAGGCGTCTTGTCATTCTTCCATGTATAAAGCGGCCGGCCTTTGTAGGCCCACTGCTTGCTTCCGTCGTCGCGCGTTAGGATCGTATAATCGCCCATCGCCTTTGATGCGGCGGTCGCCATCAATGGCGGCCAATTGCCGGCGCATGGACCGTTACAGGCCGACTTGCCGCCGGAATCCTTGTCGAAAACATAGAGCGTCATCCCGCTGTCGTTAGTAAGCACTTTTCCCTTCGGGGAGTCGCCTACTTTCGTCGGCGCCATCTGCGCAAACGCCACACTTGCAACCGTTGTTGCAACAGCGATGAGTATGATGAGCGACTTTCGCATTGTTTCCTCCATGTTGGAATGAAAGCCTTAAGCCGCGATGCGCTGCTAAACCCCACGCTCGCGAGCTTATTCCGAAGGTCGCCAATTTGCCGCATGCGGCGGGCTCACGCCCAGGATCACAGGCGGCTTGGACCGCAGTGAGCTGTCGAGCACACGTCCGACTTCGACGCTCCCGACTTTGGCTTGCGAAGCGAAGTCGACTACGCAAAGCCAAGGTGGCTGTCGCGCGAAAGCTTGCCGTTATTCTGCACAGAATGTGGATCGATGGCACCGAGTTCAAATGGTCTTCAAAGGAGGTAGCTAATCAACCTGCATAACCGAATTCCCGCCGATCAGATCAGCGGAAACGAATGTCCCTGCCGGGACGCTGGCGTTGGTGAGATCGCTCTTGGTCTTGCGATGCTCTAGTGAGCGAGCGCGCTTCACACATTGATCCACCGGCGTCATCTAACGCCATCATGCGGAGGGCACGCCCCTACCGCGGAGAGAACCCTGAACCCGGCAAGGATGCTCAAACGAGAGCTTGACCTTGGGCCCGGAATTGGCGAACGGCCAAGACCCAAAGACGACATAGGCGGCGTCGATTAACGGCATCGTTCTGCGCTGATCGAGCGTGCGAGTTGATTTCCGCTACTAGTTCAAGCTCCGGGCGGCAGCAGAGTCAGACCGAACGGTCGCGCCAGTTCGGCCAGTTGTGCGGGATTGGGGGGCGGCGGACATTTCGCCACGGCCAAGAAATACTCCTCTAATCCGCCGGGAGTGATGACACATAGCAATCGGCTAGGCGCGGGCGCCACGTTGCGAAAGCCGTGTGGAACGCCGCGTGGCAGGATCGCATAGGCGCCAGCGGAAACGGTCCGGCGCTCGTCGCCGACATGCAACTCGTAGGTGCCCTCAAGGATGTGAAAAATCTCGTCCTCGCGTGAGTGAATGTGACGCGGTGGCCCCCAACCGGTTGGCGTAACCTGCTCGAGCACTGTAAATCTTCCTCCAGTATCGGCGGCCGCGGCGATCAAACGCATTGTGGTCCCGAGCATCGTGAAGGTCGGCCCATTGCCCGTATCAGTTAGAATTGGATGAAAATGAGGCGTCGATGGATCGGCCATTGTATCATCTCCATTTATGAATTGCGCTCCGCGCGATAATACATGTTTGATGTGTGAGGGGACCGTCCTAGGGCAACCCTGTCTGCTGCGGTGCCTGAGTCCGGAAAATGGCCCTCAAGAGCATTCAATGCGCCAGTAGAATCGGCCTGTCAGCGGAACGCAGCAGGGCTTCCGTCCGACTGCCGAACAACAGCTCACGCACCATTCCGCGTCCGTAAGCGCCCATCACCACGAGGTCGGCCTTGCACTCGTCGGCCGCTGCAGCAAGCCGCACGGCTAAATCCCGCCCCTCCGCCGGGATCGGCAATGGTTCGGCTTTGATGTCGGAATCCGCGAACTTGCGAACGATCTCGATCAATGCCGTCTCGTCCGGTTTGCGGCGATCAAGGACGCGCGTGACGACGACGCGCTTCGCTTTGGTCAGGAGCGGCTTGGCACCTTCGACAGCGCGCGTCGCGCTTTGCGAGCCGTCCCAGAACACGATGGCAGTGCCGGTCAGCTCGCGCGGTGAGCCGGAAGCCGCAACCAGCATCGGTCTGCTAGAGCGCTTGATCAGGTGCTCCAGGGCGTGAGAGGGCAGGCCTTGCGTCTGCTTGAGGCGGCCTACGACGATGAGATCGTTGCGCAATGCGTTCGCAGTCAGCCGCTTCAGCGCCTGGTCGGTCTCCTCCCAATAGCTTGCCGTAACGCTATTTCGGCCGACGTCCGCCGTGTCGTTGATGGGAACGACTGAGTTCTCGCAGAGGTCCCGGATATGGTCTGCTGCAGCTCGCGAGTAGGTCCTGGCGCGCTGTTCGAGATTCCGCAGGGCAACCCCCACCGCAGGTCCAACGGCAAATTCGGTTCGGGAGCCCACCGCTGCTTCACCGGGGGTGACGTGGATATGAAGGAAAATTCACGTGCGCGGCGAATGGCATCGCTGCCGCGAGCGCAGTGTCGAAAATAACTTGGTCGCGCGGCCCACCACCGATCAGCGCCAAGATGCTCTTCATCACGAACCTCCGCAAAAACAGGTATCGAGCCCGCCCACGGGTCCCCAACGTTACACGCTGCGAACAATATCACGGCTCGCCATCGGGTTGTGTGATGCCATTTCCATATCTGATGACTTGGCGATATAGGGAAAGGAAGCGATAGATTTGACGATTTTTCGATTACGTTGGATGTAGAATTCTTCGAGCCAGCGGTGACCTCGGTCTCAATACCGGTCAAGTAAACGTTGCTGTGCACTGTTGATTCGCGGAGCCTGGTTCTGTCATTGGCCGGGTTTCCTGTTCATGTGCGGACCATGATCGGCCGCTTCGTGACAGAAAACGCTGACTCTCGATCGTTCTGTGAGTGTTCCAGTGAGTGTTTCAGCAACCCAGCGATAATCAGACTATCACAGATGAAGCGCGCCGTTGGCGCAAGGAGAATCTTCCAAAGATCACGTCCGCGATCTCGCGGCGGTCTCCGATGGCAAGATTGCTTTTCGTCGATTGGCTGACATAAATGGCGTCACTCATCTTCCGGGCACCGACTGTATTTCCAAGTTCATGAAACGAGCGGTTGCCGCTGTGACGCGAAAGGCCAGCAGACACGGGCTGCTCGTCGGTCATCGCCGGCACTCAAAC